>JAVVHH010000012.1:0-41187 GCA_032249615.1 Acetobacteraceae bacterium
ATCGGCGCGATCCGATCCGCGGGTCGCGCCAACTTTGCGCTATGCGGTTCTGCTCCCGTTTCCAGACGCGCCAGGATGGCGTCGCTTAAACGAGCGACTCCATGCCGCCGTCCACGCTGAGTGCCTGGCCGCTAATGGTCGCGCCGAAAGGGCTACAGAGATAGAGCGCCATGTTGGCGATGTCCTGCTGGGTCACGAAGCAGCGCAGGCTGACGGCTTGCAGCGCGCGCTCGGTCTGCTCGTTGTCGCTGACCCCGGCTGCTGCCGCCTTGTTGCGCAGCACGCTGCGAATACGCGGACCCTCGACGAGCCCGGGCAGGATCGCGTTGACGCGGATGCCGTCGGGCCCGAGTTCCATCGCCAGCGTCCGGGTGAAGCCGATCACGCCCCATTTGGCCGCCGAATAGGGGCTCCGGAGCGGAAAGCCGAATTTGCCGGCGGCCGAGCTGAGGTTAACGATGCTGCCGCCGCCGGCTTTACGCAGTTCCGGCACAGCGCGACGGGCGCAGTGGAACATGGACGCGATGTCGATCTGCAGCGTCGCGTCGAGCTGCTCGGGCGTCACGTCCTCGACCCGCGCCGTGGGACCGGCGATCCCGGCATTGTTGACCAGCACATCCAGCCCGCCGAGCGCGCTCAAGGTGCCGTCCATGAACGCCTCGAGGTCGGCGACCCGGCCGGCATCGGCGCGCATGCCTGGATGGCCGCACGCGGCCAACCCGGCCTCATCGACGTCGGAGACGAACACGCGGGCGCCACACGCCGCGAAACTATCGGCGATCACCCGGCCGATACCGCCGGCTCCCGCCGTAATGGCGACGCGCAGGTCTGAGAGGTCGAGCGGGAGGGGCGTGCGGGCGCCTTCGATCATGGTGTCCTATCGGTCTGTCAGCCGCAATTCGATGCGGCGGTTGCGGGCGTAGGCGGCGGGTGTGTCGGCCGGGTCGAGCGGCTGATACTCGCCGAAGCCGGTCGCGGCGAGCCGGTTGGCGGGGATGCCCTCCTCGACCAGCAGCTTGACGACGTTGATCGCCCGCTGCGCCGACAGCTCCCAGTTACCGGCGTCGCCGCTGCGGCGGGGCTGTTTGTCGGCGTGGCCGTCGACCCGCAGCAACCAATTGACATCCTTCGGGATTTCGGCCGCGATCTGTTTCAGCGTGCCGGCGAGCTGCTTGATCTGATCCTGGCCGGAGGCCGACAGGTCGGCGCTGCCGGCCGGGAACAGCACCTCGCTCTGGAACACGAACCGGTCGCCGACCACCTGGATGTCCTGCCGGTTCTGCAGCACCTCGCGCAGCTTGCCGAAGAACTCGCTGCGGTAGCGCTGCAGCTCTTCCACCTTCGAGGCCAGCGCGGTGTTCAGGCGCGTGCTCAAATTGGCGATCTGCGCCTTGTCGTCCCGCCCCGCCGCCTCGGCGATGTCGAGCGCCGCCGAGACCTGCTGCATTTGCTGGCGCAGCGCGGCCATCTGCTGGTTGAGCAGCGAGATCTGCGCACGGGCGGTCTCGCCGAGCTTCTCCGACTCCGCGAGCTGCGCGGCAAGGGCCTGGCGGCGCTGCTCGTCGGTGGTGGCGCGGGACGCTGCGTCCTTCACCTGCTTTTCCAGCTCATCGCGCAGCGCGGTCAGGGTCGTGAGCTGGTTGTTGAGCCGCGCGACGTCGGCGAGCTTGGCCTCGATCGTGGCCCGGTCTGCCTGCACGGTTCGGTCGAGCTCGGCTTGCGCGGCGGCGCGCTCGGTACGGGCTTGCGCAAGTTGGCGCTTGGCCTCGGCGAGCTGGCCTGCAATGATCGCCGTCTCTTGGCCCGCGGCATCGGTGCGCCCGGCCGAATCATCGATCCGTTTCTGCAGTTGCGTATTGCGCGCCAGGGCGGACTGGGCCTGCACCTCCGCGTCGGCGAGCCTGGCCGTCAGCCGGTCGCGCTCGGTGCGCAGCGTGTCACGGTCGGCTTGCGCCTTCGCCGCATCGGCGCGCAGCCCAACCAGGTCTCGGGTGAGCTGGTCGCGCGCCGCGTTGCTGGCGGCGAGATCGCGGCGCAGCGATGCCGAGGAAAGCTGCAGCTCGCCGACCTGGCTGCGCTCGAGGGACAGCATGTCGGACAGCTCCGCGACCTGCCGGTTCAGCCTGTCGAGCGCGCGGTCGCGCCCGCTCAGCGCCACGGACAGGAACGCCTGTGCGAGCACGAAGACCAACAGGACGAAGATGATGACCATGAGCAGCGTGGACAGCGCGTCCACGTAGCCCGGCCACGGGTTCAGCTCCTCCGACGCCCCGCGACGGCGCGACCGCGGCATGGGCTAGCGGGGCGTCATTGAGGCTGGCCCTCGGCGATGGCGGCGATCGTGCGGGTGAGCACGCGCAGGTCGCTGCGCAGTTCGGCCGTCGATTGCAGCCGCCCCTGCTCGCTCTCGCTCAGCAAGCGCTGGAGGGCCTGCTCGATATTGCGCATGTGGGCGCGCATCGCCTCCGCATCCTCGTTCCGCCGCGGCTCGCCCAGGCGCTGCAGCGCTGGCGCGAGCTGGGCCTGCGTTTCGGCAATCCGCAGCATCAGCTGCTGGCTGGCCCGCATGGTGTCGGACAGGGTTGCGATCTTCTCCGTCAGCGAGACGATGGCCTGGTTCGCCTGGATCCGCCCCTCCTCGCCGCGGCTGAGCACGCTCTGCAAACCTTCCATGTTCTCGGCCGTGGTCTCGAGCAGCGCCTGCACGTAGACGGGCACGGAGCCGCCCTCGCCGTCGCCGCCGAGCGCCCCGGAGGAGAGCCGGGTCAGCCCGGCGAGCCATTCCTCGAGTTCATTGAAGAAGCGGTTTTGCGCCTGTCCCGCGGTCAGGTCGAGGAAGCCGAGAACCAGGGCGCCGGACAGGCCGAACATACTGGCGGAGAACGCCGTGCCCATTCCCTTCAGCGGCCGTCCGAGACCGGATTTCAACTGCTCGAACAGGGCGTTGAGGTCACCCGACCCCACCGTCATGCTGCTGATCACGTCCGACACGGAGGCGACCGTCAGTAGAAGGCCCCAGAACGTGCCGAGCAGCCCGAGGAAGATCAGCAAGCCCGTGAGGTAGCGCGAGATCTCCCGGCCCTCGTCGAGCCGGCTCGCGAGACCGTCCAGCAGGCTCCGCATGGCGGGGGCGGAGAGGGTGAAACGCTCCTGGCCCTCGCGCCCCCTGGTGTGACGGGCGGCCAGCATGCTCGCCATTGGCGCGAGCAGGCGAGGCGCAGCGAGTCCGGCCAGGCGGCCTCGGGCGGTTTGGAACGTCTCGACCCACTGGACCTCCGGCGTGAGCCGGGTCACTTGGGTCAGCGTCCAAGCTATGCCGGCCAGCAGCACGAGCAGGATGAGCGTGTTGAGCAGCGGGTTGCTGACGAAAGCCGTGACCAGCGCGCCAGACAGCAGCCCGGCGATGATGAGGACGATCACCAGAAAGGCCAGCATCCGGATGAGGTAGCTGGTCGGCTTGGTCATTCGTGTTCGCCTACGGCCGGCGGTGTCGACGTGCCGATGACCACATCGACCCGGTCCGGCTCATCGCCGCCCGCCGGACCGAGCGCGCGCGGGTAGATCCGCGGGCTCGGGATGCCGGCCTGCAACAGTACCGCCCGCGCCGCGAGCGCGCGCTGCAGCGAGAGCCGGCGCGGGTTGGACGGATCGTCGGGGCTGCCGGCAGCATAGGCGAAGACGTTGATGCCCGTGGTGGTTTGGCCCTTGAGGGTTTGGGCAAAGCGCGCCAAGGCGGCCGCGGTGGTGGGGCTCATGTCCGACCGGTCGGGGCCGAAGGTGACGCGGACCCCGTTCTCGATCGGCCGGACTGCGCCCGGCGCATCGTCGGCCAGCGGCACGACCGGCGGAGGCGGCGGATGGGCGAGCGGGACGGCCACGGCCGGCGGAATGGCGAGAATGGCGGGCGGGCTGACCGGTATTTCGGGCTTTGCCGGCTTGACGGGTTTCGCCGGCGCGGCCGGTTTTGCCGGCAGGACCGTCTCGGCTGGCGGGGTGGCGGACGGCGTCGGGTGAGAAGTGGGCGCCGCGTGCCGGACCACGGCGCGGCGGGGCGCCGCGTGCCGCATGGCCGGCCTGGGGCCGAGCGAATCGAGCGCGCTATCGTTGGTGGTCACTTGGGCCCGGACGGGCGAAAGCGGCAGCAGCAACCCGGCCAGCAGCACCGGGACCGCCCGCATCAGGCTGCGCGGCCCTCGGCGGCCGACACGCCATCGGAGACGACTTCCAGCAGACGCCCGTGCAGATGCGGATTGGCGGCGACGATGTCGTTGCCCGCTGCCTCCTGCATGACGGCTTCCTGACCCGCCGCGTCGGTGACGAACCCGCCGGCCTCGCGCACGATAAGCATCCCGGCCGCCATGTCCCACGGTTTCAGCCCCAACTCCCAATACCCATCGTAGCGGCCCGCGGCGACCCAAGCCAGGTCCAGCGCGGCGGCCCCGAAACGGCGGATGCCAGCGACCTGCGGCATCAGCGTCCCGAGCGTGCGGGCGAACGCGAGGCGGCGGGGAGCGCTGACGGCGGCAAACGGGATGCCGGTCGCGAACAGCGCATCCTTGATCTCGCGGCGGGCGGCAACACGCAGCCGGCGCTCGTTCAGATAGGCGCCGGCGCCGCGCTCGGCCCAGAACATCTCGTCGACCACCGGGTTGTAGATGACCCCGGCGCTGATCTCCGTCGATCCGTCGACTCTACGCTGCTCGAGCGCGATCGAGATGCACCATTGCGGCACGCCGTGCAGGAAGTTCGTGGTGCCGTCGAGCGGGTCCACGACCCAGCGATGCGTCCAATCGGCGGCCCCGCTCGCGCCGCTCTCCTCCATCAGGAAGGCGTATCCCGGGCGCGCCCGGGTCAGTTCCTCGCGGACGGTCTGTTCGGCGCGGATATCGGCCTGGCTGACGAAGTCGGACGGGCCCTTGACGCTGACCTGCAACTGCTCGACCTCGGAGAAGTCGCGCAGCAGGCGGCGTGCGGCCTTCTGCGCCGCGTTCTGCATGACGGTCATCTGCGGCGAGAGGCGGAGAGCCATTGCAATCTATCCTTTGACGCGTCGTCGCCTCAGCGAGGCAGCGTTCAGCTCTTGGCCCGCTCGACGTAGCTGGCATCCTCGGTGCGGACCACGATGCGCTCGCCCGCCTCGACGAAGGGCGGCACCTGCGTCTTCACGCCGTTGCTGAGCTTGGCGGGCTTGTAGGAGCTGGTCGCCGTCTGCCCTTTGACCACCGGGTCGGCTTCGACGACTTCGAGAACCACCGTGGACGGCAGCCGGATGCCGACCGGGTCGGCTTCGACCATGTCGACCGTTACCTGCATGTTATCCTGCAGGAACGGCGCGAGGTCGCCGAGGAGATCGAGCGGAATGTGCGTCTGCTCGAAGCTCTCGGGGTCCATCAGTACGATGTTGTCACCCTCAGTATAGGAGTAGGTGTACTCCTTCTCGGAGGTCTGCAGCCGCTCGACGGTGTCGGCGGTGCGCCAGCGCTCGTTGGTTTTGTTGCCCGTCTTGAGGTCGCGCATCTCGACCTGAATGAACGCGCCGCCTTTGCCGGGCGTGATGATCTGCTGCTTCAGCACGGTCCAGCGGCGGCCGCCGTGATCGATCACCTGGCCGGCGCGAATGAGGTTGGCCTGCTGCTTCATGGAAAAGAGCCTAATTCTGATCTACCTGGGGAGGACGGGCTTTTAGACCGGCGGACATGCTCCGGCAAGCGTATGGGCGCCGCCCCAGGGATCGCGGATGTCAGTGCCGTCCAGGTAATCCGGCCCGATTGGCACCTTGCCATGCCCGCCGGCGATGTCGAGGACGTAGGTCGGCCAGGCGAGGCCCGTCACCCGGCCGCGCAAGGCTTCCAGCAGGCGGCGGCCCTCCTCGATCGGCACATGGAAGCGTGCCGTGCCGGGAGCCGGGTCGAGTTGGTGCAGGTAGTATGGCTTGATCCGGGCGCGCAGCATGGCGCGGAACAGGTCTTCCAGGGCGGACACATCGTCGTTGACGCCGCGCAGCAAGACGCTCTGGCCCAGCAACGCCACGCCGACCGCGTGGAGCGCGCGCAGCGCGGCGGCGGCGGCGGGGCTGAACTCGCGTTCATGGTTGACGTGCACGGCGAGCCAGACCGGGGTGGCGCGATCGAGCGCGGCCAGCAGCGCCGGCGTGACCCGGGCCGGGTCGGTGACCGGGACGCGGGAGTGCAGCCGCAGCAGTTCCACCTGCGGGATCGCCTCCAGCCGATCCAGCAGGGCGGCCAGCCGTCGCGGCGCCAGCATCAGCGGGTCGCCTCCGGTGAGGATCACCTCGCGGATCGCCGGGCGCGTTGCGATGTAGTCGAGCGCGGCGTCGACATCGGCGGGCGACATCGCTCCAGCGCCGGGGCCGACATGCTCGCGCCGGAAGCAGAACCGGCAGTAGACCGGACACACGAGCACGGGCTTCAGCAGCACGCGGTCCGGATAACGATGCACGAGCCCGGGCAGGGGCGAGTGCGCCGCGTCGCCGATCGGGTCGGCCAGTTCGTGCGGATGGTGATCTAGTTCGGCCGGATCCGGGACGAATTGAAGGCCGATCGGATCGGCCGGGTTGTGGATCAAGGCCCGAACCGCGTCGGTGATGGCGACGGCGTAGCGCTCGCCCACGGCGTCGAGCGTCCCGGGCGCGGCAAGCCCGGCGTCCACCAGGCCGGCGATGTCGCGGATCATGCGTGGAACTCGCTGGCCGTGTAGCCCTGGATGAAGAGCAGGGCCCTCAAGGACGTGTGGTCGATCCGCGCCGCCGCCGCTTCCGCGACGATCGGCTTGGCGTGGAAGGCGACGCCCAGCCCGGCGGCGCGGATCATCTCGAGGTCGTTGGCGCCGTCGCCCACGGCCAGGGTCGCGTCGGCGGCGATGCCGTGCTCGGCCGAGAGTTCGCGCAGGCTGTCGAGCTTGGCGGAGCGGTCGAGGATCGGCTCGGCCACCCGGCCGAGCAGCGAGGCGCCGTCGTCCAGCAGGACGTTGGCGCGATGGCGATCGAAGCCGAGCGCGTCTGCCACGCGGGATGTGAAGAAGGTGAAGCCGCCCGAGACCAAGGCGGTGACCGCCCCGTGCGCGCGCATGGTGCCGACCAGCGCGTGCGCGCCGGGCATGAGGCGGGTCGCCGCCCAGGTCTGCGCCAGCGCGGCGACGTCCAGCCCTGCGAGCAGGGCGACGCGCTCGCGCAGAGCACCCTTGAAGTCGATCTCGCCTGCCATCGCCCGGGCGGTGATGGCGGCGACGCGCTCACCCACGCCCGCGAACCGGGCCAACTCGTCGAGCGTCTCGCCCTCGACGATCGTGCTGTCCATGTCGGCGAGCAGGAGCCGCTTGCGCCTGCCGGCGGCCGGTGTCACGACCGCATCGACCGGTAGGCCGTCAAGGAGGCTCTGCAGATCCGCTGGATCGGGCGGGGTGTGGCAGGGAAGGTCGGCCGCTTCGCCGGGGGACAGGACGATCGGCGGGTCAGCGCCGACCGACCGCGTGACGCGTTCGACCAGCCCGGGATCGAGCTGCCCGGGTGCGGCGACCAGGGTCAGGAAAAAGGACATCGGCCGGGCACATGGCAGGGAGAGAGCGATGCGGCAACCCTTCGCCGGCGTGCGGCCGGCACTGATCGTGGCCGGGCCGACCTGCAGCGGGAAATCGGCGCTGGCGCTGGCGCTGGCGGAGCGGCTCGGCGGCACCGTCATCAACGCCGACAGCATGCAGGTATATCGCGAGTTGAGCGTGATCACCGCGCGCCCGACGGCGGCCGAGATGGCAGCGGCGCCGCACGCGCTGTACGGTGTGCGGCCGGCGGCCGAGCCGGGCAGCGTCGCCTGGTGGCGCGGCGAGGCGCTCCGGGCGATGGCGGCGTCGCGCGTACCGATTCTGTGCGGCGGCACCGGGCTGTATCTGCAGTCGCTAACGGCGGGGCTAGCCGACATTCCCGAACCCGAACCGGCGGCAAGGGAAGAGGCCCGGGCGCTGCTCGAACGGGAAGGGGCGGCGGCTCTGCACGCGCGGCTGGCGGCGGCAGACCCGGCGACGGCGGCCGGGCTCAGGCCCTCGGACGGCCAGCGGCTGGCCCGCGCATGGGAGGTTTGGCGCAGTACGGGGCGCGGCTTGGCCGAGTGGCGCGCCGCGCCTGGCGAGCCGGCGCCGTTTCGATTTGCCGTCATGCAGCTTTCGCCGCCCCGGGACGCACTGCGGGCGGCGGCCGAAGCCCGGTTCGACGCCATGCTGCGGGCGGGCGCACTCGAGGAGGTCGCGGGGCTGCTGGCCTTGCGGCTCGATCCGGCGCTGCCGGCGATGCGTGCGCTGGGCGTGCCCGAACTCGCGGCGCACCTGCGCGGCGAGACCGATCTGGACAGCGCGCGGCAGCGGGCGGTGAGTGCGACGCACCGCTACCTGAAACGGCAGGTGACGTGGTTCGGCAACCGCGTGCTGGTTGAACCAGCTATGCTGCGCAATCTTCGTGCTCGTTATTGCTATCAGGAGCAATTTCCGGAAAGTGATTGGCGGTTTTTTGATGCGTTCGTTAGCAAATCGGGTTGACGCCGCAGCGTTCCGCTGTCACATCGCCTCCCCATGTCCCAAACCCTTCACGCCCAAACGAACCGTGCCGCGCCCGCCGGTTCTGCCGACGCCGTGCCGACCGGCGCCGAGACACTTCTCCGGGCGCTGCGCGAGCAGGGTGTCGAGATCATCTTCGGCTATCCCGGCGGGGCGGTGCTGCCGATCTATGACGCCCTGTTCCAGCAGAACAGCATCCGCCACATCCTGGTGCGCCACGAGCAGGCGGCCGTGCATGCGGCCGAGGGCTACGCGCGGAGCACCGGCAAGGTCGGCTGCGTTCTGGTAACGAGCGGACCCGGTGCGACGAACGCGGTCACCGGGCTGGTGGACGCGCTGATGGACAGCATTCCGCTCGTTTGCCTGACCGGGCAGGTGCCGACGCACCTGATCGGCAACGATGCGTTCCAGGAAGCCGACACCACCGGCATCACCCGGCCGGCGACCAAGCACAACTACCTCGTCAAGCGCGGCGAAGATTTGGCGCGGATCGTCCACGAGGCCTTCTACGTCGCTCGTAGCGGCCGGCCGGGCCCTGTCGTGATCGACCTGCCGAAGGACATCGTGATCGGACCGGCGGCGTATCAGGGGCCGACGGAGGGAGCGCACCGCTCCTACCGGCCGATCACGCAGCCAGACCCCGCGCGCATCCGCGAGGCGGTGGCCCTGCTGCGGCGGGCCAAGCGGCCGATGATCTACACGGGCGGCGGCGTGATCAACTCAGGGCCCGCCGCGGCCGAAGCCTTGATCGCGCTGGTGCGCGCCACCGGCATGCCCTGCACCTCCACGCTGATGGGGCTCGGCGCCTACCCTGCCAATGATCCGCAGTTCCTCGGCATGCTCGGGATGCATGGCACGTACGAAGCCAACATGTCGATGCATGGCTGCGACGTTCTGCTCAATCTTGGCGCCCGGTTCGACGACCGGGTGACGGGGCGGTTGAACGCATTCAGCCCGAACAGCCGCAAGATTCACGCCGACATCGACCCTAGCAGCATCAACAAGACCGTCGCCGTCGAGGTGCCGATCATCGGCGATGCGGGCGTGATCGCGGGCGCCCTGCTGACCGCTTGGAACGAAAGCGCCGAGGAACAGGATCGCGGCGCCTTGGCCGGCTGGTGGCGGCAGATCGACGATTGGCGGGCGATCGAGAGCCTGCGGTTCACGCAGGACATGCGCAAAGGCGCGGTCATCAAGCCGCAATATGCGGTGCAGCGCCTGTATGAGATCACCCGCGAGCTCGGGCGCGATACGTTCATCAGCACCGAAGTCGGCCAGCATCAGATGTGGGCGGCGCAGCACTTCAAGTTCGATCAGCCGAACCGCTGGATGACCTCGGGCGGGCTCGGGACCATGGGCTACGGCCTACCGGCCGCAATGGGCGTGCAGATTGCGCATCCGGACGCGCTGGTGATCGACATCGCCGGCGAGGCGAGCATCCTGATGAACATCCAGGAGATGGCCACGCTGGCGCAGTATCGCTTGCCGGTGAAGGTGTTCATCCTAAACAACGAATACATGGGCATGGTGCGGCAGTGGCAGGAGCTGCTGCATGGCGGCCGCTACTCGGAGAGCTATTCGGAAGCGCTGCCCGATTTCGTCAAGCTGGCGGAAGCTTTCCACGGCGTGGGGTTGCGGGCGACGTCGGTCGACGAGCTGGACCGGGTCATCCGCGAGATGATCACGACCGACAAGCCGGTGATTGCCGACATCGCGGTGGATCAGAAGGAGAATTGCTTTCCCATGATCCCGAGCGGCGCGGCGCACAACGAGATGATCCTCGGGCCGGAACACCAGGACCGCACGGCATCGATCACCGATGAAGGCATGATGCTGGTCTGATCTCCCCTCCCTCTCTTCGCGAGAGGGAATGATCCGTAGAAAGAATATGCAGCAACGCACCGCCACTATTTCCGTCCTTGTCGAGAACGAGGCCGGCGTTCTCGCCCGCGTCATCGGTTTGTTCGCCGGGCGCGGCTACAACATCGAGAGCCTGACGGTCGCCCCAGTCGATGACAGCGGGCTGCGCAGCCGCATCAATGTGGTGACCACCGGCACCGACATGATCATCGAGCAGATCAAGGCGCAGCTCGGGCGCCTCGTGCCGGTGCACCGTCTGTCGGACCTGTCGCTCGAGGGGCCGCATCTGGCGCGCGAGCTGGCGATGATCAAGGTCGTCAGCGGCGGGGCCGAGCGGGCCGAAGCGTTGCGCCTGGCCGACGCATTCCGCGCGCGGGTGATCGACGCGACGACCGAGAGCTTCGTTTTCGAACTGACCGGCGCGACCGAGAAGCTCGACGCCTTCATCGCGCTGATGCGGCCGCTCGGGCTCGCCGAGGTGAGCCGCACGGGCGTGGCCGCCATCGCGCGCGGCAAGCCGGTCCTTTAACACCACCAACGACACCGAGGAGTTACTGAGAATGCGCGTGTATTACGATCGCGACGCCGACGTTAACCTGATCAAAGGCAAGAAGGTCGCGGTCATCGGCTACGGCAGCCAGGGCCATGCCCATGTCAACAACCTCAAGGATAGCGGCGCCACCGAGTTGATGGTCGGCTTGCGGCCCGGGTCGGCCGGTGTGGCCAAGGCAGAGGCCGCCGGACTGAAGGTCGCCGATCCGGCCGAGTGCGCGAAGTGGGCCGACGTCGTCATGGTGCTGACGCCCGACGAGGGCCAGGGCGACCTCTATCGCGAGAAGCTGCACGCCAACATGAAGCCCGGCGCTGCGCTGGCCTTCGCGCACGGGCTTAACGTCCACTTCAACCTGTTGGACCCGCGAGCCGACATCGACGTGTTCATGATCGCGCCCAAGGGGCCCGGCCACACGGTTCGCTCGGAATACCAGCGCGGCGGCGGCGTGCCCTGCCTTGTCGCGGTCGCGCAGAACCCGAGCGGCAACGCGCTCGAGATCGCACTCAGCTATGCCAGCGCGATCGGCGGCGGACGGGCCGGGATCATCGAGACGACGTTCAAGGAAGAGTGCGAGACCGATCTGTTCGGCGAGCAGGTCGTGCTCTGCGGCGGCTTGGTCGAGCTGATCAAGGCGGGCTACGAGACGCTGGTCGAGGCCGGCTATGCCCCGGAGATGGCGTATTTCGAGTGCCTGCACGAGGTCAAGCTGATCGTCGACCTCATCTACGAGGGCGGCATCGCCAACATGAACTACTCGATCAGCAACACCGCCGAGTACGGCGAGTATGTGACGGGGCCGCGGATCATCACGGATGAGACGAAGAAGGAGATGAAGCGCGTGCTGGCCGACATCCAGACCGGCAAGTTCGCCCGCGACTGGATGCTCGAGAACAAGGTGAACCAGTCGAGCTTCAAGGCGACCAGGCGCCGTCTGTCCGAGCACCCGATCGAGCAGGTCGGCGAGAAGCTGCGCGGCATGATGCCTTGGATCGCGAAGAACGCGCTGGTCGACAAGGCCCGCAACTAGGGAAACGAGGGGGCGGCGCGGCCGGCGCTGCCCCGCACGACCGACCGAGGCCAAATGACCCAGCCAATCCTGTGGACCGTCGATGAACGCGGCGTCGCCACGATCACCTTGAACCGGCCCGAGGTGAACAACGCCTATGACGGCGCGCTGGTCGGCTCCCTGCTCGAGGCCATGGACCACCTGGGGCGCCAGGAAGCGCTGCGCGCCGTCGTCCTGAAGGGCAACGGCAAGCACTTCCAGGCGGGCGCCGATCTCCAATGGATCAACTCGGTGCGGCCCCGCTCGCCCGACGAGAACGAAGCCGCGTCGCGCCGCACGTTCGAGGTCGTCCAGCGGCTCAACCGCGTGCCGGTGCCGACCGTGGCGCTGGTGCATGGCGCCTGCTTCGGCGGCGGCACGGGCGTCATCGCGGCCTGCGATCTCGTCATCGCGGCCGATGACAGCGTGTTCTCCATCACCGAGGTCAGGTGGGGGCTGACGGCGGCGATCATCGTGCCGCAGCTCTGCGACGCGATCGGCGTCCGCCAAGTCCGCCGCTACGCGTTGACGGGCGAGCGCTTCGACGCGCAGGAGGCACGGCGGATCGGGCTGGTCCACGAGGTCGTACCGTTGGCCGAGTTGGAAGCGGCGGGGTCGCGGGCCGTCGAGCAGCTGCTCGCCAACGCGCCGGGGGCGTTGGCCGAAACCAAGCATCTCGCGCTCGAGTGTGCCTTGGGCGGCAAGGAGCTCGAGGATCCCGGGTGGGCTCGGCTGGTGCGGTTGCACGCCGCCAAGCGCCAGACCGCGGAGGCGGAAGAGGGCCTCGCCTCGTTCGCGGAGAAACGCCCCGCCCGATGGCGCCCGTAGCGGCTGGTCAGCCGCCGAGCAGTTCGGCCAACTTCTCCGCGCGCACGACCGGGTCGGGGTGGGACAGGGGAATGATCACCTTGTTCTTGCTGCGCTTGCCGCCGAGTGCGGCGGCCAGCTTCGCCACGTCGCCGCGTTCGATCGGGGTGAGCGCGCAGGAAGCGGGGCCGGCGTCGATGCGCAACAGGCGCAGCTGGCTGGCCAGCAAACGCAGGTTTTCCAGCGCCAGCAGCGCGTCCACTTCTGGCGGCGGCGGGCCGAAGCGGTCCTGCAACTCGTCGGCGAATTGCCGCAAGCTTGCCAGATCTTCCAAACGGAACAGACGGCGCAGCAACTCGATGCGGAGGTTCTCGTCGGGCACGTAGTCGGGAGGGACGCGGCCCGTGAGTTCCACATGCAGCTCGGCCGGCGGATGGCGCGGCTTGTCTCCTCGCTGGAGCGATACGGCTTGCAGGAGAAGGTGCTGATAGAGTTCGGTGCCCACCGCACGGACGTGGCCGGCTTGGCGTTCGCCGAACAGGTCTCCGGCGCCGCGTAGGTTGAGGTCGGCCGCGCTAATCTCGACCCCGGCCCCGAGGGCGGAAAGCTGTTGCATGGTGGCCAGGCGCTGTTCAGTCGCTGGCGTCAGGGTTGCGCCGGGCTCGGTCAGCAGGTAGGCGGTCCCGCGGCGCGCGCCACGGCCGACCCGGCCGCGGAGCTGATGCAATTGCGCCAGGCCGAAGCGCTCGGCATGGGTCACTATCATCAGGTTGGCGCGCGGGATGTCGAGGCCGGCCTCGATGATGTCGGTCGCGATTAACACATCGCCGCGCCCCGCGGCAAAATCGACGACGGCGGATTCGAGCGCCTCGGCCGCCATGCGCCCGTGGGCCACGACGATCTGCAGGTCCGGCGCCAATGCGGCGATCTCCGCCTGCAACGGCGCGATGTCGGAGATGCGGGGACAGACGATGAAGCTCTGGCCATCGCGCCGTCGCTCACGGAGCAAGGCCTCGCGCACGACGATGCCGTCCCAGCTCAGGACGAAGGTCCGGATCGGCTGGCGCCGTTGCGGTGGGGTGGCGAGCACGCTGACCTCGCGGAGCCCGACCAGTGCGGCTTGCATCGTGCGCGGGATCGGGGTCGCGGTCATCGCCAGCACGTGGGGGGCCAGGTTGCCGAGCGCCGCTTTGTCGTCTTCGCCGAAGCGTTGCTCTTCGTCGATGATGGCCAGGCCGAGGCGCTGGAATTTGACCGAAGCCAGACCGTGCGTGCCGATGACGATGTCGACGTCGCCCGCCGCGATCTCGGCCCGCAGCTGCCGGGTCGCCGCGTTGTGTTCGGGGCGGATCAGGCCCTCGACGCGCAGGGAGCTGTCGCTGAACCGGGTTTTGAACAGCTCGAGGTGTTGGCGGGCCAGCACGGAAGTCGGCGCCAGCAGCGCGACTTGATAGCCGGCCAGCGCGGCCGCGGCGGCGGCGCGGATCGCGATCTCGGTCTTGCCAAAGCCGACATCGCCGCACAGCAGCCGGTCGGTTGGGGAAGCGGTCTTCAAATCGGCCAGCACGGCCTGGATCGCGGCGCGCTGATCCTGGCTGAGGCGGTAAGGGAAGCGCCGCGCGATCGCTGCGTAACCGTCGGGGTCCGGCTGCATGGCGGGGGCGGGCGCGCTAGCGCGCGCTGCGATACGCTCTTGCAGCTTGACGGCGGTTTCCTGCAGTTCCGCCTCGATCGCCGCTCGCCGCTTCAGCCAGGCGGTTCCGCCGATGCGATCGAGCGAGCCCGCCTCGGTATAGCGCCAGACACGGTCCAGATCCGTCGGCGAGATCAGCAGCTCGAAATGATCGGCGAACTCGAGCACGAGGCGGTCCTCGTCGCCGACCTGGCGCAACCCGGTCAGGCGGCAGATGCCGTGATCGACATGGACGACCGTCTCGCCGACTCGCGGCGCGTCGCAGAGCGGGGTGAGGGAGGTCGACGCTTTCGGGCGGAGCAGGGGGCCGACCGGCAGCACCAGCAGTCCGGGCGCCCGCAGGCCAACATGCGGATCGGCCTCGATGATCCCGACGGTTCCCGGCCGCATGTCGGCCAGGTTGTTGGCAACCTCCGCCTCGACACCCCGGCGGCGCAGGCTCTTGGCGACGCTTTCGGGGTCGGTGGGGGCCGCGATGACGACGCGGTCGTCTCCGGCCTCCTCGATCGCGGCGAGCAGCGCGGCGAGCTTATGCGGCACGGGCACATCCGTGCATGGCGGCGCGGCGAGGGCCACCGGGTCGGCGCAGGCTTTCTCGATCTCCGCAACCGAGAGGAACAGCTTGTTGGGTGGCGGCAGGTCGCCCGTCTCGCCGTTCACGCGGCCGGCCTTCCGCGCCGCTGCATAGGCGTCGTCTATCGCGTCGCGGACACTGCGCCAGCGCTCGGGGGCTTCGGGAGTGTAATAGATCGCGGCGCCCGGCATCGCCTCGAACACGCTTTGGAGGCGGCGGGGCAAATGCTGTTCGACGGCCTGGTGTTCGGCATCGGCCTCGAGCAGGGAGGTTGCGGCCTCGAGACCGTCATCGTCGATGCGGAACTCGGTGGCGGGAAGGATCCGCAGCTGTTCCCGCTCGCCGGTGCTGCGGAGCGTGATCGGGTCGACGCCGGTGATGGACTCGACGCGGTCATCCTGCAGATAGAGCCGCACGGCCTCGGCCTCGCCGGATGGAAAGATGTCGATCACCTGGCCGCGAAAAGCAGCCTCGCCCGGCTCGTCGACCCGTTCATCCCAATGGTATGCACGCAGCGCCAGGGCTTCGCGCAACGCGTCCCGATCGATCTGCTCGCCCTTCGCGATCATCAGGGCGGATTCTCGCCAGACCTCGGCGGGGCGGACGCGCTGCAGCGCGCCGGTGGCACTGGTGAGCAGCAGACGTGGCAGCCGCGCGGGTTCGGCCAGGCTCGCGAGAGCGACGATTCGGCGGCCCACCGCCTGCGCGGAGGGCGGCACCAGATCGTAGGGCAGCACATCGACCGGCGGCAACGCGAGTACCTCGACGCCGTCGCTCAGGGCGGCGGCGAGACGGGCGACCCGGTCGAGCCGTCCGGCGCCGCGGAGGATGGCGATAAGCTGTCCGGATGTCTTGGTTTGCTGGAGAAGGGCGAAAGCGAGGGCCGGGTCGGATATCTCGGACGTCATCGGGTGGACAGCATTCAGGCGACGCTCATCTTAGGCAAGGCGCCACAGATCGTCCTTCGGGGCGCCGCATCAAGCCGGGGCCCCACGCCTTCCCGTGCAACGAACCGAGAGTAGGTCGCCCGTCATGCTCCCCACATCCCTTCAACGTGCCTGGATTCGCGGGGCGCTCGCGGTCGGCGGCGTCGTCGGACGGCCGCTCACGGCCGATGGCCAAACGATGGATCCGGTGATGTCCGCCCTGGTGCGTTTCGCCAACCGGATGCGCGCGAACGGAACGCCGGACCTCGCCGCGCTGCGTAAGCGGTATGCGGCAGCCCCCGCCGTGATGGGGCTGCAGCCGGACAGAACGGTGCGCGTGACCGCGACGATCGCCAGCGGACGGCCCGCCCGTCGGTATGAGCCTGGCGGCCGTATCCGGGCGGATTTGCTGTATTTTCACGGTGGCGGTTTCATCATCGGCAATCTCGACACGCATGACGCCCTGTGCCGACGGCTCGCGGCGCGTGCCGGGCTGCGGATCACGTCGGTCGATTACCGTTTGGCGCCGGAGCATCCCTTCCCGGCAGCGTACGACGATGCGGCAGCGGCATGGCGGTGGGCGAGGCAGAGCAGTCCGGGGCCCTGGCTGATCGGGGGCGACAGCGCCGGCGCCAACTTGGCAGCCGGGCAGGCGTTGGACGGCAGCGCGCGATTACAAATCTTGCTTTACCCGGTCGTCGACATGCTGCACCAGGACGGGAGGTACCCGAGCATCGTCAAATTCCAGGACGGCTTCCTGCTGACGGCGGAGGCCATGACCGAGTGCGCGAACCTCGTCATCCCGCCCGGGCAAGATGCGGGAGATCCCCGCCTATCGCCGATCCGGGCAGACCTCGGGCGTGCTTCCCCGGCATTGGTGGTGACGGCCGGCTTCGATCCGCTGCGTGATCAGGGACGGGCATTCACAAAGGCTCTGCAAAACGCGGGCGTGCGCGCCCATCTGCTCGAGGAGACCGGGCTGACGCATGG
The DNA here is from genome assembly GCA_032249615.1 of Acetobacteraceae bacterium. Lineage (GTDB taxonomy): Bacteria > Pseudomonadota > Alphaproteobacteria > Acetobacterales > Acetobacteraceae > JAVVHH01. The sequence goes on from JAVVHH010000012.1 coordinate 17,011, forward strand.
CTTCGCCGATTTCGCCGGTGTCGTGCCGGCGGCTCGGCAGGCGGTCGACCGGATTGCGGACGCGATCCGGAAAGAGTTGAGGCCGGGCTGAGGAGAGGAAAAGAGCGTGCAGGGTCGCAATTCGGTTTTCATCGCGTGGGGCGTCGGGCTCCTCTTCGCGGCAATGGCCTACACGGTCGGCCCGCAATATCTTCTATTCCGGCTGGTCGACAGCCTTCATGTCGCGCTCTGGCAGATCGGCGAGGCGATCGGTGACCTCTCGCTGATGGGCCGCGATCTGGTGCGGGCGATGGCGATCGGGCTCTATGCGACGTTCGTGGTACTGGCTGTAAGCGTGATCCGGCGCGGCGGGCCCGCGAAAGCGGCGTTGCTCTGGGTGTCAGTGCTGTTCCTGGTTCTGATCGGCGGGCTGGAGATGACGACGCAGAGCAATACGCGCTGGGTGCTCGCTTTGGCGGTGGCCGGCGTCGGCGCGGTCACGATGACACAGCGCCTGCGCCAGACCACCTACCTCGTTCGCTAGGCCGGCACCCGGTATCCGAGCGAGGCGCTTGCGGCTCGCATTCGGGCCGGCCTGGCGAGCGCCGGGCTGGAGCGGGCGACCGGCTCGGCCCTGTTGAGACAGGCGACGATCAGGTCGATACCCTGCGCGTGCCAGCGCTGGACGGCCTTGTGATCCGCGCCGATCGCGGTGCCGAGCCGGCGCCAGCTGTAGAGATGCCGGCCGGTCATGGGACTGACGAGGCTCCGGGCCCCCACGACCCGGCGCAGCACGTATTTGTCGTCCGGCAGGCGCGAGATCCAGCGATAGGCCTGGTCCATGCGGGTGATGTGCGCGGCGCTGGGCACAGCGGGCCGGATCTTGGCGCGCGAGGCCTCGAAAGCCTGGGCGATGTTCTGCGCCCACTCCATGCCGCTTTGCACCAGCCGCGTGCTGGGCCCCGTGTTGGGCAGCGCGAGCAGGGTTAGCCCGGCTTCCTCGAGACGCGCGATCACCCATTCGGCCGTGGCCGGTTCACCGTCCGGCGTGTGCGAATTCATCAATTGACGAACACCGGGAAAGGGTATGTGGCGTGGTCGAGCACCGTGCCGTCGGTGATGGCGCCCCACGTCACGGGATGGCCGGCGGGGAGCGCGGGGCGATCGTTCTGTCCAGGCCGCCCGCGCACGACGTAGACGACGTTGCGCAGGTGTGAGAGATCGGCGGCGAAGGCGTCTTCGAGGCTCGGGGTCACGGATTTTGTTCCCGTTCTGTTCGGTGACTTAAGCTAGTTTTCCTATCGCTTCACGGTCAAGCAGGAGTGAACGTTAATTTAAGCGAAACAGGTCGGCACGTTTTGCGTTGGCCTCCTGGTCAGCGGGAGGCGAGGACATGCACGCACAGATGCCGGAGCCGGTTCCGCCGCCGAGCCCGGTCCCGGTCCAAGATCCGCCGCCGAGCGACTTTCCTCCCCTGCAGCCGCCGCCCGAGGGTGATCCCGTGCCGGACGGCCCGCCGATGCAGCTTCACTAGGCTTGTTCCGCCCGGGCTGCCGCGGCAGGGTGGCGGCACCACAGCCCGGACCTTCCATGCCCCGCTCCTCTGCCGCCCGGATTGCCTTCGCGGTTGCCGCGCCCGTCATGTTGGCGGCGTGCGGCACCGCGCTGCCTCAAGGCACGACGCCGTATCGGCCGACCGCCGCGATGGACGACGTGCTGGCCGAGCGGCTGGCAATGCACGCGAAGGAACGATCCGATGTCGTCTTGGACCAGGCGCGCGACGTGCCGAGCCTGGTCGATGCGGCGAACGCGATCTTGAACGTGCGCGGGCTGCCGGCGCCCGGCATCGAGGTGAGCCAGATCAGCTACCCCGTCGCGAGCGGGGCCGCCGGGCGGATCGGCGCCGTGCTGTATCGGCCCGCTCTGGCGAAAGATACGCCCATCATCCTGTATTTCCCGGGCGGCACCTGGGCCACCCGTAGCGACGCGGCGGCCGACGAAACCGCGCGGCAGCTCGTCACCCGCACCGGTTTCGTCGTGTTGAGCCTGCAGCCGCGCCTGGCGCCGGAAGCGAAGTTCCCGGCGATTCATGACGACGCGCTGGCCGGCTACCAATGGGCGCGGGCGCAGATGCGGTCCTGGGGCGCGGACCCGACGCGGGTCATTCTGGCCGGGGAGGGGCCGGGCGCCAACCTCGCGCTGTCGACCGCGCTGGCTGCCCGCGACCAGCGGCTTGCGATGCCCGATGCCCTGCTGCTGATCACACCCTGGGCCGGCACGTCCACGAGCGGCCCGAGCATGCGCGAGAACGGCGACAGCCAGCCGCTGACCCGGTCGAGCGTGCGCTGGGCGCAAAACCTGTATGCCGATGATCACCTCGCCGACCCGCGCATCGATCTGGCTCGGCGCAGCGATCTCGCCGGGCTGCCGCCGACGCTGATGCTCCTCGCCGACATCGATCCGCTGCGTTCGGATGCGGAGGCGCTGGCGACGCATCTGCAGCAGGCGGGCGACCGGGTCGACGTGCGGCGCTACGGGGGTGTGACGTACGATTTCTTCGGGCTGGGCGCCTCGGTGCCGACCGCGGCCGTGGCGGAAGACGATGCGGCCCACGTGTTGAAGGCGCGGTTCGCGACGACGCCGGCCAGCACGACTCCGGCCAGGACGCCTCCCGTCAGTAGGTCGCGCGCCCGCCGGTGATGTCAAACACGCCGCCGGTGCTGAACGAGCACTCCTCGGTGGCCAGCCAGCAGGCGAGGGCGGCGATCTCTTCGACCTGAACGAAGCGCCCCATCGGGATCTTGGACAGCATGTAGGCGATCTGCGCCTCGCTCATCTGGGCGAACAACTCGGTCTTGGCCGCGGCCGGCGTCACGCAGTTGACCAGGACGCCTGTGTTTGCCAGCTCCTTGCCGAGCGACTTAGTCAGCGCGATGAGGCCGGCTTTGCTCGCGCTGTAATGGCTGGCGTTCGGGTTGCCTTCCTTGCCCGCGACCGAGGCGATGTTCACGACCCGGCCGTAACCCCGCCCGATCATGTGCGGCAGCACCGCCGCGCTGATCAGATAAGGCCCGATCAGATTAACCTCGATCACCTTTCGCCATTCGGCAACGGGCAATTCCCACGTCGGAGCGTTGCCGCCGGTGATCCCGGCATTGTTGACCAGGATGTCGATCTTGCCGTGACGCTCGAGCGTCTCGTCGGCTGCCCGGCGGATACCGGCTTCATCGGTCTGGTCGACCACGTGGGCGCTGGCAGACCCTGCGAATGCGGCCGCGGTGCTCGTGGCAGCTTCGCCGTCCCGGTCCCAGAGCGCGACCGTGGCGCCGGATCGCTGCATGCGCTCGGCAATGGCACGTCCGATGCCGCGGGCGCCGCCGGTCACGACCGCAACGCGGCCGTTGAGGTCCAGGTGGTTCATCGGCCGTGTCTCCGTCAGTGCTTGAGCCTGCCGGGCCGCAGCTTCGTGGCCATCGCGGCGACCTCGCGCGCGCCGGCGAGGGCCGCCTCGAGCGCGCGAACCCGGGTGGGCAGAGCGTCGGCGGTGCGGGCCGTTGCGACCTCTTGCGCAATGTCGAGCAACAGGAGCCGGAACTCGGTCTGCTGACCCGGTGCCATATGGGCCGCGCCGATCGGGAACTCGGCCGGGGTAGGCAGCGTGTCGGCGCAGAGATCGTGCTGGCTGGCAAAGAAGAAGTGCAGCCGTCCATCATGCCCACAGACGGGCGAGATGAAGAGGAGGTTGATGAAGCTGGAGCCGTCCCGGCGGTAGTTGTTGAGGAACTGCACGCATCCATCGCCGCGGCGCAGGCAGTCTCCGAGTTGCCGAACCGTTTCGCGGTCGGTCTCGGGACCCTGCAGGAACCGGCAGTTACGGCCGCTCAACTCGCTTTCCGGATATTGCGTCAGCTGCTCGAACGCACGGTTGACGGCGATGATCGGGTTATCGGGCTGGTGCGGGTCACTGATGACCATGGGCTCGCCGCTCAGCCGCATGGCAGCCAGTAGCCCGTTCAGGAGCAGCCCTCGTTCGGCGACCTGCGCGATCATTGTTTCCTCGCCGCCCATTGAAGCTGCGATGCTATCGCCTCTCGGCTCCGCGCGTCCATAACCACCGTTCGGCGCCACCCATCTTGTCTTGAGCGCGCAAATCGGCCATATGCCCGGCGCCGGTGCGTTCGTGCCGGTAATTCACACGCGGGGTGCCTTTCCGGATCGATGATCCGGTTCCGGTGCCGAGAGGCCTGACCCCGCGGAGGCTCAACCGGACGATACGGAAAGGAACCGCCTCATGGCGATGCCCGACTTCACCCTGCGCCAATTGCTCGAAGCCGGCGTTCACTTCGGCCACCACACGCGCCGCTGGAACCCGCACATGGCCCCCTACATCTTCGGCGTGCGCAACCAGGTCCACATCATCGACCTGCAGCAGACCGTGCCGATGCTCGACCGCGCGCTCCGCGCGGTGCGCGACACGACCGCCGCCGGGGGCCGCGTGCTTTTCGTCGGCACCAAGCGGGCTGCGGCGGAATACGTGGCCGAGAGCGCCCGGCGCTGCGGCCAGTATTACGTCAACCACCGCTGGCTTGGCGGCATGCTGACCAACTGGAAGACGATCACCGGCAGCATCAAGCGGCTGCGGCAGATCGACGACATGCTGTCGGGCGATGTGCAGGGCCTGACCAAGAAAGAGATCCTGGACATCACGCGCGACCGCGAGAAGCTCGAGCGCGCGCTGGGCGGGATCAAGGATATGGGCGGATTGCCCGACATCCTGTTCGTGATCGACACGAACAAGGAAAAGCTGGCGGTCGAGGAGGCCACCAAGCTCGGCATCCCCGTCATCGCGGTGCTGGACAGCAACTCCGATCCTGCCGGCGTGACCTATCCAATCCCCGGCAACGACGACGCGATCCGCGCGATCACGCTCTACTGCGACCTGATCGCCGGCGCCGTGCTGGACGGGATCAGCGCGGAGATGGTGGCGTCTGGCCGCGACCTCGGCGCCTCCGAGCAGGTTCCGCTGGACGCGCTGCCGATGGCTGAGCCGGACATGGCCGCCGAGCAAATCGGCGCCTGATCGGATTTTACGGAGAGGAATGATGGCCGACATTACGGCATCGATGGTGCGTGACCTGCGCGAGAAGACCGGCGCGGGCATGATGGATTGCAAGAAGGCGCTGACCGAGGCGGGCGGCGACATGGAAACCGCGGTCGACTGGCTTCGTAAGAAGGGCCTTGCCGCGGCCGCCAAGAAGAGCGGGCGGACGGCGGCCGAGGGCCTCGTCGGCGTCGCCAGCGCGCCGAACAAGGCGGCGATGGTTGAAGTCAACGCGGAGACGGATTTCGTAGCGCGCAACGAACAGTTTCAGATGCTGGTCGAGAACGTCGCCAAGGTGGCGCTTGAGGTCGGCGAGGATATTGAGGCGATCAAGGCGGCCAAGATTCCTGGCGGCGAGCGGACGGTGGCTGAAGAGATCACTCACCTGGTCGCGACGATTGGCGAGAACATGTCGCTGCGCCGGGCGCGGGTGATGTCGGTCGGGCAGGGGGTTGTGGGGACCTATGTCCACAGCGCGCTGCGCCCGGGCCTGGGCAAGATCGGCGTGCTGGTGGCAATCGAGGGCACCGGCAGCGAGCTCGACGCGCTCGAGACGCTGGGCCGTCAGGTCGGCATGCACGTGGCGGCGACGCGCCCCGAAGCGCTCGATGTGTCGGGGGTCGACCCGGAGGCGCTCGAGCGCGAAAAGTCGGTTTTGACGGAGCAGGCGCGCGCTTCGGGCAAGCCCGACGCGATCATCGAGAAGATGGTCACCGGCCGGATCCAGAAATACTACGAAGAGGTCGTGCTGCTCGAGCAGGTCTGGGTCCATGACGGCGAGAGCCGGGTCAAGGCCGTGGTCAAGAAGGCTGGCGTCGAGCTGGCCGGGTTCGCGCGCTTCACCCTCGGCGAAGGGATCGAGAAGGAAAGCGGCGATTTTGCCGCTGAAGTCGCCGCGGCGGCGGGGCTCGCCGTCTGATCTGCCGGCGCGCCACTCAGCAGACACCGAACTTGTGACAGGTTGCCGCAGCGACTAGGTTGCGGCGACCTGACAACTTTGAAGGATTTCATGCCTGTTCAGCCGGCCTACAAGCGCGTCTTGTTGAAGGTTTCCGGCGAAGCTCTCATGGGACAGCAGGAATACGGCCTGGATCGTGAGACACTGTCTCGGATCTCTGTCGATATCGCAAAAGTCGTCGATTCCGGTGTCCAGGTCTGCCTGGTCGTCGGCGGCGGCAACATCTTCCGCGGCGTCTCGGGCGCAGCGGCCGGCATGGACCGGGCTTCGGCCGATTACATGGGCATGCTGGCGACCGTGATGAACGCGCTGGGGCTGCAGAGCGTCATGGAGCGGCACGGCGTGCAGACGCGCGTGCAGTCGGCGATCCCGATGAGCTCCGTGTGCGAACCCTACATTCGCCGGCGTGCCGAGCGACACATGGAGAAGGGCCGGGTGGTCATCTTCGCGGCCGGCACCGGGAACCCGTTCTTCACGACGGACACGGCGGCCGCGCTGCGGGCGGCGGAGATGAACTGCGACGCGCTTCTGAAGGGCACGCAGGTCGATGGCGTCTATTCGGCCGATCCGCGCAAGAACCCCGGCGCGGACCGCTACGAGGAACTGACCTATCACGACGTGCTCGCCCGCGACCTGGCGGTCATGGATGCGGCCGCCATCAGCGTCGCGCGCGAGAATGGGCTGCCGATCATCGTATTCGACATCCATGCGCCGGGTTCATTTGCCGCCGTGATGCGGGGCGAAGGCCGTTTCACCACCATTATCGAGCCGCATTAGGAGTTTTACCGTGCCTGCCGATGTCAACGCGCTGAAACAAGACCTGACCCGGCGCATGGATAGTGCGCTCGAGACCCTGCGGCGCGATTTCGGCGGCCTGCGGACCGGGCGCGCCAGCCCCGCGCTGCTCGAACCGGTCAAGGTCGAGGCGTATGGGACGGAAGTGCCGATCACGCAGGTCGGCACGATCGGGGTGCCGGAGCCGCGCTTGATGACCGTCCAGGTCTGGGACCGTTCGATGGTCGGCGCCGTCGAGCGCGCGATCAGGGACAGCGGGCTGGGGCTCAATCCCGGGTCCGACGGCCAGATCGTGCGGGTGCCGATCCCGCAATTGACGGCCGAGCGTCGGGCGGAACTCGCCAAGGCGGCCGGCCGCTATGCCGAAAGCGCCCGCATCGCGATCCGGGGCGTGCGGCGCGATGGGATGGATCAGATCAAGGGGTTCGAGAAGAAGCACGAGATCGGCGAGGACGAGCAGAAGACCTGGTCCGACGAGGTGCAGAAGCTGACGGACGGCTACATCAAGCGCATCGACGAATCACTGGCCGACAAGGACAAGGAGATCCGTCAGGTCTGAGGCCATGAGTATCAACTCCGTCGCATCGCCGCTGCAGCAAACGGGCGCCGGCTCCGGCAAGCCCGCCCATGTCGCGATCATCATGGATGGCAACGGCCGGTGGGCGCGGGCGCGCGGGTTACCACGGGCGGCCGGGCACCGGGCGGGCGCCCAGGCGGTTCGCCGCGCCGTGGAGGCCGCGATCGGCTGCGGCGTGGAGTGGCTGACCATCTACGCCTTCAGCAGCGAGAATTGGCGGCGTCCGCCGGAGGAAGTGCTCGACCTCACCGGGCTGCTGCGCCGCTATCTTCGCCAGGAGCTGGCTGAGATGTCGCGCGAAGGGGTGAGGCTCCGCGTGCTGGGCAACCCGCAGCGGTTCGATGGCGACCTGCAGAGCGAATTGGCGCAGGCCGAGCAGTCGACCCGTGGCAACTCGCGGCTCAACCTCAACATCGCGCTGTCGTATGGCTCGCGCGACGAGATCGTGGCGGCGGCGAAGGCCATCGCCGCAGCGGCGGCGGCCGGTAGTTTGAAGCCCGGCGAGTTGGACGAAGCCCGGTTCGCAAACTTCCTGTTCACCGCCGAGATGCCGGATCCGGACATGGTGATCCGCACGTCTGGCGAGCACCGGCTATCGAATTTCCTGCTGTGGCAATCGGCGTATGCCGAGTTGGTGTTCCTCGACGTGCTGTGGCCGGATTTCTGCCGCGCCGACTTCGAATTCGCGCTGGCCGAGTTCGCCCGCCGCGAACGGCGGTTTGGTGGGTAAGCCGTCGCGTCCACCGGGATCAGCAACTCGCTGGAGCGATCTGAGGCGCCGCGCCGTTTCGGCCGCGGTGCTCGCGCCGATTGTCCTGCTCTGCATCTGGTTCGGGTCCGTGCCGTTCGTCACGCTCGTTTTGGCGGGTGCGATCGGCCTGGCCATCGAGTGGGCCGGGCTGTGCCGGACGCCGCCGACGGCACTGCCCGGCCTACTGGTGCCGCTGCTGGTCGTGCTGGCCGGGCTGGCCGCGGCATTCGGCTATGCGGGCCCGGCTATCCTCATTCTGCTCGTCAGCGCGTTGGTGGTCGGCTGGCTCGCTCGGCGGCTGCTGCTGGCGTCCGGGATCGTCTACGTCGGCCTCGCCGTCGTTGCCCTGCTGTGGCTGCGCGGATGGGACGGCAACGGCCGTGCGCCGGTCTTCTTCGTGGTGCTCGTGGTGTGGTCGAGCGATATCGGCGCCTATCTCGCGGGGCGGCTGCTGCGCGGCCCCAAGCTGGCGCCGGCCCTGTCGCCGGCCAAGACCTGGTCCGGCGCTGCCGGGGGTCTGATCGCGGCCATGCTCGTGGGCGAGGCGCTGGCGGCGCGTGTCACGGTTGCGACGGCGCTGTTCGCGGCTCTGTTGGCGGTGGCGTGCCAAGCGGGGGACTTGCTGGAGAGCGGCATAAAGAGGCATGTCGGGGTCAAGGACTCGGGGCGGCTGATCCCGGGCCATGGCGGGTTGCTGGACCGGTTGGATGGGCTGTTGGCCGCCGCACCGGTCGCGGCGCTCGTCGTGCTTGCAAGCCGGGAGGGACTATTTTGACATCGGATCGGCGCAGCATCTCCGTGCTGGGCAGTACGGGCAGTATCGGAACCAGCACGGTCGATCTCCTGCTCGCGAATCCGGAGCGATTCCGAGTGCGGGCGCTTGCGGGCGGGCGCAACGTGTCGTTGCTGGCCGAGCAGGCAAAGGCGTTGCGGGCCGAGATCGCGGTGATTGCGGACGCGGCCTGCCTGCCGGCGCTCGAGGCATCGCTGGCGGGCACGGGGATCGAGACGGCGGCCGGTTCGGATGCGGTCGTTGCCGCCGCGTCGGTGCCGGCCGATTGGACCATGGCGGCGATCACGGGCGCGGCCGGGCTGCCGAGCACGCTCGCCGCGATCCGACGCGGCGGCGCCATCGCCCTGGCCAACAAGGAGGCTTTGGTCTGCGCGGGCGACCTGATGTTGCGGGCCGTCGCTGCGGCCGGGGCCACGCTGTTGCCAGTTGACTCCGAGCACAACGCGATATTCCAGGCCATGGCCGAGGGGAACGCGGACGCGGTCGAGCGGATCGTGCTCACGGCGTCCGGCGGGCCGTTCCGAGATGCGAGCCTGGAGGAAATGGCGAGAGCAACGCCGGAAGCGGCTCTGCGCCACCCGACGTGGACGATGGGCGCCAAGATCAGCATCGATTCGGCGACTATGTTCAACAAAGGGCTCGAACTGATCGAGGCGGCACGATTGTTCGGCCTGACGGAGGATCGGATCGGCGTGCTGGTGCATCCGCAATCGGTCGTCCACGGGATCGTTTACTGGCGGGATGGCAGCATGCTGGCCCAACTCGGCGCGCCCGACATGCGCATCCCGATCGCCCATGCGCTGGCGTGGCCCCGGCGCATGCAAACCTCGTCGCCCCGGCTGGACCTCGCGGCGCTGGGCCAGATGCAGTTCTTCGAACCCGACCCGGCCCGGTTCCCGGCGCTCCGCCTCGCCCGCGACGCCTTGCGGGCGGGGGGCGGCGGACCCACAATACTATCGGCCGCCAATGAGGTTGCGGTCGAGGCGTTCCTCATGCGCAGGCTTGGTTTCACGGACATTGCGGTGCTGGTCGAGGCCGTGATGGACCGGTTGGGCACACCCTCGGCCGACACGCTTGACGAGGTCATAGAATTGGACGGTGCCGCGCGGCGGGCCGCCCACACGATCGCGGCCGCAAAAGCGGCATAGGACAGGATCCGCAATGCATCTCCCCGACTTCATCCGCAACGTCGGCGCCTTCCTCGTGGTGCTCGGCGTTCTCGTGTTCGTGCACGAGTTGGGGCACTACCTCGCGGCGCGGTGGCGGGGGGTCCACATCGAAGCCTTCTCCATCGGGTTCGGCCGCGCGTTGCTGAGCTGGACCGACCGGGTCGGGACCGTTTGGAAGCTGGCCTGGATCCCGCTCGGCGGCTACGTGAAACTGCACGGGCAGGAGCGGCCGGAAGACGTCGACGAGGCGACGCGGGCGAAGTGGCTGGAGGGGCGGACGTTCCACGGCAAGGGCGTCGGCAGCCGCGCCATCGTCGTCGCAGCCGGGCCTGTCGCGAATTTCATACTGGCGGCTGTGCTGTTCGCGTTCCTGTTCGCGACCGCAGGCCGCCCCGTCAGCCTGCCCGTCATCGGCGACGTGATGCCGCAGAGCGCGGCGGCGAGCGCCGGGCTGCTGGCAGGCGACCGGGTGGTCGCCATCGACGGCCAGAAGGTCAGCCGGTTCGAAGACTTGCAGCGCATCGTGGCCGGCGCACCAGACCGGACGATCGCGGTCGACATCATGCGCGACGGGGCGCCCCAGACCGTCGAGGTCCATACCGGCGCGCGCGACGGTGTCTTGGGGCGGCGGATGGGCGTCCTCGGCGTCAGGGGCGGTGCGCCCGAATATCAGCGGCTCGACCCGGGCAGCGCCATCGTGGCCGGTGTAGAGCAGACCTGGGACGTGCTGGTGCAGACGCTCCAGGGGCTGGGCCAGATGCTAAGCGGCGCCCGCAGCGCCGACGAACTGAGTGGCCCGCTGGGAATCGCGCAGCTTTCGGGACAAGTGGCGTCCCTGGGCATCGCCAGCCTGATCAGCTTCATCGCGGTGCTTTCGGTCAATTTGGGGCTGATCAACCTGTTCCCCATCCCCATCCTCGATGGCGGGCACCTCGTGCTCTATCTGATCGAGGCCCTGCGGGGGCGGCCGGTGCCGCCGAGACTCCAGGAGATCGGGTTCCGCGCCGGATTCGCGGTGCTTGCCGGGTTGTTCGTGTTCGCGACATGGAACGATCTGTCGCATCTGGGCCTGTTCCATTGGGTGAAGGGTTAGCGCGAGCCGTCTGAGCGGGCTCGGGATGATCGGCCATGTTGCCCTGATCTCAGGTGACGCTTAGAAGCACCCCCTTGGAAGCGTGAACGCGCCGCATCTGCGACGTGCTCCAACGCCTGGAGGGTTAACCGGATTGTCTAGGATACGCGCCAAGTTGCTGGCGACCGCCTGCATCCTACCGGCGCTGCTGCCCATCGAGGCGACGGCGCAGCAGCGGATCGTCCGACCCTCCCGGCCGGTTTCGGCCCCGCGTGCGGCGCCCAACGGCACGATCACCGCCATCAAGGTCGAGGGCAATCAGCGGATCGAAGACAGCACCATCCGCTCGTACATGCTGGTCCAGCCCGGCGACGCGTACGACCCCGACCGGGTCGATCGCAGCTTGAAGAGCCTGTTTTCCACGGGGCTTTTCCGCGACGTGTCGTTTCAGCGGCAGGGCGGCACGCTGATCGTGAAGGTGGTCGAGAACCCGGTCATCAACCGGATCGCGTTCGAAGGAAACCGCAAGCTTACCGACGAGCAGTTGCGGACGACGGTGCAGCTGCGGCCGCGCGCGGTGTTCACCCCCGAACTGGCTCAGGCGGACCGCCAGCGCATCCTGAACGCTTATGCCAAGGCAGGCCGCTACGCCGCGACCGTCGACCCCAAGATCATCCGGCTCGACCAGAACCGGGTCGACGTCGTGTTCGAGATCAACGAAGGCGCGACCACGCTGGTCAGCAGGATCGCCGTGATCGGCAACCACGCCTTCAGCGAGGGTCGCCTGCGCGAGGTGATCGCGAGCCGTGAGGAGGCGTTCTGGCGCTTCCTGACGAACGCCGACCAATACGATCCGGAGCGGGTGAATTTCGACAAGGAGTTGCTGCGCCGCTTCTATCTGAAGAACGGCTATGCCGATTTCGAGGTCAAGAACGCCACCGCCGAGCTCGCACCCGACCGTTCGGCCTTCCTGCTGACGTTCGTCATCAGCGAGGGCGAGAAGTATCAGGTCGGCAAGGTCGACATCGACAGCAAGCTGCGTAACCTGGACGCGGCAACGCTGCGCCCGCTGCTCAAGATCGAGCCCGGCGACACCTATGACGGCGACGCGGTCGAGAAGACCGCGCAGGCACTGCAAGACGCGATCCAGCAGCGCGGCTACGCCTTCGTCGAGGTGAAGCCCCGGATCGCCCGCAACCGCGCCAAACACACGGTCGACCTCGTGTTCGATATCGGCGAGGGGCCGCGCGTCTACGTCGAGCGGATCGACATCACCGGCAACACGCGGACGAAGGACAAGGTGATCCGGCGCGAGTTCCGCATCGCCGAGGGCGACGCGTTCGACGCGGCAGCGGTCCGCGTGACCCGGCAGCGCCTGCAAGACCTCGGCTACTTCAACGCGGTCACGGTGACGCCATCGCCCGGGTCGGCGCCCGACAAAGCGATCATCACCGCCGTGGTCGACGAGAAGGCGACTGGCGAACTCACCCTCGGCGGCGGCTATTCGACCGACTCCGGCGCCTTGGTCAACGTGGGCCTGCGCGAGCGCAACCTGATCGGCACGGGCGTCGATGCCAGCATCAACGGCGTGCTGGCGCAAAAGAGCAGCCAGATCGACCTCTCGGTCACCGACCCGTTCTTCCTCGACCGGAACCTGGCCGCCGGCATCGATCTGTTCAACATCCGCAACAATAACCAGGACATCGCGGCCTATAGCGAGCGGCGTTCCGGTGGGTCGCTTCGGATTGGGTACGAGTTCAACGAACACCTGCGGCAGGCCTGGACCTACTCGCTGGTCGACCGCAACGTCTACAACATCCAATCGGGCGCCAGCATCTACATCACCGACCAGGCGGGCGGCTCGCTGCTGTCCCAGCTCGGCACCACCCTGTCGTTCGATTACCGCGACAGCAGGGTCGACCCGCACGGGGGAGGGCTCGTGCGCGTCGGCGTGGATTTCGCCGGCATCGGCGGCACGGCACACTACGTGCGGTCCAAGGTCGACGCGAACTATTACATCCCGCTCGACTCCATCACCGGTGACGACGCCTGGACGATTGCGCTGTCGGCGGGCGGCGGCTATCTGGCGCAGCTGGGGTCCGAGGAGAAGATCATCGACCGCTTCTTCCTCGGCGGCGACAACCTTCGCGGCTTCCAGTCCGGTGGTGCGGGTCCGCACGCGGTCGGCCCCACCTCCGTGGACAGCATCGGCGGACGCATGATCTACACCGGCACCACCGAATTGCGCTTCCCGCTGCCCATCTCGTCCGATTTCGGGTTGTCCGGCCGCGCATTCGTCGACGTCGGTTCGCTGTCCAAAGTCACGCAGCTGCCCGGCACGACAGTCTACGACAGCGCCGCGCCCCGCGTCGGCGCCGGTGTCGGCGTTTCGTGGAAGACGCCATTCGGCCTTATCAACATCGACATTGCGGAAGCTGTCTTGAAGCGTCAGTACGATCAGACTCAGCTTTTCCGCTTTGGTTTCGGGACGAGGTTCTAACTTGTTCAATTCTCGCCTTCTCCGCTCGACGATCCTCGCTGCCGGCTTTGCCGTTCCTGCCGCATCGGCGTTCGCACAGTCCAACCCGGGCTACTTCATCCCGCCGCAAGCCCGCCCGGCGCCGGCCCAGGCCCCTTCGCGGCCGGTGCAGCGGCCGCGGCCAGCTCCCACGCCTCAGGCGGTCGCGCCCGAGCAGCTCGGCGCCGGTTCGACGGTCGCGCCTGCGGCCGAGGAGGGGCCGCCGATGCAGTTGCAACTGCCACCGGCGCCCGAGCTGCCGGCGCTGGCCAAGGCCACGCCGCCGCCCACGGCGAGCATCGGCGTACTCGGCATCCCGGAGATCATGCGCGCCTCGGCGGCGGCCCAGCAGGTCGAAAAGACGATCGGCGAGCGGCGCGAGAAGCTGAACGAGGACGCGCAGAAGGAGCAGCTCGTCTGGCGCGAGATGCAGCAGGCGCTCGCCAACGAACGCAGCAAGCTGAGCGCGGACCAGGTGCGTGCCCGCGAGAAGGAGCTGCAGGACCGCATCACCTCCGCCCAGAAGAAGTTCCGCGATCGCAACCGTATCATCCAGGAGGCGGGCCAGTACGGCCTGGCGCAGATCGAACGCATGCTGGTGGCGGTCATCCGGCAAGTGTCGGAGAGCCACGGCATGAACATCGTCCTGCATCGGGCGCAGGTCGCGCTGAACGTCAACGAGTTCGACATCACCGACCAGGTCACGGCGCAGCTCAACAAGACGCTGCCGACGGTGTCGCTGCCGGCCGACGGGGTCGAGCCGCCGCTGATCCCGGTTCAGGCGCCAACGGCCTCGGCCAAGCCCGGTGCACCGGCTGAGGCAAGCCCGGCCTCGACCGCGACGGCGGCCCCCGCCGCCGAAGCGCCGCCCGCAAAGCACTAGAGCTGTTGGCCGAGACGAACTTGCACGAGCTTTCGCCCGGTGCGGGCGATCCGCGTTTCTTCGAACGGACCGGACCGCACCTGCTGTCGGCCGTCGCAGCGATCGTGGGCACCGTCGTCGAGTCCGGCGACACGCTGATCAGCGGCGTCGCCCCGCTGCAGACCGCCGGGCCGGATCAAGTCAGCTTCCTCGACAACCGCCGCTACACGGAGTTGCTGGCCGGCACGCGGGCCGGGGCCGTCATCGTGCATCCGGAGTTGGCGGCGCACGTGCCAACCGGCACGGTCGCGCTGCCGACGCCCACGCCTTATGCGGCTTGGGCGCGGGTCGCAGCCGCGTTCTTCCCGTCGCCGCCCACCGCACCCGGCATTCACCCCAGCGCCGTCGTCGATCCGTCGGCGACCGTCGATCCCACGGCCGAGATCGGTCCGCAGGTCGTCATCGGCGCCAGGGCGAGCGTGGGCGCGCGGTCGCGCATTCGGCCGGGAGCGTTCATCGCCGAGGGCGTCATCATCGGGGCGGATTGCCGCGTCGGAGCATCGGCCAGCGTGTCGCACGCGGTTTTGGGCGACCGGGTCAACCTGCTGCCGGGGGTTAGGATCGGGCAGGAAGGCTTCGGCTTCGCGCAGACCGATCGCGGCTTTCTCAGCGTGCCGCAACTCGGCCGCGTTCTGATCGAAGACGACGTCGAGATCGGCGCCAATGCGACGATCGATCGCGGCTCCACGCAAGACACCGTCATCGGGGCCGGGTCGCGGATCGATAACCTCGTCATGATCGGCCACAACGTTCGGCTCGGCCGCTGCTGCATCATCGTGGCTCAAGCGGGGATCTCCGGCTCCACCACGCTCGGCGATTTCGTCGTCGTGGCCGCACAGGCGGGCCTGACCGGCCACCTGACGGTGGGGAGCAAGGCCCGGATCGGGGCGCAGGCCGGTGTGATGTCCGATCTCGCCGAGGGAACGGACGTCGTCGGCAGCCCGGCCGAACCGGTTCGTGACTTCTTCCGCGGTGTCGCCACATTGCGAAAGCTTACGCGCCGGCCCAAAACAGCTGGCAATCAGTCGTCGGATTGACCGGAATGGATGGCACCCAGTCTCCCAAGGAAACGCACGCCGCGCAGGATCACGCAGGCGCAATCGACCAGGGCCAGCCGGAGCAGGCCGCGGAAACGCTCGATCTTGCCCGGATCATGCGCGCGATCCCGCATCGCTATCCGATGCTCATGATCGACCGCATGGTCGACATGATCCGAAACGAGTCCGCCACCGGCGTCAAGAACGTCACGATGAACGAGCAGTTCTTCCAGGGCCATTTCCCCGGGCATCCGGTCATGCCGGGCGTTCTCATCATCGAATCGATGGCGCAGACGGCCGCCGTGCTCGTGGTCGAAACGCTCGGCGAGAACGCCATGGGCAAGCTCGTCTACTTCATGACGATCGATGCCGCCAAATTCCGCCGGCCCGTCGTGCCGGGCGACCAGTTGCGCGTCCACGTCTCCAAGGTGCGGAGCCGGAACAATGTCTGGAAGTTCGCCGGGGTCGCGCGGGTGGACGGGGTCGCCGTCGCGGAAGCGACCTTCAGCGCCATGATCATGGATCGCTGAGATCAGGCGCGACGTCTCCGACACGGTCGGCAACAATGGTTGAGTTGGTTCGAATCTGATGTCCTCTTACGCTGGCCCGATGCTCGACGATCTCCACGCTTCGGCGCTGCGCAGCCGGGATCATGTGATGATCCACCCGACCGCGGTCATCGAGCCGGGCGCGCAGCTGGGCGTGGGGGTGACGGTCGGACCGTTCTGCCATGTCGGCCCCAACGTCATTCTGCACGACGATGTCCGGCTCGTGTCCCACGTCGTGGTCGACGGCGACTCCGTCATCGGCGGAGGGGCGGTGCTCTATCCGTTTTGCACCGTGGGGCTGGCGCCGCAGGATTTGAAATACAAGGGCGAGGCAACCCGGTGCGAGATCGGTGCCCGCACCCAAATCCGCGAACATTGCACCATCCATCGCGGCACGGTGACCGGCTCGGGACTGACCCGCGTGGGCTCCGGTTGTCTGCTGATGGCCGTCGTTCACGTCGCGCATGATTGCGCGATCGGCGACTCCGTCGTGATCGCCAACAACGTCGTCATGGGCGGCCATGTCACGATCGGCGACGGTGCGGTGGTCGGCGGGGCGGCAGCGATCCATCAATTCGTCCGGATCGGCCGTGGGGCGATGATCGGCGGCGTCTCGGGCGTGGAGGCGGACGTCATTCCGTTCGGCAGCGTCATCGGCAATCGGGCGCGCCTGGCCGGGCTGAACGTCATCGGCCTGCGTCGGCGCGGGGTCGACCGCGCGCGGCTTCTGACGCTGCGCGCCGCGGTGCGGACGCTGTTCTGGGGCGACGGCGTGCTGGCAGACCGGATGGGCGCGGTACGGGCGGAGTTCGGCGACGACGATCTCGTGGCAGAAGTGCTCGATTTCGCTTCCGCGCCCAGCAAGCGTGGCTTGATCCGGGCTGGCAGCGATACCGAGGACGCCGCCATCTGAAACATTCCGGTCGGGCGGGCGACACGTGACGGCACGACCGGCCAACACTTTGGGCATCATCGCGGGCGGCGGGCCGTTTCCGGCGCGCGTGGCAGCGGCAGCGCGCGACGCGGGGCGCCCGGTCTTCGTGGTCGCCCTACGTGGTTTTGCCGACATGTCGGCGCTTGCGGGCTTCCCGCACGTGGAACTCAGGCTTGGAGCCGCGGGTGAGATCCTGGCTGCCCTGCGCCGGGCCGGATGCACCGACCTCGTGCTGATCGGCCCCGTTCGCCGCCCCTCGCTGGTGTCGATCAGACCCGACGCGGAGGGTGCGCGCATCATGGCCCGCATCGGCCGCGCCGCGTTCTCCGGCGATGACGGGCTGCTCGCGGCGGTGGTGCGCGTGCTCGGCGAGGAGGGTTTCCGGATCATCGGCGCGCACGAGGTATTGACGGGGGCGGTGGGCACGGCCGGCGTGCTCGGGAAGCATGCGCCCGATGACGCGGCGCGTTCCGACATCGCCCGGGGCCGGGTCGTCGCCCGTGCGCTGGGGCAGGTCGATGTCGGGCAGGGCTGCATCGTGCAGCAGGGGATCGTGCTGGCGGTCGAGGCGATCGAGGGCACCGACGCCATGCTGGCCCGGGCGGCCGCTCTCGCCCGGCCGGGACCCGGCGGTGTGCTCGTCAAGCTCGTCAAACCCGGCCAGGACCGACGCGCCGACCTGCCGACCATCGGGCCCAACACGATCGTCGCCGCCGCCAAGGCCGAGCTTCGGGGTATCGCGTTCGAGGCCGGCGGGACGCTGTTCATCGATCGTGAGGGCTGCATCGCCCGCGCCGACGCGGCGGGGCTTTTCCTGCTGGGCATTGATCCCGATATTGACGGCTCACTCGAAGGATCATCTGCATGAGCCAACTCCGCACGCTGCACACCATGCTTCGCGTCAAAGACCTCGAAAAGAGCGTCGAGTTTTACACCAAGGGCATGGGGATGAAGGAGCTGCGCCGCCGCGAGGTGCCCGAGGGCAAGTATACGCTCGTCTTCGTCGGCTACGCCGAGGAGAGCGAACAATCCGCGATCGAGCTGACGTTCAACTGGGACCAGACGGACGGGTATGACATCGGCACCGGCTTCGGCCATCTCGCGGTCGGGATGCCCGACGTCTACAAGGCCTGCGAAGACATGCGCGCCGCCGGCGTGAAGATCACCCGCGAGCCTGGTCCGGTGAAGTTCGGCACTACCGTGATCGCGTTCGTCGAAGACCCCGACGGCTACAAGATCGAGCTGATTCAGCGCAGCTGATCGGGCGCATCGGCCTGCCACGATGGATCTGAACTGGCGCCTGCCGCTCGACATCGTGGCGGGCCGCACGGTTCGGATCGGCGTGACGGGGCTCGCACGAGCCGGCAAGACGGCGTTCCTGACGTCGGTTGCCGCCAACCTGCTAGCGCTCGGCGCGGGCCGTCCGGTGCTTCCGGCACTGGCATCTCGCCTCCGCGGGCGGTCACCGCGGGTATCGCTGGCTCCATCCGGCAGTTCGAACCTGCCGCGGTTCGACGTGGCTGGGCATCTCGCCTCGCTGGCGAGGGATCCGCCAGC
The DNA here is from genome assembly GCA_032249615.1 of Acetobacteraceae bacterium. GTDB lineage: Bacteria > Pseudomonadota > Alphaproteobacteria > Acetobacterales > Acetobacteraceae > JAVVHH01. Next base: position 35,722 of record JAVVHH010000012.1, read on the forward strand.
GTGGCCCGCACGCACCGACGCTGCGTCGTTGTTGGCGCTGGATCTGTCGATCCCGCGGACCGGCCTCACGAGCATGCTGCCGCCGGCCGCCGTTCGACTCCAATTCCTCGACTACCCAGGCGAGTGGCTGCTCGACCTGCCGCTGCTGCGGCAGGATTTCGCGGCATGGTCGGCCGCGACGCTCCGGCGCCTCGAGGGCCAGCCGGAAGCGGCGGCCTTCCTGGCTTTTGCCACGGCGCTGCCGGCCGGAGCGTCCGCCGATGAGTCCGTCGCGCGGACGGGGCATCGCCTGTATCGCGGGTTGTTGGGGCGTTTGCGCGACGCCGGCCTGTCCCTGCTGCAGCCCGGCCGCTTCCTGATGCCGGCGCCGGGCGCCGAGCCGCCTTGGACGGAGTTCTTCCCGCTGATCGGGCAGGGTGGCCTCGCTCGACTGATGGGAGAGCGCTTCGAGGCCTACAAGCAGGCGGTGCAAGAGGATCTGTCGGACCCGCTGTTCGGCCAACTGGACCGGATGGTCGTGCTGGTCGACGTGCTGTCGGCGCTTCACGCAGGGCCGGCCGCCTTTGCCGATCTGAGCGCGGCGCTGGCCGAGGCGTCGGCCGCTTTGCGGTGGGAGCGCGATTGGCTCGAGGCGGCGATGGCGATGGGGCGCTTGCGCTGGCCGCCGCCCGTCCTGTCCCGCGTCGCCTTCGCGGCGACCAAGGCCGATCACGTCGCCGACCGGCAGCGCGGCAACCTCGCCGCCCTGCTCCGGACGGTTGCCGCGCCGACCCTGGAGGTTCGGGCCGGCTACTTCGCCATCAGCGCCGTCCGCTGCACGGAAGACATCGTCATGCCGGTCGGCGACTACGCGTTGTCCGCCGTTCGCGGGCGCCGCATCGACGGCAAGCCGGCCCGTTCTTATCCGGGAGAGGTGCCGGACCGCCCGCCAGGGCCCGAGTTCTGGGCGCACCCGTTCCTGCAGATCCCAGAGTTCGAGCCGGGTCGTCTGCCTGACGACGGCCGCAGCGGCGTTCCCGAATACGGTCTCGACGCCCTGCTCCTGTTTCTTCTGGAGGATTTGCTCTGAAACCGGAGCCGTTTTTCGAATTGGAGGAGCAGGCAGCGCCGCGGCTGGAATTCAACCCGGTGCCCCTCGCGCTCGACTCGGCGCCGCGCCTGACGACACCTGCCCTGGCACTGTCCGGCGCCGCGGTGCTGGCGATCGGGTTCGCGCTCCTGCAATCCGCCAATTTCGTCGTCGATCAGTTTGCCCGCTCCGCCACGCTCGGCTGGCTCACGCTGGCCGTGGCGATCGCCGGCTTCGGCTTGCTGGCCGCAGGGATTCTGCGCGAAATCCGGACCCTGCTTGCGCTGGGACGGGTGGATCGGCTCCGCGACGATCTGAGGTCGGGAGAGGCCGGCCGGGTGGCCGATGCGGCGCGGCGCTGGGCGGCGCAAGCCGAGCCCTCACTGCTGCCGGCGCTTCGGCAGTTCAATGATCCCGATGCAGCCCTGGCGCTGTTGCGCAGCGGACCCGGTCAGCGATTACGCGGGGCGGCCGATATGCTCGGCAGAACCGCGGCGGTGCAGGTAGTCGCCGGGATCGCGGCCATGCCGTCCCCGGCGCTCGACGTGGCCTTGGTCGGGTGGCGGGGCGTGCGCCTCGTCCGGCAGATCGCGGCGCTCTATGGGATGCGGCCGGGCGTACTCGGCACCCTATCGCTGTTGCGGCGGACGGCTCTGTCGGCCACGGTGGTGGGCGCCGCCGAGTTCGCCGGCAACACCGCGGCGCACGCGTTCCTCTCTAACCCACTGCTCGCTCGGGCGATCGGCGACGTGGCGGGCGCCGGCTTGGCCGCGCGGCGAATGACGGTGCTTGCGCGTGCGACCGCTGCGGCCTGCGATCCCGTGTCGCCGCCCTAATCGTCCGGCCAGAGCCGGGCGCAAAACTCGGGATAGGTTTCGGCCATCTCTGCGCGAACGGCGGTGCGGAGCAGGCCGAGTTCGGCCGGGGTCGGATCGGGCGTCTCGGGCGCGTCCACGGCATCGTAGTCGAACCCCGTTTCGGCGCGGATCGTCGCCTCATCCTCGCCGGGGTGGCGCGAGGCCAGGTGGAAGCGGCTGCCATCGAAGCGGAACACGCAGCGGCCAGTCACCAGGGCCTGTGCGGTGCCGCGGCGGAACTGGTTCGGCGGCGACGAACCGGCGGCGCTGACCACCTCGACCTTTGCAACCAGAACGCGGCGGCTATGTTCCTCTCGGAACAAGATGGTCCGCGGCACCATCATGTACATGAAGGCGCTACCGAAGCTGCCAGGGAAGCGGGCGGTGCTGCCGGGCCAGGCGCCAGTGCCGATCAGGTTGATGTTGGCTTGGCCGTCGATCTGACCGCCGCCGAGAAAGAACAGGTCGAGCCGACCCTGGCCGGCAAGGTCGAACAGCTCGCGGGATCCCTCGGTGAACGGGTTGCCCGTCCGCTTGTGCAATAGCGAAAGCCGAACGTCGTGACCGAGCTTCTTGACGAGCCAGCAAGCCGCCGCCGGGATGGGCGAGGCGGCACCGACGGCGATGTGCCGTGCCGTTGGCGCGGCCGGATCCAGGATGAGATGCGCGATCGCGGTGATGAGGCGTTCTTGCGGGTGGATCATTCAGCCGCTCGGCGATCGAGCACGAAGGCGTCGAGATAAGCGCGGAAACCTGCCTCGGTCCGCGCCGCCTTGGCGTAGCGTCCGACATGGGCCGGGTCGGCGTCGTATTCGTCGAGCAGCGCGATCGGCCAGGCACCGCGTTCGGCCACGGCGACCGCCTCGACATAGGTCGCGCTGATCGTCCCGGGCGCGAGGCGCTCGTCGTCCAGCAGATTGCCAGGAACGATCCGCTCGACGGTCACCAGAACGCGTTTGGCTGCATGGGCGAGGGTGGCGAGCTCCCGGCGGCGGCCGACCCAGACGTTCCCCGCTTCGTCGGCCATGACGGCGTGGAACGCGGCGATGTCGGACTGCAAGGCTGGAAGGAGCAGGATCTCATCAGCAGCGTCGTTGAACGGGTTCTGGATGATTCGCCAATCCGGCCTGTGCCGAACCAAATCGCTGCCGAGCACGCCGCGCAATGGCATGAACGGCACCCCTTTTTCCGCCGCTTGCAGCATGGTGTGGATGGCCGGACAGGTCGCGTCCACCACGCGCAGCGACCCGGCGGCGACCGCAGCCGTGAACCGCGGCGCCAGCCCGGCCTCGCCGAGCGTGACGGCGCTGGTTTCAACCTCGACGACGCAGCCAGCGCCGATCAGCAGGTCGGTCGCAAAGCCGGAAACCGGAACCCCGAGCAGCCGCAACCCGCGAACGCCGCGGCGGACGAGCGCGCGGGCGAACGCGCACGGGGCGAGCGAGTTGTCGGGCGGCAGCGCCAGTTTGGCGCCGTCCGGGACGAGCGTGGCGAGCTCGTCCGCGCCCATCAGCCGAGCGCCGCCGCCAGCGCTTCGGCGCTGCGGCCGTTCGCGATGGTCGCCGCGCGGGCCTGCCAATGCTGCCCGCCAACCCGGGCGAACGCATGGTCCGCGTTCGGGTACGTGTAGGCATGCACGTGCGGCCGGGCCTTGGCCGCCTCGACGACTTTGGCGCGGGCCTCCGCCGGGAAGAACTTGTCCTCGTCGGCAATGTGCAGCAGCAGCGGGGCGCTGATGCGGTCCAAGCCGCCGAGCAGCCCGTCGAGGCCGACGCCGTAATAGGAGATGTTCACGTCCGCATCCGAATCGGTCGCCATCATCATCGCGAGCCGGCCGCCCAGACAGTAGCCCATCGTTCCGACCTTGCCGTTGCTGCCCTCCATCGACCGGGCGAACGCGACGGCGGATTTCAGGTCGGCGACGCCCTTGGCCTGATCGAAGCGGTTCATGAAGTCGAAAGCCTGCTTCCACTCGGCTTCCGTCTTGTCGGTGAGGTCGACGCCGGGCTGCAGCCGCCAGAACAGGTCGGGGACGAGAACGTGGTAGCCCTGCTCGGCGATCTGCCGGGCCGTCTCCTTCATCGACTCGTTGACCCCGAAGATCTCTTGGATCAGGACGACCACGCCGGCCGGGGACTGGGGCCCGTGCGCGACATACGCGTCGAAGCCGCCGCTGCCGTCTTCAGCCTTGATGCTGATCTTTTCCATGGTGTGACCCTATCAGAGTTGCGCTTGGCGTCAGAGGTAGTGTTCGGCCAGAGGATGAAAACCATTGAACCTTTGGCTGGCATAGGTCGTCGTGTAGGCGCCGGTCGCTTCGATGGTGACCTGATCGCCGCAGCGCAGCGATAGCGGCAGCCGGTAGTTCGACTTCTCATACAGGATGTCCGCGCCGTCGCAGGTTGGTCCGGCAATCGCGACCGGACCGGTCGCGCCGCCGTCATGCGGTGTGACGAAGCGGTATTTGATCGACTCGCCTTCGGTCTCGGCGAGGCCGCCGAAACGGCCGATGTCGAGATAGACCCAGCGGACCGGGTCGTCGGCGCCCTTGTGGCAGACCAGCACGACCTCGGACCGGATCACGCCCGCGTCGCCCACGATGAACCGGCCGGGCTCGACGAGCATCTCGGGGATGTCGTTGCCGAACGCCTTGGTCATCGCGCCCATGATCGCGTCGGCGAAGCGGTCGATGCCGGGGATCTCGTCGCGGTAGCGGACCGGGTAGCCGCCGCCGAGATTGACCATCCGCAGGTTGATGCCCGCGCGCTTGAGGTCGGTGAACAGCATGCCGACCTTGCCGATCGCGGTTTCGTAGGAACCGGTCGTGGTCTGCTGGCTGCCGACGTGGAACGAGAGGCCGTAAGGGTCGAGCCCCATCTCGGCGGCCCGGATCATCAGCACTTTCGCCGTCTCGACCGTCGTGCCGAATTTGCGCGAGAGCGGCCATTCGGCGCCGTCGTTCTCGACCAGCAGGCGGCAATACACCTTGGCGCCCCGGGCGTGAGCGGCCAGCTTCTCGAGTTCCTCGAGGCTGTCGAAAGCGAACATCGACACGCCGGCCGCGTGGGCGCGCTGGATGGCGGAGACCTTCTTGATCGTGTTGCCGAAGCTGATGGCGGCCGGCTCGGCTCCGGCCTCCAGGCAGGACTCGATCTCCTCGATGCTGGCGGCGTCGAACGCGCTCCCGAGCCCGACCAGCCGCTGCAGGATGGGCGACGCGGGATTGGCTTTGACCGCGTAATACACCCGGGCGAGCGGCAGCGCGTTGGTCAAGCGGCGGTAGTTCTGCTCGACACGGTCGACATCCAGCACGAGGCAGGGAGTCGCAGGGGCATGATCGGCCACAAACCGGGCGACCTTTGGTGTCATCGCGCCTTGTCCTCAGGGTCAAACGCCTGCTGAACTCAGCAGGGCGCGCTCACCACCTTTCGGGTTGGTGAAGCGGGGTTAACGAAACGGTCGAACGAACCAGCGTAAAAGGTGTGCCAGAACGCTTGACGTCGTTACGTAACCCCGTGGGGCCAGAGGCACGTGCGTTGC
>JAVVHH010000013.1:0-40337 GCA_032249615.1 Acetobacteraceae bacterium
CGATGATGCGTTGCGCGAGGGCGGACGCGCCCGGGCCGTCGATACCGGAAGCCCAAAGGGCGAATTCGTCACCCCCCATGCGGGCCACCATCGCGTCACCACGGACACTGGCCTGAAAACGTGCTGCCACGGTCCGCAACAGAGCGTCGCCGGCCGCGTGTCCCAACGTGTCGTTCACGTCCTTGAAGTGGTCCAGGTCGAGGTAGAGTAACGCCAGGCCCTCGCCGGAACGCTTTGCTTTCTCGATCCCCGCGTGCAGGCGCTCGGCAAGGAGAGCCCGGTTCGGCAACCCCGTCAGCGGATCATGCATGGCCAGGTGAGCGAGCCGCAGCTGGGTTTCGAGCCGGCGCTTCATCTCGAGCTGGAGCGCTTCGTTCGCCGCCGTCGCGGTCGCAGCGGACTGCCTCGCGAGCAAGGCTTCCTTTTGGGCGTCCCGCTGGGCCGTGCGGAGTGCGATGAAGGAGTTCCGCCGTTTCGACAGGAGGCCAAGACGCTCAGAGTAACGGCACAGTAACCCTGACGTTTGCAATCAGCACACCCTTCCTGGCTGCTTCGCCGGCGCAGCGTCGCACCAAGTTGTAGCGGTCAACCTTTAACAATCGGCTAACCGGGTCTGGTGCGAGGGGCAGGAAAATCTGTCCGCTAGCCTGACGCGAGCGCCCCCAGCTTGACCTGCGTCAGCATGGCGAGAAGGTCATAGACGGTCCATTCCTCCATGATCCGTCCGTCCTGCACATGCAGGTGGGTGAAACCCAGCGCAAAGACGCGGTGCCCGGTCGGCTTGCCGAGCAGGCCGTAGCCGAGGTGGTGGCCCTCCAGCACCCATCGGATGGCGATCTTTTCGCCGCCCTGTTCGGACGCAACGGAGCACACGTGCTGCGGCACCCAAGCGCAATCGGGCAACGTGCCCAGCAAGGCGAGCGCTTGATGGGTAATCGCGGCGCGGCCGTTCAGTTCCTTCATCAGCGGCCCGTGCCACTGGGCGTTGGCGGCATAGAGGGTGCGGATCTGGCCCAGCATGCGCCGATTGTAGATCTCGTGCAGCCCGCGCAGCGCCCACGCTTCGGTTTCGGTGTGCGCGATGCCGAGATCCGGCTCGCGGTCGGGCGGCATCTGCCCCAGCATGCGGCCGACCTCACCGATGTCGACGCCCTCCTGCCCGCGCGACAGCATCTCCCTCGCGCGCGCTTCGGCCAGTTCGTCCGCATCGAGCCCGAGTTGGCGCACCAGGCCCAAGCCGTCGGTGGCGATCCACTCACGGTAGATCCGGTTCTCGAACACCATGCAGTCGGCGACGGTCCGCGTGTTGAACGAGCGGCCCGTCGGCGGACCGTAGGGCCCGGGCTGCGTGTGACGGCCCGACCCGGTGACGAGGTGGGACGTGTAGAACCCATCGACGTCGTTGCCGGTCCAGATCACTTGGGTCGCCATGCCCCGGCGCTCGGGGAAGGTGGCGAGCCGCGCGATGGTGTCGTGCACGATCGCCTCGCGGTCATAAACGGTGTTGAGCGTGTAATAGACGACCGCGTTATGCGTGTAGTGGCTGTAGATCAGCCCGATGTCGCGCTCGTCCCAAATGCGGTGGGTGCAGCGGACGATGTAGTCCACGATGTCGGTATAGATCGGATCGAACCCGCGCATGCTCTGCACGCGCGGGCGATCGGTCGGCGCGAGGTCGACGAAGTCGCGCCGCTCTACCTGCAGGACCTGTCCGCGCTGCGACGATGATGGCGCGTCATCTGGCAGCCGGGTCAATGGGCGCTCGTCACTGGCAGTTCGTGCGGTAGATGAACTTCTGCACCTCGGGCGTATCGATGTTCTGCGGCGTCGCGATCACGAAGGGCGTCTTGACTTCGCGCTCGATCGGCTTGCCGTTGAGCGCGTCGACCATCAACTCGACGCCGAGCTGGCCCACTTTATACGGGTATTGCACGACGTCGGCCGCCACGATGCCCTTGCGGATGGCTTCCACGATCGGGTCCGACGTATCGAAGCCGACGATCTTGATCTTGCCTTCCATCTGCGCCTCGCGCACGCCGGTCGCCGCGCCTTCGGTGTTGTTGGTGGTGATGGTGAACACGCCGGAGAGGTCGGGGTGGGCGGCCACGGTGGCGGTAATGATGCCGGCCGCCTTTGCGGTCTGGTTGTTACTGTACTGCACGCCGATATAGGTGATGTCGGGGTGCTTTTTCATTTCGTCCTGAAAGCCGAACAGCCGCTGCTGGGCGACGTTGGCGGCCGGCGAGTTCATCATCGCCATCACCTTGCCCTTGTCCCCCAGCAGCTTGGCGAGAATCTGGGCTGCCTGCTGTCCGCCCTGGTAGTTGTCCGACTGGATGTTGGACAGGGCGATGCTGGTGTCCTTCACGTCGCCATCGATGGAGATGATCTTGATCCCGCGGGCCTTGGCGTCCAGCAATGTCTGGTTGAGCGCCACCGGGTCGTCGGCGGTGAACAGGATGCCATCGGGGTTGCCGGCGATGACGGCATCCAGCACGCGCATCTGCAGGGCGGGGGTGTATTGCTGGGGCCCCTGCGCGTCGAAGGTGACGCCGAGACGCTTGGCTGCCTCTGCGCCGCCACAGCTGACGCTCATGTAGAACGGGTTGCCGGTGACACCCTGGATGTAGGTGATGTGGTAATTCTTGGCTGGCGTTTGAGCTTCGGCAGCGAAACCCGTCGAGAACGAGAAGGCGATGGCGGCTAGAGCAAGTCGACGCTGCATGAACACTTCTCTCCTGATTGGGCTTGTTCTTAGAGGCGCTCGCCCCGGCCGCGCTTGATCTGGTCGGCGTAGACCGCGGCGATGACGACGAAGCCGATCACGACCATCTGCCAGAATGGCTGGACCCCCATGATGATGAAGCCGTTTGCCAACACGGCCGGGATGAACACGCCGACGACGGTGCCGATGATCGAGCCGCGCCCGCCGGTCAGCGCCGTGCCGCCCAGCACCACCGCCGTGATCGCCTCCAGCGGGTCATTGGCATGGCCCTCGAGCGTCGTCGTCGAGAACCGGCCGAGCGACAGCATAGCGGCGAAGCCGGCCAGCAAGCCGCTCAGCATGTAGAGCTTCAGCAGGTGCCGCGACACGTTGATCCCCGCCCGGCGCGACGCCTCCGGGTTGGAGCCGACCAGGAAGGTGTGCCGGCCGAACACCGTCATGTGCAGCACCACACCGCCCACGAGCGTCACGAGCGCGGCGATGACGACCAGCCATGGCACCCCGCCCACGGTGCCGTGCCCCAGCGCGATCAGCGCATCTGGCACGGTCCGGATATCGCTGCCATCGGAGAGCAGGTAGGCGGCGCCCAACGCCGCCCCCATGCTCCCGAGCGTCGAGATCAGCGCCGAGACGCGAAGCCGCGTGATGCAGAACCCGTTGAAGGCACCCCATGCCGCGCCGGACGCCAGGGCGACGATGAAGCCGATCGCCACGGTGCCGAGGTTGTCCGTGCTGCCGACCATCAGCATGACTTGCGCGGCGGCGACGCCCGAGAACACCAGCACCGAGCCGATCGACAGGTCGAAGCCGCCCGCAATCATGATGTAGGTGGTGCCGACGGCGAGCACGAGCAGCACGGACGCGTCGAGGAAGATGTTGCGGACGTTGAAGCTGCTGGCAAACGTCGCCGGGTGGGTGAAGGAGAAGAACGCGACCAACAGGAGCAGCACCACGCCCATGTAGAACGGCGAAGACGAGACGGCGCCGCGCACCCGCGTCGAGAAATCGGGCAGGTCGTCCATGGACGGCGCCGGCGCCGAGACTGGGATGTCGCTCATGCTGCCACCTCCGGTTCGACCAAGCCCGCTTCCGCATCGAGCGCCCCGGTCATGGCGCCGACCAGGTCCTGCACGGTCAGCCCATCGTTGCGCAGGCTCGCGATTCGCCGTCCGAGCCGAAGCACCTCGACCGTGTCGGCGACCTGGATGACGTCGCGCATGTTGTGGCTGATCAGCACGACGGCCACGCCGGTGTCGCGGATGCGGCGCACCAGATCGAGCGTGCGGGCCGTCTGCACGACGCCGAGCGCGGCGGTCGGCTCGTCCATGAACACCACGCGCTTGGCCCACATGGCCGAGCGGCAGATGGCGACGCTCTGCCGCTGGCCGCCGGAGAGGCTGGCGATCGGCGCGTCCATATCCTTCAGCGCGACCTTCAGGCGCTTGAACGCCACCGCGCTCTCCCGCCGCATGGTCGCGTTGTCGAGGAAGCCGAGCTTGCCGAGCAGCCCGGGGAGCACCGCTTCCCGCCCCATGTACATGTTCGCGGAGGGGTTCAGGTCCGGGCAGACGGAGAGGTCCTGGTAGACGGTCTCGATCCCCAGCGCATGGGCGTCGGCGGGCGAGCCGAAGCGCACCGGCGCACCATCGACGAGCAGCTCGCCCGAGGTCGGCGCATAGACCCCCGAAAGGATCTTCACCATCGTGCTCTTGCCGGCGCCGTTGTCGCCGATCAGGGCGGTGATCTCGCCGGCATGGGCGTCGAAATCCACCCCGCGGAGCGCTTCGACGTGACCGAACCGTTTGGTGATGCCGCGCGCCTGAAGGATCGGCGTGCCGTGTCGCGAGGTGCTCTGCGTCGTTGGCGGCATCGTCATCAGCGTGTCCCCCTCGCCCACCACTGTTGCAAACCCGATTAGGCTCCGCAAGGCTTGAATCGAGACAAACCGGCTGCTTTACTGCTTCCGCATTCGGATGCGATGCGGGAGAGCACCATGGCGTACGCGACGGCGACCCTGACGGCGGAGGAGGCTCGCGCGCGCACCATCAAGCGCTCGGACATGGTCGCCTGCGCGCTCGCCTTCATCGATTGCAAGATGCCGGGCTCGGAGCGGAAGGAGAATTATTCGCTCGTGGGACCGGGGGTGACCCAGTCGCGCGATCAGGTGGTGAACCTCACCGAAGCGCACGGCTTCAGCCTGGGCGTGGCCGCGATGCCGCCCGGCACCATCAACAACCTGCATGTCCATTTCACCGCCGAAGTGTTCATGATCCAGCGCGGCGAGTGGACGTTCCGCTGGGGTTCGGAAGGCCAGCACACGCTCGCCGGCAGCCCGGGCGACGTCGTTTCCATTCCGACCTGGATCTTCCGCGGGTTCTCCAACACCGGCACCGAGGATGGCTGGATCTTCACCGCGCTCGGCGGCGACGACACCGGCGGCATCATCTGGCATCCTTCGATCCTCGAGAATGCGGCCCGCTACGGCATGTTCCTGACGCAGGACAACATGCTGGTCGATACCGCGTCGGGCACCGAGCGTCCGCCGCCGGACGCGTTGATGGACCCGCTCACCCCGGAGCAAATCGCGCTCCTGCCGCACTATACGCCCGAGCAGATGAGCCGCCGTGTCGTCAAGGCTGCGGATCGTGCGTGGTCGGACCGGGCGCTGCTGTCGGCCGGGCTGCCGGGACATGCGAGCGAACTTGCGCCCGTGATCGGACACGGCATGACCGAGGACCGGGCCCACGCCGCGCCGATCGGCAACCCGCATGGGTTTTCCATCGAGTGGTTGCGGATCCCGGCGGGCAACTCGACCGGGCGGCACCTTTTGCAGGAGAAGCAGGTCGTCATCGTGTTCAGCGGCGCGCTGGCGGTCACGCTGCACGGGCGGGGCGACGAGGTGAAGGTGGAGGTCGCGACCGGCGAGTGCTTCTCCGCGCCCGCCGCGGTCTGGCGCAACCTGGCTGCCGCCGATGGCCCGGTCGAGATGGCGCTGATCACCGCCGGGGACGCGCGCAAAGCCATCACGTGGGCGCCCGACATCGTCGAAGCCGCGCTGGAGGCGGGCACCGTGCTCGATCACGACGGCCACGTGGCGCCCCTGGCGCTGCTGCCGCCCCCGACCCGCACCGCCGTGACGGCGCTGATGCTCGCCGCTGCCGAGTGACACGGTGACGTACGACGTCATTGTCGTCGGCCTGGGCGCGGTCGGGGCCGCGACCCTGCTGCAGCTCGCCCGGCGCGGGCAGCGCGTGCTGGGGATCGACCGCTGGGACCCGCCGCATTCATGGGGCAGCACGCATGGCGACACCCGCATCACCCGGGTCGCCATCGGCGAGGGCGAGCAGTACGTGCCGCTGGTACAGCGTTCGCACGAGATCTGGCGCGAGCTCGAGCACGAGACCGGCGAACCCCTGCTCAATCAGTGCGGCGCCCTGATCCTGGCTCCCGCCGGCAATACCGCCATCGTGCACGGCAAGGCGGGCTTCGTCCGCGCCACCATCGGCGCCGCCGAACGGTATGGGATCCCGCACGACGTGCTGGACGCCGAAGAAACGATGCGGCGATTCCCGCAATTCCGGCTCCGCGGCGACGAACTGGTCTATTACGAGCCGGGCGGGGGCTATGTGCGGCCGGAAGCCTGCGTGCGTGCGCAGCTGACGCTCGCCCGCCGGGCCGGGGCCGCCATTCAGCCCAACACGCAGGTGACCGGGATCGCGCGGGACGGCGGCGGCGTCCGCGTGACGACGGCCATCGGCGAAAGCTTCGCCGCCGCCGAGGTGGTGCTGGCGGCCGGCGCGTGGTCGCCAGGCCTGGCTGGCGGCACGCTCGCGCCGCATATGGCGGTGGCCCGCCAGGTGCTGCACTGGTTCGACCCGGCCGATCCCGCCCTGTTCGAGCCCGGCCGCTGCCCCGTCTATATCTGGACCTACGGCAACCGACCGGAGGAGGGATTCTACGGCTTCCCCGTGCCGCCCGGCACCAGAGGCGTGAAGATCGCGATGGAACAATACCTGGCGTACGTGCCCGATCCCGACCAGCTCCAGCGCGAGGTGACGCCGGCGGAGGCGGCGCACATGTTCACCACCCATCTCGAGAAGCGCATGCCGAGCCTGCGTCCCGAGGCGCTTCGCAGCGTCGTCTGCCCCTACACCATGACGACGGACGGCGATTTCCTGGTACAACGTCTGCCTGAAAACGACCGTGTGCTCCTGGTCTCGGCCTGCTCAGGCCACGGCTTCAAGCACTCGGCAGGGTTGGGCGAGGCGGTGGCCGAGATGGTGACGGGCGGCGCGGGCCCGACGCGGCTCGCGGCATTCGCCGGCCGCCGTTTCGCCGAAGCGGCCGCGTAGCTAAAGGCACGCGGAGGCGCGGGGGACCAACAGGCCGGGGAGCAGCAGGCGCCGGGCCGGAAGGCTGCCTGCGACCAGCCGCTCGGACAGCATCTGAACCGCGGCCTCGGCCAAGCTGTCGATGTCCTGGCGCACCGTCGTCAGCCGGTAGGCCTCGTGCGCCGCTTCGGCCACGTCGTCGAACCCGACGACCGAGACGTCGCGAGGTACCTCGAGCCCGAGGTCGAACCGGCAGGCGTCGAGCACGCCGAAGGCCAGCGTGTCGTTGACGCAGAACACCGCGTCCGGGGCGCCATGCCGGGAGACGTGCTCGAGGAAGGCGGCGCGCCCGCCCGCATAGGATTGCTCGGCCGGGATGACCGGCACGCCGCCGACACCGCGGCTGTCCAGCCCGGCGATGAAACCCGCGCTGCGCTCGACGTTCACCGGCCAGCCCAGAGCGCCGCCCACGCAGAGGAGGCGGCGATGACCGGCCCGGTGAAGCGCGGCCGCGACCTCGCGGGAGGCGCCGTCGTGGTCGGTCGCCACGCGGTCCATTCGCGGCAACGGCGCGGGCCGGTTGAAGCAGACGACCGGAACGCCGCGGCGCAGGAATGGACGCACGGCGGCGGCATCGAGGGTCGTCGCCAGTACCAGCCCGTCGAGCGGGTATTGCAGGGCTGCCTGCGCCGTGGTGCGCGCGTCCGCTTCGTTCTCGACGGTCATCAGCAGCAATTGCTGGCCTCGCCCGGCCAGTGCGCGCCCGATCCCGGCGACGATGGCCGGGTTGGCTTGAAGGGTGAAGGCGGTGACGATGACGGCCACCATGTCGGAGCGCCGCGTGATGAGGCTGCGCGCGAGCGCGTTCGGCACGTAGCCCAGCGCGGCCGCCACTTCCTGCACCCGGGCCCGCGTGCTCTCCGACATCTCGCTGCCCGGCATGAAGCTGCGCGACACGGTCGACTGCGCGACGCCGGCTTCCCGCGCCACGTCGTAGGACGTCGCGCGGCGGCCAAGCGGCGCTAGGGGGCCAGCTGTTTTGTTTCGGCGTGACACACTCGATCCTAGCGCACGGAAGCCCTTGCGCACCAGGCAAGGTCGCCGTTTACTCCGCATTCGAATGCGGAAGAGGTGAGAATGAACGCAGACGCTGGCCCCACCGCTTTGCTGCCGTCCGCCTACGCCCCCTACCGGGATCCCCGCGACTACATCCTGAGCTGGACCGACGCGATCTGGATCGACCGCGGCCTCGGACGCCTCACCGAGCATTACGACAAGCGGGTGAAGGTCCATACCGCTTACGGCGAGACGTATGATTGGGACTACGTCGTCAACAACAGCCTGCAGAAATTCGCCGCTTTCCCCAACGGCGGCGGCGGCCACGGAGAGGACGTGATCTGGGAAGCCCGCGGCAGCAACGGCTTCATCAGCAGCCACCGCGTGTTCAAGACCGGCACCCATTCCGGTTTCTGGACCTACGGCCCGCCGACCGGGCGCGATTGGGTGTCGCGAACCGTCGCGCACTGCCTGGTGCAGGACAACAAGATCCTCGAGGAGTGGCTGGTTCGCGACGAGTGGGCGGTGCTGCAGAACCTGGGGCTCGACCCCTTCGCGATCGCTGCCCAACTCGCCGAGGCGAGCCCGGTCCTGGGCGGCACGATGCGCGTGGGCGGCGACACCGGCGCGTTCGCCGGGCATATCGACGACCCGGCGCGAGTGGGCGTCTCCGGCCCCCGCCCCGCCACCCATGCCCGCGAGTGCGCCGCCGTCCAGGCGATGTTCGCCGAGGTCTGGAACGCCAAGCTGTTCAACCGTGTCCCGCACTATTTCGACCGGCAGATCGTCTGCCACTCCGTGCGGATGAAGCGCGTGCAGGGGATCGACCCCTACCAGATCGAGCTGATCGATCTGCTGGCCACCTTCCCCGACTTCACCGTGGAGGTCCGCGACATCGCCGTGCTGGACGGGCCGGAACTGGGGCTGCGGATCGCGGTGATCTGGCTGTTGCGCGGCACCTACTGCGGCGTGCCGACCTATGGGCCGATCACCCGCACGCCGGTCAACGTGCTGGGCGCCAGCCACTACGAGATGCGCGACGGCAAGATCCTGCGCGAGTGGCGGATCTTCGACGAGCTCGCGGTCCTGGCGCAAATCCACGCCGGCCGACTGGCGAACCAGCGTGGCGGATGACGCGGCCATGACCCCCAAGACGCCCGGCTATCCCGACGTTCCCAGCTTCATCTACGGCATCACCCGCGAGATTTGGGAAGACCGCGGCATCGGCGGCAAGCTGGAACATCTCTATGCGCCGGCAATCCTGCTGCGCGCGCCGACGGGTCTCACCACCGACAACACCGGCGTCACCGCGCAGACCCTGCAGACGCTGCACAGCTTCCCCGACCGGCAGCTCGTGGGCGAAGACGTGATCTGGGCCGGCTACGACGACGGCACGTTCCTGTCCTCGCACCGGCTGGTCTCCGTCATGCGCCATACCGGGGACAGCGCCTACGGGCCAGCGACGGGCCGCGTCGTCCGCTCCCGCATCATCGCGGATTGCTGGGTGGTCGACGGGGTGGTGACGGAAGAGTGGCTGGTCCGCGATCAGGCCGCCTTCGCCCGTTGCCTTGGATTGGAACCCCGCACCCTGGCACGGCAAATGGTCGCCCACGATCTCCGGCGCACCGGCATCGTGCAGTTCTTCCTGCCGGAACACGATAAGCCCGGCCGCTATCAACCCGAAATCCAGGGCGGCCCCGAGATCGCCCTGGCGACCGACGGCTATCGCCGCCTCTGGGGGATGAAAGATCCCTCCGTGATCCGCGACCTCTACTTCGCCGGCGCCGAGCTGTCCGTCCCGGGTGGCCAATACCGCAATGGCCATGCCGATATCGACAATTTCGTGCTGGGCTATCTCGCCTCCTTCCCGGACGCGGAGTTCTCGGTCGAGAGTGCGACGGTCAACACCGGCGGCGGCCGGGCGCCCCGGGTCGCGATGCGATGGTCGTTGCGCGGCACCCATGCGGGGTTCGGCCATTTCGGCGAGCCGACCGGCGCCCCGGTCTACATCATGGGATTGAGCCACGCCGAGCTCGTCGACGACAGGATCCGCCGCGAATGGCTGGTCACCGACGAGGTCAGCATCTGGAAGCAGATCGAGGCCTATTTGGAGAGCAAGGCCGGCGCCTGACTCGGGCGTCGGATTCGTTCCACTCCGCGCTTGACGTTGCTCGATAAAGCACCCAGCGTGACCCTTTCGATTTCGGGGAAATGTCCATGGTCCGCTCCATCAGCCCGATCGCACGGGCCGTCACCGTCTTCGCCGTCCTGGCCGCCGCTCCGGCCGCCCATGCCGCAGACATCAAGCTCGGCCTGGTGCTGCCCATGACCGGCGCCAATGCAGGCGAAGGCAAAGACATGCAGAATGCGATCGAGCTGGCGGTCGCCGCCATCAACGCCCAGGGCGGCGTGATCGGCGACAAGATCACCACCATCACGGCGGATGACGCTTGCGACCCGCAGCAGGGAGCAATCGCGGCCAGCAAGCTCGTCTCGTCCAGCGTGACCGCGGTCATCGGCGGCTACTGCTCGGGCGGGGTGCTGCCGACGCTGAAGATCTACGGCGACGCGAACATCCCTTTCATCATCGTCGCCGCGAACTCGACCAAGCTGGTGGACGCCAACCCGGGCAACACCTTCCTCATCAACTCGACGGGCGACGCGCAGGCGGAAACGGCGATCAAGCTCTTCAGGAGCAAGGGCTTCAAGACGATCGCCATCGTCGACGAGGGCGACGCTTACTCGTCGGACCTGTCCAAGCTGACCGCGGCCGATTTCACCAAAGACGGCGGCAAGGTGGTGGCCACCGAAACCACCGCGGCCGGCGAGCAGGATTATTCGTCGCTGGTGTCGCGCATCAAGGAAGCCAAGCCCGACGCGGTGTTCTGGACCGCCTACTACAATGGCGGCTCGCTGCTGACCAAGCAGTTGCGCCAGGCGGGCTATCGCGGCGCGATCGTGCTGGGCGACGGCAACAATTCGCCGGACTTCCTCAAGATCGCCGGGTCGGCCGCGCAGGGCGCCTACCTGCTGTCGCCCCCCTCCGTGGACTTCCTGCCCACCACCGAGGCGTTCCGCAAAGACTACGTCAAAGCCAACAACCAGCAGCCCGGCGCTTACGCCGCCCTCTCATACGACGGCACGATGCTGCTCGCCGACGCGATCAAGCGCGCGAAGTCGACCGATCCGAAGGCGATCATCACCGCGCTGAAGGCCAGCAGCTATGAGGGCCTGGCCGGCAAAGTGACGTTCACCCCGAAGAACACGCTGGTCGGCTCCAACTTCGTCGTCCTCGTCGACAAGGACGGCAAGTGGACCCGGGCGGAGTAGCGCACCGGCACAGCGCCCAGCCCCGCCCGCCGGAGGCCCGCCCGCCATGGACGCCATCCTGCAGCAGGTCGTCAACGGCCTGATCACCGGCTCGTTCTACGCGCTGATCGCGCTGGGCTACTCCATGGTGTTCGGCGTCATCAAGCTGCTGAACTTCGCCCATGGCGACGTTTACATGACGGGGGCTTTCGTGGGCCTTGCGATCCTGGGACTGACCACGGGATGGTTGGGCCATGGCTGGCTGGGCGTGGGCGTGGCGCTGCTGGCCAGCACGGTGCTGGTCGGCATTCTGGGCGTCGTCATCGAGCGAGTGGCCTACCGGCCCATGCGCAACGCCCCGCGCCTATCGATCCTGATCACCGCGCTGGCCGTGTCCATGGTCCTGAACGGCGCGGTGCTGGCCATCACCGACGGGCGCTACATCCCCTTCCCCACCGACCTCGGCTATGACGGCGTCGACCTCGGCACCGTGTTCGTGAGCGACACGCAACTCGTCCTGGTGGGCACCGCCTTCCTGCTGATGCTGGCGCTGCAGCTGTTCATCACCCGCACCCTCTACGGCAAGGCGATGCGCGCGGTGGCCATCGACATGGGGGCCGCGCGGCTCATGGGCATCAACGTGGACCGCGTGATCAGCCTGACGTTCTTCATCGGTTCGGGGCTCGCGGCGACGGGCGGCGTGATGGCCGGCGCTTATTACGGCAGCGTCAACTTCTTCATGGGCTTCACCATCGGCCTGAAAGCCTTCACCGCCGCGGTGATCGGCGGCATCGGCAGCGTGCCCGGCGCCATGCTGGGCGGCCTCATGCTCGGGCTGCTGGAGGCGTTCGGCTCCTCGCTGCCCTTCGTGAGTTCCGCCTGGCGCGATGTGATCGTATTTGGCACGCTTATCGCCTTCCTGGTGCTGAAGCCGACCGGCATCCTCGGCCGCTCCGTCGTCGAGCGGGTGTGAGGCCAGCGCTGGACGCGGCCGCCCTGCCCAGGCGCCAGGCCATGCCGCTCGCGGTGCCGCTCGCGGCCTTGGCGGCGGCGGTGCTGGTGCCCGTGTTCGGCAACGCTTACGTGGTCGAAGTGGGCACGACCATGCTGCTCTACGGCATCCTCTGCCTCGGGCTGAACGTGGTCGTCGGGTATGCGGGGCTGCTGGACCTCGGCTACGCCGCGTTCTTCGCCATCGGCGCCTATGCGACGGGCATCCTGGTGACCCGGTTCGGCATCAATTTCTGGGCGACGATTCCGCTCGCCATGGTGGCCGCCTGCATCGCCGGCGTGCTCATCGGCCTGCCGACCTTACGGCTCCGCAGCGACTACCTGGCCATCGTCACGCTGGGCTTCGGCGAGATCATCCGGCTACTGGCCCGCAACCTCGACATCACCGGCGGGGCGAGCGGCCTGCACGGCATCGCCCGGCCGAGCCTGTTCGGTTTCGCCATCGACAGCGGCCCGGCTTTCTACGGAGTGTTCCTGCTGGCCCTGCTGCTGACGATCTACGTCTGCGTCCGCATCGAGCACTCCCGCATCGGCCGCGCCTGGCGCTATGTCCGCTACGACGAAGATGCCGCCGCCGGCATCGGCATCAACTGCACGGCCGTGAAGCTTTACGCGTATGTGACCGGCGCGGCGATCGCCTCCGTCGCCGGGTCGCTGTACGCGGTCAAGATGACGGCGATCTCGCCGGAAAGCTTCACCTTCACGCAGTCGGTGCTGATCCTGCTCGGCGTCGTGCTGGGCGGCATGGGGAAGATCGGCGGCGTGATCCTGGGGGCGGTCGTGATGACGCTGATCCCCGAGGTGCTGCGCGACGCCGGCACCTATCGGCCGGTGGTCACCGCCCTCGCGCTGCTGGCGCTCATGCTCTTTCGTCCCGGCGGCTTGTGGCCGGAACGGCGGAGCTAGGTGGCGCCGCTGCTCGAGGTCTCGGGGCTCAACCTCCGCTTCGGCGGCTTGCGCGTGATCTCCGATCTATCGTTCTCCGTGGCATCAGGGGCCATCCACAGCCTGATCGGGCCGAACGGCGCCGGCAAAACGTCGGTCTTCAACTGCCTCACCGGCTTCTACCGGCCGACCGGGTCCATCACCCTGGGCGGCCATCGGCTGCTGGGCCGCAAGCCGCACCGGATCACCGCGCTGGGCCTGGCCCGCACGTTCCAGAACATCCGGCTGTTCAAGGAGATGACGGTGCTGGAGAACGTCATGTCGGGGCCGCACTGCCGCACCCGGCACGGGCTGCTCGCCGCCATCGCCAACCTGCCGGCGCAGCGGCGGGAGGAAGCCGAAATCCGCGACCGGGCGATGCGCTGGCTCCAGTTCGTCGGCATCGAGCGGCACGCGGGCCGCCTGGCCGGCACGCTGTCGTATGGCGACCAGCGGCGGACGGAGTGGGCCCGGGCGCTGGCCTCCGCCCCCACGCTGGTGCTGCTGGACGAGCCGGCCGCCGGGCTGAACGACGGCGAGAAGGCCGGGCTCGCCGCCCTGATCCGCCGCGTCCGCGACGAGGCGGGGGTGACGGTGCTGCTGATCGAGCACGACATGGGGCTGGTCATGGAGGTGTCGGAGGTGGTCACGGTGCTGGACCACGGCGTCCTGATCGCCAACGGTCCCCCCGATGCCGTGCAGGCGGACCCGAAGGTGATCGAAGCCTATCTCGGCACGGAGGACTGAACGATGGAGCCCGTGCTGTCCGTCACCGGCCTCGATGCCCATTACGGCGTGGTGCAGGCGCTGCACGGGATCAGCCTGGAGGTCCGCGCCGGGCAGGTGGTGACCCTGCTGGGCGCCAACGGCGCGGGCAAGAGCACGACGCTGCGCGCGCTGTCCAACATGATCCCCGTCACCGCAGGCACGGTACGCTTCGCGGGTGAGGACATCACCGGCGTGCCGTGCCACCGTTTGCCGTTCATGGGCTTGGTCCACGTGCCGGAAGGGCGGCGCATCTTCGGCGGCATGAGCATCGCCGAGAACCTGGCGCTGGGCGGCTTCACCGCGACCCGCGAGGCGGAGCGCCGGCGGCGCATGGAGCATGTATACAGCCTGTTTCCGGTGCTGGCGGAGCGGCGCCACAAGGATGCGGGCAATCTCTCGGGCGGCGAGCAGCAGATGCTGGCGCTCGGCCGCGCGCTGATGGCCGCGCCGAAGCTGCTGCTGCTGGACGAGCCGTCGATGGGTCTGGCGCCGCTGATGGTCAAGGAGATCATGCGCATCGTAGGCGTGCTCAACGCCGAAGGGGTGACGATCCTGCTGGTCGAGCAAAACAGCAAGGCGGCGCTGAAGCTGGCGCAATACGGCTACGTGCTGGAGACCGGCACAGTCGCCTTCCAGGGCCCGGCGGCCGCGCTGGCGGGGAGCGACCAGGTGGTGCGCGCCTATCTGGGCGGCACGCATCCCCGGCCCGGCGGCTAGGCGCGGCATTGTCGTCCCAGGCCCCGCGGTGCGAAGATCGGCGCGTGTTCGACAGCGTCCTGATCGCCAACCGCGGCGAGATCGCCCTCCGCATCCTGCGGGCCTGCCGCGCCGAGGGCTTGAGGGCCATCGCCATTTACTCGGAGGCGGATGCTGGGTCGCGGCACGTGGCGCTGGCCGACGACGCCATCTGCATCGGCCCGGCCCCGGCCCGCGACAGCTACCTCAACGGCGCCGAAATCCTGCTCGCCGCGCGGCTCACCGGCGCCGGCGCGATCCATCCCGGCTACGGCTTCCTGTCGGAGAACGCCGACTTCGCCGCCTCCGTGGAAGCGGCGGGGTTGGCCTGGATCGGTCCGCCCTCCCGCGTCATCCGCCTGATGGGCGATAAGGTATCCGCCAAGCGCGCCATGCTTGCGGCCGGCGTGCCGTGCGTCCCCGGCCCGGATGGGGCGCTGCCGCACGACCGGGCCGCCGTGCGCGCCCTGGCGCAAGCCGCGGGCTACCCGCTGATGCTCAAGGCGGCCGGCGGCGGCGGCGGGCGCGGCATGCGGGTCGTCCGCACGGAAGCGGAGCTGGACGAGGCCGTGGACACCACCCGCCACGAGGCCGCCCAGGCGTTCGGCAACGGAGCCGTGTTCCTCGAGCGCTTCCTGGCGCACCCGCGTCACATCGAGATCCAGGTGCTGGCTGACCGGCACGGCAACGCGCTCTGGCTCGGCGAGCGCGATTGCTCGATGCAGCGCCGCCATCAGAAGGTGATCGAGGAGGCCCCCGCGCCCGGCATCGCCCGCGAGGCCATCGCCGCTATCGGCGCACGCTGCGCCGCCGCCTGCACCGCCATCGGCTACACCGGTGCCGGCACGTTCGAGTTCCTCTACGAAGACGGGCAGTTCTGCTTCATCGAGATGAACACGCGGGTTCAGGTCGAGCATCCCGTGACCGAGCTCGTCACGGGCATCGACATCGTCCGCGAACAGCTCCGCATCGCGCAGGGCGAGCGCCTCTCCGTGCAACAGGCGGATGTGCGGCTGGAGGGCCACGCCATCGAGTGCCGCATCAACGCCGAGGACCCCCGCACATCGGTCCCCTCCCCCGGCCGGGTCGAGCGCTGGACGGCGCCGGGGGGCCCGGGGGTGCGCGTCGACACGCATCTCGTCGCCGGCTGCACCGTGCCGCCCCACTACGATTCGCTGGTGGCCAAGCTGCTGGCCCACGGCGCCACCCGCGAGCAGGCGCTCGCCCGGATGGGCGGCGCGCTGGCGGAAATCGACGTCGCGGGCATCCGCACCAACGTCGCCTTGCATCAGGCGCTGCTGCGAGACCCCAGCTTTCTGGCCGGCGGCACCGACATCCACTACCTGGAGCGGCGCTTGAACGACGGCTTGATGTCATGACGCTCGAGGAGATCGAGGCCTGCATTCGGATCGTCGAACGGAACGGCGTGCCCGAGTTCACCCTCTCCGAGGGCGGCGCCACGCTGATCCTTCGCACGGCGGCGTCCCAGCCGGCGGCTGCCCCTACCGGCACGATCCGGGCCAGCGCGGCAGGCGTGCTCCGGCTGGCGCACGGAACGGAGGGCGCGCCGCCGGTGGCCGCGGGCGCGCCGGTCAGGCCCGGCACCGTCGTCGCTTTCCTGCAGGTCGGCCCCTGCCTCCGCCCGGTGCAGGCAACGGAGGCCGGCACGCTGGGCGCGCCGCTCCAGTCGGATGGGGCGCTCGTCGGCTTCGGCACCCCCTTGTTCGATCTCCTTGGATGACGCCGGAACCGCGCATCAGCATGGCGGGCGTGTCGGCGCTGCTGCTCGACGCCGCCGGGCCGCTCTTCGAGCCGGCCACGCAGCACCGGGTCTGGGCCGCCTCCGCCCTGGCGCAGACCCAGAGCTGGGTCCGCGAGGCCGCACCCGGCATGAACAACATGCTCGTCACCTACGACCCGTTCGCCACCGACGTGGACACGGCGCGGGCGGCGCTGCGCGATCTCTGGTTCGCGGCCGAGCCGCAGGACATCGCCGGCGCCGACGTAACGATGCCCGTCGTGTATGGCGGCGCCGACGGCGCCGACCTCGCGGGCCTCGCCGCGCATACGGGGTTCTCCATCGACGAAGTGGTGCGGCGCCACGCCGCCGCGACCTATCGCGTTGCCGCGGTCGCGGCGATGCCGGGCTACCCCTACATGTTCGGCCTCGACCCGGCGCTAGCGTGGAACCGCCGCTCCAGCCCGCGGGCACTGCTTCGGCGGGGCGCGGTCATCATCGGCGCCACGCAGGCGAGCATCATGCCCATCGACGCGCCGTCCGGATGGCACATGCTGGGCCGCACGGAGGTGCGCCTGTTCGACCTCAATGCGTCGCCGCCGTCGCTGCTGCGGCCGGGCGACGCCGTCCGCTTCAAGGTCGCGGACATCGTCGCTTGATCGAGATCCTGTCCACCGGACTGCTCAACACGGTCCAGGATTTGGGGCGGCCGGGGCACCTCTCCATCGGGGTGGGACGGGGCGGCGCGATGGACCGCCTCGCGCTCGAGTCAGGCAACGCGCTGCTCGGCAACCCGCCGGACGCCGCCGGGCTCGAGATCGTGCATTTCCCGTTCCGGATGCGCTTCGAGGCCGAGACCGCCTTCGCCGTCACCGGCGCGGCCTGCAGCCCGGCGCTCGACGGCGGCCCCGCGCTGCCGCCCTGGTGGGCCACGACCGCGAAGGCGGGCCAAGTGCTGACGCTCACGCTGCCCAGGGCGGGGGCACGCGCCTATGTCTGCCTCGCCGGCGGCATCGACGTGCCGGCGGTGCTCGGCGCACGCGGCACGGACGCCAAGAACGGGTTCGGCGGGCTCCACGGCCGGGGCCTGTCCCGCGGCGACCAGCTTGCGCTGCTCCCGCATGAGGGCGGCGTCGCCGGGGCCGGGTTCGGTGCAGCGCCTTCGGTAGTCCTGCCGCGCCCCGGCGGCGAGGTTTGGCTGCGGGTGCTGGAGGCCGCCGAGACCACCGCGTTCACCGCGGCGTCGCGCCAACGCTTCGCCGACGAAGGCTGGACGCTGACCGCGGAGGCGAACCGCATGGGCTTTCGCCTGCACGGCACCCCCCTCGAGCGGGACAACCCGGCCGAGTTGTTCTCGCACGGCATCGTGCCCGGCACCGTGCAGGTGCCGCCCGCCGGGCTGCCGATGATCCAGATGGCCGACGCGAACACCTGCGGCGGCTACCCCAAGATCGCGACCGTGATCGAGGCCGACCTCGGCGCCATGGCGCAAGCGCCGATCGGAGCCCGGTTCCGCTTCAGCTGGATTGACTGGTCCGGGGCGCTGGACGCGCTCCGGCAACAGGCGGCCTTCCTGGCCGACCTGCGCGACACCGCGTCCCTGCTACGCGCCGCCCGCCTCTGAGGGCGCGCGCGCCCGGCACGCGCGCCACACGGCCTCAGGCGTCGCCGGCATGTCCAAATGCGCGACCCCCAGCGCGTCCGCGACCGCCGCCATCACCGTCTGCGGCGCCCCGATCGACCCGGCCTGGCCCGACCCTTTGGCGCCCAGCGGATTGCGCGCGGTCGGCACCGTCTCGTCGAACCTGACCTCGAGCCAAGGCAAGTCCGCCGCCCGCGGGATGGCGTAGTCGGTCCACGACGCCGTCAGCAGCTGGCCGTGCTCCGGATCGTAATGCACGCGCTCGAGCAGCGCCTGCCCTATCCCCTGCGCGAGCCCGCCCTGCACCTGGCCCTCGGTCAGCAGCGGGTTCACCAGCACGCCGTAATCGTCCGCCGCCACATACCGCAGCAGCGCCACCGCGCCGGTTTCCGGATCGACCTCCACCTCCGCCACGTGGCACCCGTTCGGAAAGACGAACAGGTCGTTCGGGTTGCGCGCGTCCGTATCCAGCGCCCCGTCCGGCAGGGCGGCCACCAGCCCGTCCCAATCGATGCTGCCGCCCTCCTCCACATGAAACGCGCCGCCCTCGAACCGAAGGCGCGCCGGGTCGGCCTGCAACAGCCGGGCAGCCCCTATGCGCGCCTTCTGAAGCGCAGTGTCGAGCGCCATCACCAACGCACCGCCCGCCATGGGCAGCGAACGCGCGCCACCATGCCCCGCCCCCGTCGCAACCTGGTCCGTGTCCGCCTGCACCAGGCGGAACCGCTCGGGCGGCAGTCCGAGGCGGGTGGCCGCGAACTGCGCGAAGCTGGTCTCGTGCCCCTGGCCATTGGACTGCGTTCCCGACAGCAGCTCGACCGTGCCGTCCCGGCGAAAGCGGACCGCCCCATCCTCCGTGGGCGCCCCGCGCGAGGTCTCGAGAAAGCAGGCGATTCCCTGCCCCAGCAGCCGCCCGCGCGACGCCGCCTCGGCCCGGCGGCGCCCGAAGCCGGGCCGGTCGGCCGCAACCACCGCCGCCTCGAGGTTGGCGCGGAAGGCGCCGCAATCCATGTCGGTCCCGAGCGCCGAGCGATACGGGAACGCGGCGACCAGGTTGGCCCGGCGCAACGCCACGGGGTCCCGCCCCATTTGCCGGGCCGCCATGTCGATCAGCCGTTCGAGCAGGTAATTCGCCTCCGGCTTGCCGGCGCCACGATAGGCGTCGACCGGCACGGTATTGGTGAACACCCCGCGCGATTCCATGGCGACGGCAGGGATCGCATACACGCCACCCATCGCGGTGGACGGCGCCATGGTCGAGGCGCCCGGCCCCAGCGACGACACGTAGGCGCCCAGATTGCCGACCGTGTGCACGTCGAGCGCCAGGAACTGCCCGTCGCCGTCCAGCGCCAACCGTGCCCGCGTCAGGTTGTCGCGCCCGTGCACACCCGACAGGAAATCCTCCGTCCGGTCCGCCACCCAGCGCACCGTCCGCCCCAGGCGCCGGGCCGCCCACAGCAGCGCGACATACTCCGGATGGACCACATTTTTCATGCCGAAGCCGCCGCCCACGTCGGGGCAAGACACGTGGATCCGGTCCGGCGGCACGTCGAGGCAAGCGGCCAGATCGTTGCGGATGCCGTGGACGCCCTGCCCGCTCAGCTTCAGGTGAAAGCGGCCCGTTGCTTCGTCGAACCAAGCCAGCACCGCCCGTGTTTCCAGCGGCGCGGCGACGACCCGGTTGTTGACCAGCTCGAGCTCGACCACGTGCGCGGCCGCCTCGAAGCCCGTCGCCACGGCTTCCGGGTCGCCCCGCCGAAAGCGGAAAGCCAGATTGCCCGGCGCCTCCGCCCAGATCTGCGGTGCCCCGTCCGCCAGCGCCGTGTCCGGCGCGGTCACCGAGGGGAGGTCGCCGTATTCCGCCACCACCGCTTCGGCGGCGTCCTGCGCGGCAGGCCGGGCCTCGGCCACGACCAAGGCGACCGGCTCTCCCACGAAGCGGACGCGATCCGTCGCCAGAGCCAGGCGCGGCGGCACGATCAGGCCCCCGAGCAGGTCGGGGTTCATGGCACAGGGCAGCGGCCGCAGCCCCGCCAGGTCCGCCCCGGTGAACACGCCGAGCACGCCCGGCCCCGCTGCGCCGACGTCGATGCCGAGGATCGCCGCGTGCGGGTGGGGCGAGCGCACGAACACGGCCTGCGCCGCATCGGCGGGCGCTTCGTCGTCGGTATACCGCCCGTCGCCGCTCAGAAAGCGCAGATCCTCCCGCCGGCGTGCCGACCGCGGGTCGCTGGCGTTGGCCGCCGAAAACGGACCCCCGTCGAGGATGGGTTCAGGCATGGGCAGGCGCGCGGGCGAACGCCTGCAGGCTCACGCCGGCCGCCTCCAGCGCGCCCCGAACGGCGGCGGCGATGGCCACGGCGCCGGGGCTGTCGCTATGAACGCAGATCGAGTCGATCGCGGTGGGCAGGGACTTGCCCGTCACCGTCTCGATGGCCCCGGCCTCGACCATGCGGACGACGCGCGCGGCGGTCTCGGCCGGGTCGTGGAGCACGGCGCCGGGCAGCTTGCGCGACACGAGCCGGCCCTCGTCGGTATAGGCGCGATCGGCATAGATCTCGCTCCGGACCTGCAGCCCGGCATCCCGCGCGATACGTTCCTGCACGCTCAGCGCGATGGACAGGCAGACGAGGCCGGGATCGACCGCCTTGATCGCGCGCACGACGGCGCCGGCCACCGCGTCGTCGGCCTCCGAAAGATTGCCCAGCGCGCCGTGGACCTTCACGAAGCTGATCGGGTGCCCGGCATAGGCCGACAGCGCCTGCGCCGCGCCGATCTGGTAGGCGACCAGCCGCTCGATCTCGCCGGCGGTGAACGGGATGTTGCGCCGCCCGAAACCCCACAGATCGGGGAAGCCGGGATGCGCGCCCACGGCGACGCCGTTCTCCTTGGCTCCCGCGAAGGTCGTCGCCATCACCTCGGGGTCGCCGCCATGGAAGCCGCAGGCGACGTTGGCGGAGGTGACGATCCGCAGAACGGCCGCGTCGTCGCCCATGCGATACGGCCCGAACGCCTCTCCCATGTCGGAATTGAGGTCCACGGAGCGGCCAAGGGTTGCGGTCATCGCGTGGAACTCCTGAAGGCCGGGACGAGACCGCGCGCGGGCCTGTTGCGGCGCGACGGCAGTGCGATGCTATATCCGCGGGTAGCGTGTGGGAAGGACAGTGCACGGTGGACCCCGCCTTCGTGGAACGGCTGGTGCAGATATTCCAACGCTCGTCGCTGGCGGAACTGGACTACAGCGAAGGCAGCCGCCGCCTCCGCCTGGCCCGCGGCGTGAGCCCCGCCGCCGCCGCCGCCCCGCCCGCTGCAGCCGCCCCGATCGCAGCCGAACCGCTCCAGCAGCCCGAGACGCGCCACACCGTGCAGGCCAGCTTCCCCGGCGTGTTCTACCGCAGCGCCGCCCCCGGCGAACCGCCTTTGGTCGAGGTCGGCGACCTCGTCGAGGATGGGCAGACGCTCGGCATGCTGGAAGCGATGAAGCTGTTCAACCGCGTCCAAGCGGATGCCGCGGGCCGGGTCGCGGCCATCCCCGTCGAGAACGGCGCGACGGTCGAGACCGGGGCCGCCTTGTTCATCCTCGATCCCGCTTAAGGAGGCCCATCAATGGAAACCGCAGACGTGGTCGTCGTGGGATTGGGCGCGGTGGGCAGCGCCACGTTGCTGCGGCTCGCGCGGGGCGGCCTGCGGGCCGTCGGCATCGACCGTTTCGATCCGCCGCACCCACACGGCTCGACCCATGGCGGCACCCGCGTGACCCGGCTGGCCACCGCGGAAGGCGACGCCTACGTGCCGCTGGTGCGCCGCTCGCACGAGATCTGGCGCGAGTTGGAGGAGGAGACGGGCGAGACGCTGCTGCGGTCGATCGGCCTGATTATGATGGGCGAAGGCGATGGCGGGCTGAGCCACGGCCGCCCGGGCTTCCTGGGCGCGACGGTTCAGATGGCGCGCCGCCATCGCATCCCGCACGAACTGCTCGACAGCGCGGAGATCCGCCGCCGCTATCCGCAATTCCAGGTGCGTGACGGCGATCGCGCTTTCTTCGAACCGAGCGGCGGCGTGGTGTTCCCCGAGCGCGCGGTCGCCGTCCAGCTGCGTCTCGCCCGCCAGCGTGGCGCCGTGGTTCGGCCCAACGAGACGGTGCTGGCGATCGAACCGAACGGCGACGGGGTCGTCGTGGTCACGGACAAGGGACGGATCGCGGCGGCCCGGGTCGTCCTGGCGGCGGGTGCCTGGCTGCCGGGCCTCGCCGCCAACCTGCTGCCCGACGTGCTGCGCGTCCACCGCCAAACACTGCTCTGGTACGAGGCGGACGACCCCAGCCTCTATGACCCGGCCAATTG
This sequence comes from Acetobacteraceae bacterium, assembly GCA_032249615.1. Taxonomy (GTDB): domain Bacteria; phylum Pseudomonadota; class Alphaproteobacteria; order Acetobacterales; family Acetobacteraceae; genus JAVVHH01. Next base: position 22,583 of record JAVVHH010000013.1, read on the forward strand.
CCCCGTGTTCATCTGGATGCACGGCGCCGCGGAGACGGACTACCTCTACGGCTTCCCGCTCATGCCCGGCGAGCCCGGCGTGAAGGTCGGCTCCGAACGCTACGAGGGCGATACGGATCCGGACCGCGTGGACGGGATCTCGGACGCGGAGGCAGCGTCGCTCTACGACCGGCACGTCGCGGGACGGCTGGGCGGCCTGAGCCAGCGCCTCACCCACCGGGCGACCTGCCTCTACACCGTGACGGCCGACGCCGACTTCATCATCGACCGGCTGGGCGAGGACGGGCGTGTGCTGGCGGCCTCATGCTGCTCGGGGCACGGCTTCAAGCATTCGGCTGCGCTCGGCGAGGAGGTGGCGCAGGCGATCTTGGCGCCGGACCGCGCGCTGAAGGCAGAGTTCGCCCTCGCACGGTTCGCGGCGGCGGTTCAGTAGACCAGCGCCTCGACGATCGGCTCTCCGGCGGCGATGCGCCCGTAGCCGAGCGGGCCGAGATCAAGCGACACGTAGCGCCCGTGCAGCACCAGTTCCGCCACGCCACGGCCGGTGGCCGGCGCATGCATGACTCCGTGGCCGGAAAACCCGTTGGCGAAGATGAGATTGCTCACCTCCGGGTGGAAGCCGACGACGCCGTTATGGTCGAACAGGTTCATGTCGTAGTGCCCGGCCCAGGCGCTTTGCAGGCGGAGCTGTTCCAGCGCCGGAACGCGATGCGCCAAGGCGGGCCATACGGCTTCCTCGAACAGGTAGTGGTCGGGCTCGTAGTCGTCCCCCGGATGGGGGTCGCGCTCCTCGGCGGGCAGCGCGCTGCAAATGAAACGGTCGCCTTCCGGGCGGAGCGCCACGCCGGACGTGTCGAACACGAACGGCATCCCGTTGCCGTCCAGCGGCGCCTGGATCACGAACATGGTGCGCTTGCGCGGCTCGACCGGCAGCGCGCATCCGGCGAGCGCCGCGACCCGTCCCGCCGCCGGGCCAGCGGCGTTGACCACGATGCCGCAGCCGAACGCCTCGCCGTCGGCGCAGCACAGCCCGGTAATGCGCCCGCCTTCCCGCTCGAAACTCACCACCTCCTTGTCCACGTAGGTCACGCCCAGCGCCCTTGCCTGCCGGCGCAGCACGCGCAGCAGCATGTAGGCGTCGAACCACCCCTCGCCCGCCAGGCCCAGCGTGCCGCCTACCAGATCGTCGGTGCGCAGCCACGGAAAGCGGGCGGCGAGCGCGTCCTGGTCCAGCCAAGCGATCGCCGCGCCCAAGCGGACGAACGTCTCATGGCAGGACCGCAGCATCGCTTCCCGCGCCTTGTCGGCCAGCAGGAGGTAAGCGCCGCGGTGCAGCGCGATCTCGCCGTCGGGCCCGAACCGCTCCCCGAGCTGTTCGAGGAAGCCGAACGAGAACTGCGACATGCGCGTGCTGACCGGGGTGGTGAATTGCTGCCGAATCGAGGCCGCCGAGCGCGCGGTAGAGGCGAACTGGTAGGACGGGTCTTTTTCGAACACCGTCACGCTGCCGGTGTAGCCCAGCTCGCGTAGGAAGAACGCGGTGGCGGAGCCGATCACCCCGCCGCCCACGATGGCCACGTCCAAGTTTCGTTCGGTCATCGGGACGGGCCGGCTTGCATGAACAGCTTATCGACAACCACTCCGCGCCAACGTCAAGAGCCGCAGCAGGTCAATGTTCGCGCTGCCCGCCGGTGACCCGCTGGCGGGCGCGGGTCAGGTGATAGCGCATCGCCAGGTCGGCCGCCTCCCCGTCGCCCCGGCCGATCGCGTCGCGGATCGCCTCGTGCTCCTCATAGACCCGGCGGGCGCGTTCGGCCGAGCCAATCTGAGTGAGCCCCAGCGCAACCGTCATCGAGTGGCGGATGGTTTCGTGCAGGCTGCCCAGCATCTCGCCGAACAGGGCGTTGCCGCTCGCGGCGGCGACGGCGGCGTGGAACTCGTAATCGGCGCCGGTCGGCTGCGCGCCACCCTCGAAGCTGCTGCGCATCGCCTGCAGCGCGGTGCTGATCCGCGAGAGTTGGGCGCCGGTGTGGCGGGCCGCGGCGAGACGGGCGGCTTGGCCCTCCAGCGCCATCCGCACCTCCATGCAGCGCAGCATTTCGGCCACGTCGGAAGAGTGGGACAACTTTACCAGTTGATCGGAGGGCTGCCGCTGTACGACGGTGCCGGACCCCTGGCGCGTGCTGACGAGACCGTCCGCACAAAGACGCAAGAGCGCCTCCCGCACGGTTGGCCGCGACACCTGGAAAGTCCGGCACAATTGGTTCTCCGACGGCAGTTTCTTGCCGGCCGGTATCGCGCCGGACACGATCTGCTCGAGGATGTGCCCGTACAGCTGATCGGCCAGGCGTTCAGGGCCTTTCCGGACGGGCAATGAGTCGATCACCGCGAGCTCCTAAAAAGATCACCAACTTGTCAGACGTGTTGACATGCTGACTGACAGGGTGACAAGTTGAGCCAGGAAAGCCGCCGTGTCGAGGGGCGACCCAAAACCAGGATGGGAGGTCTGTCTGTGACGAAAGTCGCTCTATCGGGTGCGAGCGGACAATTGGGACGCTTCCTGCGCCCGGCCTTGCTCGAACGCGGCGTCGACCTGCGTTCAGCCGGAGGCCGCACTCCTCTCGAGCCACTGCGGCCCGGCGAGGACACCATGCACGGCGACTTGCGTGATCCGGCGGTGGTGGACCGGCTGCTCGACGGCGTCGACGTGCTGATCCACATGGCCGGCACCTCCGTCGAGCGGCCGCTGCCGGAGATCATCGAGAACAACCTGGTCGGGCTGCAGGCCATCTACGAGGGAATGCGCCGGCATAGCGTCAAGCGGATTGTCTTCGCCAGCTCCAACCACGCCATCGGCATGCACGAGGTCGGCACCACGCTCCACATCGACTGCGATTTCCGGCCCGACGGCTTCTACGGGCTGAGCAAGATGTGGGGCGAGGGCATGGCCCGCCTCTACTGGGAAAAGCACGGCATCGAAACGGTCTGCGTCCGCATCGGCAGCGCGATCCCGAAACCGACCGAGTTCCGCCATCTGAGCACCTGGTTCGGGCTCGACGACCTGCTGCAGTTCACGCTGCGCTGCATCGAGGCCGAACATACCGGGTTGCTGGTCGCCTGGGGCGTGTCGGCCAATACGAGGAGCTACTGGACGCCCACCGGCTGCGAGGCGCTGGGCTACGTGCCGCAGCAAAACGCCGAGGATTATGCCGCCGAAATCCTCGCCAAGCCGAACCCGATCGATCCGGTTGGACAACGCTACCAGGGCGGCACGTTCGCCAGCCACGATTTCACCGCCTGAACGGAGGCCCCATTGCCTGCAACCGACATCCTCACGGCCCTGCCGGGCATCTCCGGCATTCTCGTCACGCCGTTAGATCGCGACGACACGATCGCGCCGAAGCGGCTCGCCCCGGTGATCGACCGCGCCATCGGAGCCGGCGTGCACATCCTGACGGCCAACGGCAACACCGGCGAGTTCTACGGGCTGACGACCGCCGAGGCCGAGCGGATGGTGCATGGCGTTGCCGAGCAGATCGACGGCCGCGTGCCGTTGTTGGCCGGCGTCGGGCGGAGCGTCGGCGACGCCGTCGCGCTGGCGCTGGCGTCGCGCGAGGCCGGGGCGGCGGCGCTGATGGTGCATCAGCCGCCGGACCCGTTCGTGGCCGCGCGCGGCGTGCTGGCCTATGTGCAGCGGATCGCCGATGCCGTGCCCGGTCTGCCGTTGGTGCTCTATCTCCGTAACGACGCCATCGGGCTGGATGCGATCGAGCAGCTTTGCCGCATTCCGCAGGTCGCCGGAGTGAAGTGGGCGAGCCCGACGCCGCTGCGCCTGGCCGAAGCCATTCACCGGGCGGACCCGCGGATCGTCTGGGTCGGCGGCCTGGCCGAGACCTGGGCGCCCCCGCTCTGCGCCGTCGGTGCGCGCGGCTTCACCTCCGGGCTGATCAATGTCTGGCCGGAACACTCGGTCGCGATCCACGCGGCGCTCGCGGCCGGCGACTACCCCACGGCAAATCGGTTGATCGCGACGATGGGCGCGTTCGAGGCGCTGCGGGCCGAGGAAGGCAACGGCACGAACGTGACCGTGGTGAAAGCCGCGCTGGCGCTCATGGGCGAAGATTGCGGCCATGTGCGGCCACCGGGCGCCTGGCCGCTGACGGAGCGGCAGGCTTTGGAGCTGCGCCGGCGCCTGTCCGACTGGGGAGTGATCGCCGGTCCGCTGGCCGCGGCGAGCTGAACCCAACCACGCAACAACAACGGGGAGGAATATCCTGATGCAGACTTCCGGAAAAGCGGGACCGGCGACGCGCTACCGCTGGGTCATCCTAGCGCTGATCTTCGCGATCACCACGATCAACTACATGGATCGCAATATCCTCGGGGTGTTGAAGCCGACCATCCAAGGTGACCTGCACTTCAGCGAGACCGATTTCGGGAACATCATCTTCTTCTTTTCGATCGCTTACGCGGTCGGTTATGCCGGAATGGGTTGGCTGACCGACAAGGTCGGCGTGCGCATCGGCTTCGCTGCGGCGGCCATCATCTGGTGTTTGGCGTCGACGGCGCACGGCATGGTTGCGTCCGTGAGCGGGTTCATCTTGGCGCGGATCTTCCTGGGCCTCGGCGAAGGCGGGAACTTTCCAACCTGCATCAAGACCGTGGCGACCTGGTTTCCAGTGCGTGACCGCGCATTCGCGACCGGGCTGTTCAACTCCGGCAGCAATGTCGGCGCCATGCTGGCCCCGCTCCTCGGCGCGCTGCTGGTCTACCTCCATAGCTGGCAGGTGGCGTTCTACGTCACCGGGGCCATCGGGCTGGTGTGGGCGGTGGTGTGGCTCGTGTTGTATCGGGGGCCGGCGGAGAACGCCCACGTCTCGCCCAGCGAACTCGCCTACATCGAGCAAGACCCGCCCGTTCGCCTGCAGCGCGTGCCCTGGTCGCAGCTGCTGCGCTATCCCGGCACCTGGGTCTACATCGTCGGCGGCGGAAGCCGGAAGTCAGCGTCGGACGCGTGGGCCATCGACACGAAACCGGTGAGTGCTGTCGACGCCAGAGCGAGGACGAAAGTGCGGCGCATCAACTCTTACCTTTCAAAGTAGGTCGCCACTACTCTGGATTGATACGGTAAAGAATGGTTTAACGGCGGCCGGGGTCAGCGTCGGCCGCTGATGCGCTATTCGACGTAGATCATCTTCCGCGTCATGCCGCCGTCGACGACGAACTCCGCCCCCGTCACGAATCCGCTCTCCGCCCCCAGCAGAAAGGCGACCATGTTGGCGACATCTTCCGGACGGCCGACGCGCCCAACCGGGTGTTGCGCATGATTGGCCTCGCTCAACGCCTCGCCGGAGACGTCGATCCAGCCCGGGCTGATGCAATTCACCCGTACGTCCGGCCCCAAACTGATCGCCAGCGCGTGCGTCAGCGCGACCAGGCCGCCTTTGCTCGCCGAGTAACTCTCCGTATTTCTTTCGCTCATATGCGCCCGCGTAGACGCGACCCCGACGATGCCGCCCTTGGTCGCCCGCAGCATGGCTTCGGCCGATCGAGCGAGTAGAAACAAGGCGGTCAGATTGGTGGTCAACACGGCCGACCATTCCGCCAGGCTCAGCTCCGCCAACGTCTTGCGCACCATCCGCCCCGCATTGCTCACCAACCCGTCGAGCCGCCCCTCCCGCGCGGCGACGTCATCGATCAGCGCCCGCACGGCCGCTTCATCCCCCACATCCGCCGTGACCGCGCGCAACCGGGCGCGCGCACCCATCGGCTCGCGATCCACTCCCACCACCCGCCACCCGTCTGCCAGCAAGCGGGTGGCGACGGCCTCCCCGATCCCATGCGCCGCCCCCGTGACGATGGCCACTTTGCTGCTCGACATCCGCTCTCCTTCGTGGCGCAACGGCGCCGACTGCTGTTGTATGACCGCGCCAAACAGAAGGAGACGCGCCGATGCCCCCTATGACGCGCCGCACCGCCTTGGTTGCCGCCGCCGCGATCACGTTCGCATCGCGCGCCCGCGCCGCGCCGCCGGTCAAAGTCGGCTCCAAACTCGACACGGAGGCCGCCCTGCTGGGCACGGTGATCCTGCTGCGCTTGAAGGCTGGCAGCATCCCCACCGAGAGCCGCCTGCGGCTCGGCCCCACCAAGATCCTGCGCTCGGCCATCCTCTCCGGCGAGGTCGATCTCTATCCCGAATATACCGGCAACGGCGCCTTCTTCTTCAACCGCGAGAGCGACCCGGCCTGGCAGAACGCCCAGCAGGGCTACGATCTCGTCCGCAAGCTCGATGCCGAGGCCAACCACCTCGTCTGGTTGCCCCCCGCACCGGCCAACAACACCTGGGGCATCGCCGTGAACGGGGCCTTCGCGGAGAAGCATCAGCTGAAAACGATGGAAGATTTCGCCCGCGAAGCGCGGGCTGGCGGCATCAAGCTCGCCGCATCGGCAGAGTTCGTGGCAAGCCCGGCCGCCCTCCCCGCGTTCCAATCCGCCTACGATTTCAAGCTGTCAGCCGACCAAATGGTCGTCCTCGCAGGCGGCGACACCGCGGCCACCGAGCGCGCGGCCGCCGAAGGCACCTCCGGCGTGAATGCCGGAATGGCGTACGGCACGGATGGCGCCATCGCCGCCCTCGATCTCCGTCTGATGGAAGACACCAAGCACGCCCAGATGGTCTACGCGCCGAGCCCCGTCCTCCGCCAAGCGACGCTGGACGCCTATCCCGCCATCCCTGGGCTGCTCGCCCCCGCCTTCTCCGCTCTCGACGACGAGACCTTGCGAACCCTGAATGCCAAAATCGCCGTCGACGGCCAGGACGTGACCGCGGTGGCGACCAGTTGGCTGAAGGAAAAAGGGCTGCTAACCTAGGTGCGGCGAGTTCAGGTCCCGCTGTTGCTGCTCGCGCTCCTGAGCCTCGTCTTACTGCCGTTCCTCCGCCACGCCCGCAACCGGCTGCTTTCCGGACAGCCGATCGACACCCTGGCCGCGTTGGGCCAGGCCGGATCGATTTGGACCGCTTGCCTCGGAGTGGGCCTGCTCCTGGTGGTTTGGCCGCTCGTCCGGCCGACACGCCTCGCCTGCTGGGCCGGGCTCCTCGGTGCCGGGCTGGCGATTGCGGCCGCCGCCGGTGCCGGCGCCGGTGCCGCTGACCACCTGGCCGCGGGCGCCGCTTCGTCCAGCCGCACGTCGCTCGGCGCCGGCACTTGGCTGTTCGGCGCCGTCCTGCTGCTCATCGCGTCCGATGCCGCGCGCCGCCTGCGTTACGGCCTCGCCGGCATCCTGCCCGTGTTCGGCCCGCTCGCGATCCTGCTCGCCCTCGGCACGCTCGCCCCGCTCTCGCTCCTGCGCGAGTATGCAGCCCAGCATGACGCCTTCCGGGCCGCGCTCGTGCAGCACATCCTGCTCGTGCTCGGCGCGCTGGGCCCGGCGCTGCTGATCGGCGTTCCGCTCGGCATCGCCGCCCAACGCCGGGCCGCGCTGCGCCGGGTCGCCTTTCCGGCCCTGAACCTGATCCAGACGATCCCCTCGATTGCCTTGTTCAGCCTGCTGATCGGTCCACTCTCATGGCTCGGCAAGATAGTTCCCGGCGTGTCCGGCATCGGGACAATCCCGGCCCTTATCGCGCTGGTGCTTTATTCTCTACTGCCGATCGTATGGAACACGGTCGAGGGCCTCGACGGAGTGCCCCGCGACGTCCGCATCGCGGCCCGCGGCATGGGGCTGAGCCCGGCCCAATGCTTCCTCCAGGTCGACACGCCGCTGGCGATGCCCGTGCTGCTCTCGGGCCTGCGCATCACCGCCGTTCAGGCCGTCGGCTTGGCCGCCGTCTCGGCCCTCATCGGCGCGGGCGGGCTCGGCGCCATCATCTTCCAGGGCCTGTTCGCCAACGCGCTCGACCTCGTCATCCTCGGCGCCCTCCCGGTCATCGCGCTCGCCGTCGCCACCGATCTGCTGTTCCGTCTCCTGACCACCTTCTCCCGCGCCGCGCTGGGCGGAGCCGCCCGGTGATCGCGTTCGACCGCGTCACGCGGCGCTACGGCGATTTCACCGCGGTCGATGACGTCTCACTCACCATCGAGAGCGGCGAGATCCTCGTGCTGATCGGGGCCTCCGGCTCCGGCAAGTCCACGCTCCTGCAACTCATCAATCGGCTGCAGGATCCGACGGAAGGGACCGTCCAGGTCGATGACGAAGACGTCGCCGGTATCGCGCCCGAGCAGCTCCGCCGCCGGATGGGCTACGTCATCCAGGGCGGCGGCCTGTTCCCGCACTGGACCGTCGCCCGCAACATCGGCACCGTGCCGCGGCTTCTCGGCTGGGATCGTGCCCGCATCGCAGCCCGGGTGCTCGAGCTGCTCGACCTCCTCCGCCTCGACGCCGGCCGCTTGCACGACGCCTATCCGCACATGCTCTCCGGCGGACAACAGCAGCGCGTCGGCGTGGCCCGCGCGCTCGCCGCCAACCCCTCGATCCTGCTCATGGACGAACCGTTCGGCGCCCTCGATCCGGTCACCCGGGCGGAGCTGCAGGGCGAGATCCGCCGCATTCATGCCGAAACCGGGTGCACGGTCGTCTTCGTGACGCACGACATGGACGAGGCACTGTCGTTGGCGACCCGCGTCGCCGTGATCGACCGGGGCCGCGTGATCCAACTCGGGACGCCGCTCGACTTGCTGACCCGGCCCGCCTCCGATCAGGTCGCCCGCTTCGTCGGAACCGCCGACCGGGGGCTCAAGCTGCTCGGCATCCAGCGCGTCGCCGACCGGCTGCGCCCCTCCGATCGTCCGGACGACACAGCCCGGCACGACCCGATCAGCCAAGACCTCCCGCTCAGCGCCGCGCTCTCCGCGATGGTGATGCGCGGGTGCGATCGCCTGGAAGTGATCGACGCCCAAGGCACCCCGATCGGCACGATCCACCTCGCCGATCTCGTGCGCCTGGCGTGACAGCGTTCGGGGCCCTGCTCGCGCTGCTGCTGCTGACGACGTTCGGGCTCGGCCACGCGGCCCCGTTTTTCGCGTGGCTGTTCCCCGGCCTCGACCAGCCGATCTACCGCCAGGACGGGTTCCCTGCCCTCCTGCTCGGCCACCTCGAGATCGTCGCGGCGGCGAGCGCCTTTGCGATCCTGCTCGGCGTTTTCGCCGGGATCGCCGTCACGCGGCCCGGCGGACGCGAGTTTCGCGGCCTTCTCGAGACGGTGGGCGCCACCGGCCAAGCTTTTCCGCCCGTCGCCGTCCTGGCTCTCGCGGTTCCCGCCATGGGCTTCGGCGCAAGTCCCGCCATCGTCGCTCTCGCGCTCTACGGCCTGTTGCCGGTGCTACAGAACACGATCGCCGGGCTGGAGAACACGCCGGCCGATATCCGCGTCGCCGCGGCAGGCATGGGCATGTCGACGACGCAAATCCTGCTGCAGATCGAGCTCCCGCTTGCCGCGCCGGTCATCCTCACCGGGATTCGCCTCAGTGTCGTGGTCGGCATCGGCACCGCGGCCATCGCCTCGACGGTCGGCGCGCGCACGCTCGGCCTGCCGATCATCGTCGGCCTCAACGCCTCCAACGTCGCCTACGTGCTGCAGGGCGCACTCTTGGTCGCGCTCCTCGCCATCACCCTCGATCAGGGCTTCGAGGCGCTGATCCGGGCGACCACGCGGTGGCGACGGGCGCGTTAACCCGCCTTTAGTTGTTTCAGCCTATCACCCGATGCTACAGGGAAGCCGAAATCTCACAGGAACCGCTGATGCCGCGCTCGTTGCCCCTCGCCGTTGTCGCTGTGCTCTGTGCTGGCGCCGGCGCCCATGCCCGCACGCTCGAGGCGGGCCAGGGCAAGCAGTATGAGTCCCCCTCGGCCGCCATCTCGGCCGCGCAGGAGGGCGACCGGGTCGCCATCTACCCCGGCCAGTATTTCGACTGCGCGGTCATTCAAAAGAACAACATCACGGTCGAGGGCGTCGGCAATCCCGAGCAGATCGTGATGACCGACAAGGCCTGCGAAGGCAAAGCCCTCCTCGTGATCCGCGGCGAGAACGTCACCATCCGCAACATGACGCTCACCCGCGTCCGCGTGCCGGACGAGAATGGCGCCGGCATCCGCGGCGAGAGCCGTAAAATTACCATCGACAACGTCCGGTTCATCAACAACCAGAACGGCATCCTGTCAGGCACGACCGGCGGCTCGATGATCATCCGCAACTCCCTGTTCGACAAGAACGGGTCCTGCGGCAGCGCCTGCGCGCACGGCCTCTACGTGGGGCATCTCGATCTGCTCCACGTCGAGAACACCCGCTTCTACGACACGCAGCACGCCCACCATATAAAGTCGCGCGCCGCGCGCACCGAAGTCATCGGCTGCGACATCGAGGACGGTCCGCAAGGCAACGCGAGCTATGAGGTCGAGGCACCGAACGGCGGCAGCGTGATCGTACGCAACAGCAAGATCATCAAAGGCCCGAACGCCGAGAATCACACGGCGGCTATCATGATCGGCTCGGAGGGCGTCACCCAGATGACCCCCGAGATCATCATCGAGAACAACACGTTCCGCAACGACGGCACCTACCCGACGATCTTCGTCGATAACCTGACGGCAACCGAGGCACAGTTGTCGGGCAACAACATCTCAGGCGTCGGACCGGTTCGTCCGCTCAAGGGCGATGGCAAGGTCGTCGCCAGCCGGTGAATTTCCGCCCAGGGCTGGTGGCGGCGGCCGTTCTCCTGTCCGTACCGGCCGCTGCCCGCACTCTCGCCGTGGGGGAGGACCGCGAGTATAAGCTGCCCTCGGAAGCCATTGCCGCCGCCGAGGACGGCGACACGGTCCTGATCGACCCCGGCGAGTATTTCGACTGCGCCATCGTGCGCCGCAACGATCTGACGATCGCCGGCGTCAGCGGCGGAAGCGGCGCGGCGGTGCTCAGCGACAAGGTTTGCGAGGAAAAGGCGCTGCTGGTCCTCCGCGGCAACAACACGGTCGTCCGCAATCTCACGCTCCAACGCGCCCGGGTGCCCGACGGCAACGGCGCCGGCATCCGGGTGGAAAGCTCGAACTTGACCGTCGACCACGTCCGTTTCGACAACGACGAGGTCGGCATTCTCTCAGGTGCCGGCGGCGGCACCGTCACGGTCACGGAGAGCACGTTTACGCGTGGCGGCGTCGGCGGCGTACAACCCAAATACGCGATCATGATCGCGAACTCGGCGCTGCTGACTGTCAGCAAATGCACGTTTTCGGACGTCAAAGGCGGTCAGATCACGACCGCCGCCACCCGGAGCGTCATCAGCAACAACAGGATCGGGGTGGGGGCCGGTGCTGCCGATGAGGAGCCCTCCTACGCCGTCATAGCGACGGACGGCGCCCTGCAGGTGGAAGGCAACGTCATCACCGTCGGCCCGCTTTTCCCCCGGCCGGGCGCCGCCATCGGGCTGTGGGACGGCGCCACCGGCGTGATCGTCAACAACGAGTTGGTCAACAAGACCGGCCGATCCATGGCGCTGGTGAAGGATTGGACGTGGGGAGAGCCAACCCTCCAAGGCAACCGCATCGGCGCCGATGACTCGCTCGTGTCCAGCAGCGGTATTTGGCGCCACCGCGGCTCCAAGCAGTATTACGAAAGCAAGGCCGAGGCCCACGCGCTTGCCAGCAGCGCCAAGCAGATGATCAAACGCGCGCTCGGCCGCTGATGCGCTGGCTCCTGCCCGCTCTTCTCTCGGTCTGGGCCGGAACCGCCCTGGCAGCACCCTTCGACACCTATCAGCTGCTCATGTGGCAGGAACGCACGCCCGCCGAGATCAAGGGGCTGAAGCAACTCGGATTCACCGGCACCAAGCTGCGCGCCACCGGCGGCCAGATCGATCCGGCCGAGCTCGCCGCCCACATCGCTTCCGACCTGCCGTGGTATCTCGAGAACATCGCGACCGACTTCTACGCCCCTTACCACCGCTACACGCCGGGAAAATCCGTCACCTGGCTCTTCGATGCCGCCAAGGCCCGCCATCGCCAGGACCCGGCCGATCCAACCGTCTTCTTTCGCGAGCCGAGCCTGTCCGACCCGGTGTGGCAGGCCCGCATCGATGATCGGCTGCAACGCCTGGTGGCCGCCCAATCCCGCTACCAGCCGCTCTACTACAACCTCGCCGACGAGGCCGGCATTGGCGATCTGGCCGCCGCGTGGGACGCCGATATCTCGCCCGTCTCGCTGGCCGCGATGCGCGAATGGCTCCAAACCCAATACCCGAGCCTGGCCGCGCTGAACGAAGAATGGGGAACCAGCTTCCCGAGCTGGGATGCCGTTCAACCCACGCTGACCGACGCGGCCCTTGCCCGGACCGACGGCAACTACGCCAGCTGGAACGATTTCAAGGCCTGGATGGATGTCGCCTTCGCCCGGGCTGTCCGCGCCGGCACCGACGCGCTGCACCGCGCTGATCCGGCGGCGCTGTCCGGCCTGGAAGGCGGCCAGCTGCCCGGTTGGGGCGGCTACGACTACTTCCAGCTTACCCCCGCGGTCGACGTGTTCGAGATCTATGACGAGGCCAACAATCTCGCGATCGCGCACGCCGCGAACCCCCGAGCGGTCTTGCTCCGCACCAGCTTCGGGCCCGGCGACGGCGCAGAAGCCTGGCGCAGCCTGCTGCAAGGGGGGCGTGGCACCGTCGTTTGGGACGAGGGCGACCAGGTCGTGCATCCGGACGGCAGCCCGGCGCCCCGCGGTATCGAGCTTGCCCGACTCGTCAAAGCCATCCGCCAAGTCGCGCCCACCCTCATAGCAAGCCAGCCGGATCGTGACAAAGTGGCCGTCCTGGTCTCGCACGCCAGCTTCCGCGCGCAATGGCTGCTGGACCGTCGGGTCGGCGCGCCGTGGTCCGATCGCAACGCCGGTCGCGAATACGAAGACAACGCCTGGCGCGCGAGCCGCCGGGAAACGCTGGAGAGGCTCTCGGCGCTTGGAATACAGCCGCACCTCCTCTCGTCGGCGATGATCGAGGACGGCGCGCTGGCAAAGGACGGCATCAAAATCCTGTTCCTCCCCGATGCGCTCGCGCTCTCCGACGCAGAGCTCGACGCCATCCGGGCCTTCGCTTCCGCCGGTGGCACCGTCCTGGCCGACACCGAACCCGGGCTGTTCGACGGCCATCTGCGCCGCCGTGCCTCGGCTCCCCTGCCTGCCGTCGCCGCGGTGTCGGAAGACATCATGCGTCGGGGCGGGCTACCCAGCGCATCGCAGCTGGATGCCGAAGCCGCGGTGCTGCAAACGGCCGGCGCACCGCCCCGGGCCGTCTTCCGGGCGCCCGACGGCACGCGCGCGACCGGGATCGAGGCACGCTGGTTCCGCCACGGGAACGCCCACCTGCTATCCGTGCAGTCGGTCGCGCCCTACGCGGCTCCTGGGCGCATCACCGTCGAACTCGCCGCGGCGGCGAAAATCCGCGACGTGCGCGCCGATGATTTGCCTCACGAGGCCCAGCGGTTCACCATCGATCTCGACCCAGCGGATCCGTCGATCATGGAAATCAGCGCCCAATGAGGCGGCGCCGCTTCGATCGGACCTCAACCTCGCACTGATGCCATTCCCCCGAGCGGCGAAGCCGGATCGGCACGGTGCTTCCCGCGACGAGTCCCGCCATCGCCGCGAGCAGGTCGGTTGGCACGAATAATTCCCGGCCTCCGATAGAATGCAGGATGTCGGTCGGGCGTATGCCTGCCCGTCGTGCCGGGCTTTCGCGGGCCACGCTCAGCACCACCAACCCGGCCATCGTCCGGGCTCTTCCCTCATCCGTGGTCAGCGTCTTGACCCCTAGCCATCCCTGGACGCGGCGGACCGGCCCAGTTTCCGGAACCGGGGCGGGCTCGGCTGCCACCAAATGGGGCCGACGCGATTCCGCCAGGAAGTCCCGCACCAGGACCGCAAGTGCCGCGAGGTCTTGCAAGTTGGTGCGCGAGAACGTGTCGGGTTCGACGGAAAAAACCGCGACGGCGCCGAGCGCATAACCACCGTGGTCGATCAGCGGCACGCCGGCATAGCTTTTCAGCCCGGGTGCGGCACTCACCATCTCATGCTGCCAAAAGCGCGGATCGGCACTGCCGTCCGGCACCAGCAACGACGCGGCACTCCGCACGACGGCGTCGCAGAAGCTGTTCGCCCGAGCCGCGTCGGCCCGGCTGAACCCGAACGCGCCCCCGAACCAGACCCGCGACTCCGCGACGAAGGAAACGGCGGCATGGGTGGCAGCCAAACTCGCCGCCGTTTCTTGCGCCAACCGTGACAGCCCCTGAATCGCCGACGGGGCTAGGTTTCGGTAGGATTCGAGGGCCAGAAGCCGGGCTTCCTCGATGACGTCGTCGAGGTGTTTCGGTGCTTCCGCTCGACGCCGCTCCGCCAACAACTCCGCCCGATTCCAACTTTTCTGCCCCATGTCGATCACGTTTCATTAATCGTTTCAAGGTAGAACGTGATGGACGACCCCGAAACCAGATGACGGAATTTGCAAGCTCCCCTAGTATTAGCGCGTGAACAGTCTTGCTCCCGCCAAGGCGCGCCTGAGGATCGAGGTGGTCCACGACCTCGTGTGCCCATGGTGCTACCTCGGGGTGCGGCGTCTATTTCGCACCATGCGCCGGCGGCCCGACCTGCTCTACGAGCTGACGTGGCGACCGTTCTTGCTCAACCCGGATATGCCTCGCGTCGGCATGACCCGCGCTGACTACGTCATCCGGAAATTCGGCGGCGAAGATCGCGCTCGCCGGCTCTACGGGTCGATCACCGAGATCGGCGATGCGGAAGGCGTTTCGTTTCGCTTCGACCGGATTCGCCGCACGCCGAGCAGTGTGGACGCACACCGTCTGATCCGCTGGGCCGCCCCGCTCGGGCGGGCGACCGAAGTGGCGGAAGCCTTGTTCGCCGCCCATTTCAGCGACGGCCACGACATCGGCGATCACGCGATCCTCCGTGCCATCGCCGGGTCATGCGGTCTGGACGCGATCCAGGCGGCCGCTTTCCTGCGCAGCGAGAACGAGATCGACGCGGTACACGCCGATAATCTCCGCGCACATCGGCTCGGCATCAATGGCGTCCCCTGCTTCGTCGTCGGAGGGCGCCACGCCATCGCTGGCGCGCAAGAACCCGACGTCATCGAACGGCTTCTCGACGTTGCGGCCGTCGAGACAATTGACGAATGACCGTCCGGTAGCTTCCGCGCCTTCACGACCAGCCATTCCGGGGACCCGACCGATGTTCAAACGCGCCACCGTCTTCGCCCTGAATATCGCGTTGATCGGACCCGGTCACGCCTGGGCCCAAGCCACCCCAGAACGGGCGGCAGCCATCCAGCAGCAGATCCAGGATTGGCTCCAGTCCGCGGTCGGGACCGCCGCCGCACCGTCGCGCAGCCCGGTCCATGTCACGGCGTCCGGTGACCACTACGACCTCTCCGTGGCCTGGGGGTCTCCCGAGTCGCCGCCCGTCACCGGCAAGCTGACGGAGGCCGGCAATGGCCAATGGGCGGTCGATGACGTACGGATCCCGTCGCCGAGCGTCATCAAGCTCGAACTCCCACCGGGCAAACCGAAGGGCTCACCCCCCGAGAGGATCACAAGCACCGTCACAGCCGGCGAGCAGAACCAGCGGCTCCTCTACGATCCGACCTTCGCTGCGCCGTCTACCTGGACCGCCAAATTCGCGAACCTCGACGTGGCGACGACCGGCCCCAACCTGAACCAGCTGAGCCACATCGATAATTTCGTGAGCGCTTCGACGATGACGCCCGCCGGCGACGACCGGGTGAACGTCACGACGTCCGCGACCCTCGATGGCTACCACCTGAAGATGTCGGACGGCCATGCGGCCCAACCGACCCTCGTCAACATCGGTGCGGGCTCGCTCGTGTCGAATGCGTTCGGGCTTTCCCGCAATCGCGGCTTCGAGTTGGTCCGCATGGTCTCCGACCTTGCGGCCCGCGCGCAGCCGACGGCGGGCGGGGCGGCCTCTCCGCCGCCGAAGCCCGACCCGGAGACCACGAAGGCGCTGGTGACCTCGCTCACCGCTTTGCTGACCGGGATGTCGCTGGAGGAGAAAGTCAGCGACCTTAGCGTCACCTCGCAAGGGCTGACCGGTTCTCTCAAGGTGTTCTCGCTGCGGTTTGCGTCCAAGGCGAACGCCGGCCGGCTGGAAAGCCAATTCCTGCTTTCCGCCGAAGGCCTGAGCCTGCCCGACCTCGGGCTGGGCGATACCGCCAAGCTCATCCCCACGAAGATCACGATCGGCCCGAGCTTCTCTGGCGCGTCGACCGAAGCGATCGTACGGCTCGCCCAGGAATACGCGGCCGGTCGGGACCCCAACGACCGGGACTTGGACGCTTTGTTCAGCAAGGGTCCGATCACGGTGGGGCTCGACGATCTTCAGATCGACGTCGCCGGCAGCAGCATCGGCGGTCATCTTTCGGTCGAGGCGTCATCGCCCAACACGTTCATCGGCAGCGGCCGCCTCACCGCCACCAACATCGACTCGCTCCAGCGCGCGCTGGCTTCGGACCCGCAAACGGCTCAGGCAGCTCCCTTTCTCATCTTCCTGAAAGGGGTCAGCCGTCCCGATCAGGACCGTCTCGTCTGGGATCTGTCCTACCGTGACGGCCACTTCCTGGTGAACGACCAGGACATGATGGCCCTGCTGGGAGCCGGGGCGGCGGCTCCCCCCGGACCCGCACCCAAGCCGCGGCGGCCCGGGCGGCAGCCCTAATCGAGAACCGGTGCGACTTCCCGCTCTGCGCCGGACATGCTAACGGAAGCGTGATGCGTTTCCAGAGAAGGTCGTAGCGGTGCCGTCGTTCTGGAACGCACAGCCAGGATTTGCGGGCGCCCTAGTGGCGTGCACGCTCACGGTGACGCTGATGGCCGCGCCGGCACGGGCCCAACTCATCGACCGGTTCATACCAGGGGTCAGCTATGGCTTGGCTGCCGAACCTGACGTTACGGTGTTGTCGCGCGCCCGGACCGACTATCGATCCGCCGGCATCCCGGCAGGCGCTTTCACGATCCGGCCCTCGGTCACCGAATCGTTTGGCTACGAGAGCAACGTGCTCGGCCTCACCAAGCCGGTCGGCAGCCCGTTCCTGCAAACCGATGCCTCGCTCGGTGCGGAATCGGCGAACTCCCGGGGGAGCGTGAGCGCCGCTTTGGGCGTCTCGGACTTCAAGATCTTCGACCTGCCCTCTCAGTCATTCACCAACTGGAACGTCCGCCTCGGCGGAACCTATAATCTTGGCCGCGACAGCGCCTCGGTCGCCGTCTCGCATGAAAACTCGAACCAGACGGTCCGCGACCTGGACGTCCCGCAGCTCGGCACACCCCTGGCCTATGCGATCGACACGATGCAATTGGGCTACTCGGCCGTCTTCAGCCGGATTTCGATCACCCCGAACGTGCAGGTCGCGCGCTTCTCCTACAATAGCGGCTCGGCGGGGACGACCTTCTACGACCAGAGTTACCGCAACCGGGTCGCCGTGACGCCGGGCGTGATCGCCTCCTATGAGTTCGCGACCCGGCGCAGCGTGGTGCTCGTCGTCCGCAACACCACCGCCTTCTACGCGAGAGGAAGCGCATCGAACCCGCGACAGAACTTCAACGACACGTCCATTCTCGGCGGCATCGATTACGATCTGACCGGCTATTTCCGTGCCCGCGCGCTGGTCGGCTACGAGACCCGATCATTCTCCTCGAAAGCCTACCAAACCATCCAAGCGCCCATCGCCGAGCTGAGCCTGATCTA
>JAVVHH010000014.1:0-39219 GCA_032249615.1 Acetobacteraceae bacterium
GCTGCCGGCGGCGATGTGGAACTGGACATCCATGACGATGGCGTCGGCATCCCCGCCGGCCGGGTCGAGACGGAAGCCGGGACTCGCGACGGGATCGGCATTCAGCTCATCCGCGGTTTCGCCCGCCAGCTCGGCGCAACGCTGGCGATCGGGGATGAGGGCGGCACGCGATACACGCTGCGCATGAAGCTGCGGCATGAGCGCACGGAGCCGCCGCAGCTCGAGGGTGCGCGCGGCCCCAAATAGTCGCCGGCCTTGCGGAAATCGGCTCGTCGCTGCACATCGGGGCTGGAGGCGAACCATGGATAGCGAGTTGCTCGGGCGCGTAACGGAGTGGCGGCGCCACCTTCACCGACATCCCGAGTTGTCGCTGCAGGAGGAGCGGACGGCGTCGTTCATCTGCGAGCGGCTGCGTGAGATGGACATT
Organism: Acetobacteraceae bacterium; assembly: GCA_032249615.1. GTDB lineage: Bacteria > Pseudomonadota > Alphaproteobacteria > Acetobacterales > Acetobacteraceae > JAVVHH01. Next base: position 428 of record JAVVHH010000014.1, read on the forward strand.
CCTTTCGAGGCAGGGGTGGGGGGACACGGAGTCGTCGCAACGCTCAGCCGGGGGCAGTCGAACCGGAGCGTTGGCCTGCGCGCGGACATGGATGCGCTGCCGATCCTGGAGACGAGCCCTGTCGCCTACGCGTCGGCGAACGACGGTGTGATGCATGCCTGCGGCCATGACGGCCACACCGCCAGCCTGCTGGGCGCGGCGGCCATCCTACGGCGCGACACCGACTGGACCGGCACCGTCAGGTTCGTCTTCCAGCCGGCGGAGGAGGGCTATGGCGGCGCGCGGTCGATGATCGCCGACGGCTTATTCGACCGGTTCCCGATGGAGCGCATCTTTGGCTACCACAATTGGCCCGGGCTCGAAGCTGGCGCCGTGATGGTCCATAGCGGTCCCGTCATGGCGGCGGGCGGGCGTGTGCTCATCGAGATCGAGGGCCAGGCAGGGCACGCCGCTCTGCCGCACCTGACGCGCGACCCGGTGCTTGCCGCCGGGCACGTTCTCGTCGGTCTGCAATCGGTCGTCGCGCGCAACCTCAGCCCGGTCGACAGCGGCGTCGTGTCGATCTGCATGGTCCATGGCGGGGTGGCGGCCAATCAGATCCCCGGTCGCGTTTCGCTGGCCGGCACGCTGCGGTTCTTCTCCGAAAGCACGGGCGATCTGCTCGAGGCGGGCATCCGCCGCGTGGTCGACGGCGTCGCCCGGATGCTCGACGTGAGGGCGGAGGTCGAGATCAAGCGCGGTGTGTCGGCGACGATCAACTCGCGAGAAGAAGCCGAGATCGCGGCGCGGAGCGTGGCCGATATCGGCGCCGTTGTCCGGCGGGATCTTCCCCCGACGATGGCGAGCGAGGATTTCGGCTGGTATCTGGCCGAGCGGCCTGGGGCGTTCGCCTGGATCGGCAATGGCGTGGCTGGGCCGGAGCTGCATACGCCGGGCTACGACTACAACGACGAGATCCTGCCTGTCGCCTCCGGCTGGCTCGCGGCCACGGCGCGCCGCGCTCTGGTCGATTAGGTCGGCTGCATGGCGCGGCGAGCTCCCTCTGAGGGTCAGCGCTGGCTGGCAGCCCAAGCCCGGCCGGCCCGGCGCAGCCATGCGCGCCTGGTGGGGCTCGGCCTGCTCGGAACTTTCGGCGCGGTCGGGCAGGCCTGGTGCATCGCCCGGTTGCTGGCGCCGGCGTTGGGCGGCGTTGATCGCGACTGGCAGCTCTGGGCGTCCCTGTTCGGGGCCTTCGCGCTGGCGAGGGGCGGGATCGCCTATGTGATGGAGCGGCTCGGCTTCGAGACGGGGGCGGCGGCCCGGCGCCGGTTGCGGACGGCGCTGTTCGTGGGCCTGTTTGCGGGCGGCCCGGCCGAGACCAGCCGGACCTCGCCCGGCGTGCTGAGCGCGCTGGCCATCGACCATATCGAAGCGCTGGACGGCTATTTCGCCCGGTGGCTGCCGGCCGCGGCGCTCGCGATCGGTGGGCCCGCGCTCGTCGCCCTGGCGGTGCTGACGGTCGATCCGTTTGCCGCCGGCTTGTTGATCGTGGCCGGGCTGCTGGTGCCGTTCGGCATGGCGGTAGCGGGGATCGGGGCGTCAAAGGCGTCGCGGGGCCAGTTCGTCGCCATGGCCCGGTTGCAAGCGCGGTTCCTCGACCGCGTCCGCGGGATCGCGACGATCGTGTTGGCTGGGCAGGCGGATGCCGAGGCCAACCGACTGGAGGAAGCCGCCGCCGAGCTGTCGCGACGGACCATGCGGGTGCTGCGTGTCGCCTTCTTGTCGTCGGCAGCCCTGGACGTGGCGGCTGTCACGGCGCTGATCCTGCTCGCGATCCGCTTCGCTGGTGCCGAACGGTCCGGCGTGCTCGCCAACCCGGCGGCCGCGGTCTTCCCCCTGCTGCTCGTCGCCGAGTTCTTCGCGCCACTGCGCGCTTTTGCCGGGGCCTATCAGGATCGCGCCCACGCGAGCGAGGCGGCCTCGCAACTGTCGGCCGCCTCGATGGCGGCGGCGCTGCCCGCGATCCCGCCCGAGGTGCGCACCGTGCATGCGCGCGGCATCACTGTTGCCTTCGATGGCGTTACCGTGACCCGGGACGATGCGCGCGGCGCGGTGCTGCACGAGCTCAGCTTCCGCGTGCCGGCCGGTGAGACGGCGATCCTGGTGGGTCCGTCCGGCTCGGGCAAAACGACCGTCATCGAGCTGCTGCTCGGTTTCCTGCGCCCGGATTCGGGCCGCATCACCCTGAACGGCGCCGACCTCGCGACCATCACCGCTCCCGCGCTGGCGCGGATGACGGCGTGGATCGGTCAGCGGCCGGTGCTGTTCGCGGCGAGCCTGCGCGACAACATCCGGTTCGGCCGCGACGACGCCACGGACGACGAGGTCGCCGACGCCGCCCGGGCGGCCGGGCTCGGGCCGTTGCTGCAAACGCTGCCGCACGGCCTGGACACGATCATCGGCGAAGACGGCTACGGCCTGTCCGGCGGCCAGGCCCAGCGCGTCGCCATCGCCCGCGCGTTCGTCCGCGATGCCCCGCTGCTGCTGCTCGACGAGCCGACGGCGCATCTCGACCCGGCGACCGAGGCGGACGTGCTCGACAGCCTGAAGCGGCTGACAATCGGCCGGACGGTGCTGCTGGCCAGCCATGCCAACGCGGCCCAAAGCTTCGCCGGGCGACGGATCGTGCTCGCGGATGCGCAGGGCCGGCGGGCTGGCGCCGCATGAGCCCGCTTCGTCGCGTCATCGGCCTTTGGCGGCCGGAAGGACTGCTGCTGGCGTCGGGCGGGTTGGTCTCGCTGCTCTGCGTGGGCTGCGGGGCGGCGCTGGCGCTCACGGCAGGACGGGCGATCGTGCCGGTGGCGCTCGGCGGATTGGTCTTGCTCTGGTCGCTGCGGCTATCAGGCGCGGGCCGCGTCGTGCTGCGTTACGCCGAACGCATGCTGACCCATCGCGCCACGTTCAGGGCGTTGGCGCGGTTGCGGGTCTGGTTCTTCCGCCAGATGGCCGGGAGCGCGCTCGGCGGGCTCGGCTTCCTCCGCTCCGGCGACGCGCTGGCCCGGCTGGTGGACGACGTTCAAGCCTTGGATGGCCTCTACATCCGGATTGTCATCCCGGCAATTGCCGTGGTCGTCCTGCTGCCGATGCTGATGTGGGCGACCTCGCCGGCAGGGCCGTTTCCCATGCTGCTGCTCGCGACGCTGCTGCTGACCGTGTCAGTCGTGCTGCCGCTTTTGGCAGCCCTCAGCGCGCGCGGGTTGGGGGCGAGTCTTACCCAGGCGGGCGCCGGGCTGCGGGTGGCGGCGATCGATGCGGTGACCGGGCTCCGCGAGGTGCGCGCGTTCGGCGCCGAGGGGCGGATGCTGGCCGCGGTGCAGGCGCGCGAGGCGGCGCTGTTGCGGGCGCAGCGTCAATTGGCGCGAAGCGGTGCGGCGGCGCAGGCGGCCTCCGTCGTGTGCGGGCAACTGGCCGTGCTGCTCGTCCTGGTGGCGGGATTGCCGCCGCAGCGCTTGTTGCCGGCGATCATGCTGACGCTGGCGGTCTTCGAAGCCGTGACGATCATGCCGCGCGCGGGCGTCCTGCTTGGCCTGGCCAATGCGGCGGCGCGCCGGATCGTGGACGCGGCGACGGCGCCCCCGGCCGCACCGGACCCGGCGACGCCCGCGCCGTTGCCCTCCGGTCACGGCCTCGCTTTCGAGAACGTCACTTTCGGCTACCAGGGGCGCCCCGCCATCCTGCACGGTCTGTCGCTCGACATCCCACAAGGGGCGCGGGTGGCGATCCTGGGTCCGTCCGGGGCGGGAAAGTCGACCCTGGCGGCGCTGGCGCTCCGGGTGGTTTCGCCGAGCGCAGGGCGCGTTCTGCTCGGGGGCGTCAACATTGCCGATCTGGCGGCGGCGGACGTGCACGCGTCGATCGCGTGGCTATCGCAAGCGACGACGCTGTTCGAAGACACGATCCGCGCCAACCTGTTGCTGAGCCGGCCGGACGCCGATGACGACGCGCTGTGGCGGGCGCTCGAGGACGCTGCGATCGCTGATGTGGTCCGGGGTCTGCCGGAGCAACTCGACACCTGGTTGGGAGCGGGCGGCGTCGGGCTCTCGGGAGGCCAGGCGCGACGACTGGCGCTCGCGCGGACGCTGCTGGCCGACGCGCCGATCCTGCTGCTGGACGAGCCTGCGACCGGGCTCGACCCGGCGACCGAGCGGGCTTTCCTGACTACGCTCAACGAGGTCGCCGTGGGTCGGACCGTGATCCTGATCGTCCATCGGCTGACCGGGGTGGAGCGGCTCGACCGGATATGGCGATTGAGCGGCGGCAAAGCGGTCGCGGCTGCGGGCTGACCCTCGATGCGGCGTCTGGCGAGGGCATCGGTGGTTCTGCTCGCGGTGGCGTGTGGGTCCTGCAGCTACGGCGCCGATCCGGATCGGCGAACGGATTTCGTGGTGTTCTACGACGGGCAATCGACCGAGTTGGACCGGCCGGCCCGCAGCACGGTGGCGCAGGCGGCGGAAGCGGCAAGCCGCGCGCCCTCGTTGGGCGTGGTCGTGGCCGGGTTCGCCGACCCGCCGGGGGCTCCGGAGGCCAACCAGATCCAATCCCGCATTCGGGCGCAGAAGGTGGCCGACGCGCTGCTCGAGGCCGGCGTGAAGCGCGACCGCATCAAGCTTATGCCCCGCCGGGCGCTGGGCGGCGACCCGGCGGCCGAGAGCCGCCGGGTCGATATCCGGCTGGGTGAGTGATGGAACACGGCAACGCTCCGGACGAAGTTCTGCGGCGGGTCTTCGGGTTCAGCGAATTTCGCGGGCAGCAAGCGGCGGCCGTGCACCATGTGGTCGAAGGTGGAGACGCGCTCGTCCTGATGCCGACCGGCGGCGGCAAGAGCCTTTGCTACCAGGTGCCGGCGCTGTGCCGGCAGGGGACGGCAATCGTCGTCTCGCCGCTCATCGCCCTCATGGACGACCAGGTGGCGAGCCTGCGCCAGCTCGGCGTCGCGGCGGCGGCGATGCATTCGGAAGTCGAGCCAGACCGCGCGGCCGAGGCGGCGCGCGAGCTGGAGAATGGACGGCTCGACCTGCTCTACCTCTCGCCCGAGCGGCTGCTCACGGCGGGAACGCTGGATCGGCTGACCCGGCGTCAGGTCGCGCTGATCGCGATCGACGAGGCGCATTGCGTCTCCGCCTGGGGTCACGAGTTCCGGCCGGAGTATCGCGGGTTGGCACGGCTGGCCGAGCGGTTCCCCGGCGTGCCGCGGGTGGCGCTGACCGCGACGGCGGACCCGCGGACGCGGACCGACATCCTGCAGGCGCTGCAGATGCAAGACGCGGCGGTGTTCGCGGGGAGCTTTCACCGCGCGAACCTGTTCATCGCCGCGCAGGCCAAGGAGGGCGAGACCCGCGAGTTGCTCGAGTTCCTGCGCGGGCGGACGGGGCAGGCGGGCATCATCTACTGCGGCAGCCGGGCGAAGACGGAGCGGGTGGCCAAACGGTTGGCCGAGAAGGGTTTGCCGGCCATCGCCTTCCATGCCGGGCTGTCGCCGCTGGAGAAACGGGTGGGGCTCAGCCGCTTCCGGAGCGGCGAGCCGGTCGTGATCGTGGCGACGATCGCGTTCGGCATGGGGATCGACCGTCCGGACGTGCGCTTCGTCGTCCATCTCGACATGCCCGACAGTCCGGAGGCGTACTATCAGCAGATCGGCCGGGCTGGCCGCGATGGGGAGCCGGCGGAAACGCTTCTGCTCTATGGCGGCGAAGACATCGCGCGGGCGCGCTACTTCCTCGCGCAATCCGGCGCGCCGGAAGCGCAGCGGCGCATCATGCGGGGGCGCCTGGAGGCGATGATCTCACTTACCGAGACGACCGAGTGCCGCACGCGGGCGCTGTTGGCGTGCTTCGGCGAGGAGCTGGGGGCGCCGTGCGGCCACTGCGACAATTGCCGCACGCCGGTGCCGCTGATCGACGGGACGGTCGCCGCCCAGAAGGTGCTTTCGGCCATCTACCGCACCGGGCAGATGTTCGGCGCGTTGCACATCGTGAGCGTCCTGCGGGGTGAGACCACCGCCATGGTTGAGAAGCATGGCCACGCGACGCTGCCGACGTTCGGAGTCGGGCGTGACCAGCCGGTGCCGTTCTGGCGCGGGGTGATCCGTCAGCTGATCGCGCGCGGCGCGCTCGAGACGGGCAGCGGCGAGTATGCGAGCTTGATGCTGGTGCCCGATCAGGCCCGCGGGATCCTGCGCGGCGAGGCCAAGCTCATGCTGCGCGAGGAGAAGGAGCGCCCGAAGCTCGCCCGCGAGCGTGGCGCCCCGAGCCCGTCGGAGCCCGGTGAAGGCGGCGAACTATTCGAGGCGCTGCGCCGGTGGCGGATGGCGGAAGCCAAGCGGCAATCGGTGCCGCCCTACGTCATCTTCCAGGACAGCGTCCTGCGTGAGATCGCTGCGAACCGACCCGGCAGCAGCGCCGCGCTCGGCGTCATCCGCGGAGTCGGCACCAGCAAACTCGACCGCTACGGGGCGGCCGTGCTCTCCATCGTCGCTTCTGCCTGACGCCCCACGAGAGATCCGGCCTGCCCAGGCTTGCGCTGGAAGGTCAGCGCGGCGTCGTGATAGCGGGCCACGTCCGGCCGGTGGGCGATGGAGATGATGGTGGTGTCGGGCAGGTTTTGACGCAGGGCGGTGTAGAGTTCGTTCTCGGCCGATGGGTCGAGGCTGGACGTCGCTTCGTCGAGGAACAGCCAGTCGGGGCGGAGCAGGAGGGCGCGCGCCACGGCGAGCCGCTGCTGCTCGCCGCCGGAGAGAATCTGTGACCACGGCAGGTCTTCGTCGAGCCGCTCGACCAGAGCGGGCAGCCCGGCTGCGGTGAGGGCCTGGCGGACAGCCGCCGGTTCATGCGCCTTGTCGTCGCCCGGGTAGGTGATCGCATGGCGCAACGTGCCGAGCGGGACGTAGGGGCGCTGCGGCAGGAACAGATAGCTGCCGCGCGGGCGCTCGATTCGGCCATCGCCGAACGGCCAGATGCCGGCAATCGCGCGAAACAGCGTCGATTTGCCGCTGCCCGAACGGCCGGAGATGGTGACCGACTCGCCGCGGCGGAAGGTGACGTCAGCCTGCTGCAGCACGGGTTGGCCGTTCGGCAAAAGGATGTCGGCGCGGCCGAGCACGACGCCGTCTCCGGCCCCGACCGCCAGGGTCGGCCCGGCAGCGGCTAGGCCGTGCGCGGTTTTGATCGCGCCCTCGAACGTCGTGAGCCGGGTCACGGTCGCGCTCCAGGCGGCCAGCGATTCGTAGACCGCGACGAACCAGGAGAGCGAGCGCTGCACCTGGCTGAAGGCGCTGACGATCCGCATGAGGCCACCGAGCTCGATGGCTCCGGCGAAGTAGCGGGGGGCGCCGAGGATGAAGGGGAAGATGACGGCGGCTTGCTCATAAGTGTCGGTGAGCAGGCTCAGCTTGAAGCGCCGGGTCATGAGGCGGAACCAGTTTTGCGTGACCTCGGTGAAGCGGTCGCCCAGGACGGCGCGCTCCTCCGTTTCGCCGCCCGACAGCGCCACGCCCTCGCCGTTCTCGCGCAACCGGACGAGGGCATAGCGGAAATCGGCTTCGGCTTTCTGGCGCAAGAAGTTGAGCGGCACGAGAGGCCGGCCAACCAGGTGGGTGAGCCATGTGCCAACGATGGCGTACAGCAGGGCGCCCCAGAGCATGTAGCCGGGGATCGTGATGCCGAAGATCTCCGTCGAGCCGGAGAGGCCCCAGAGGATCACGGCGAAGCTGAACAGGTTGGTCGTGCGCGAGATGAAGCTGATGGCGAGATCGAGCGTGCTCGAGGTGAAGTCGCGGATGTCTTCGGAGATGCGCTGGTCGGGATTGTCGGTGCCGGGGTCGCCGGCGATCTGCGTGATGCCGATGGTGTAGTAGGCGCGGTTGGCCATGTAGTCGCCCAGGAAAGCGCCGGTCATCCACGCGCGCCAGCGGATCTGCAGCCATTGCTGGACGTAAGCCTGAAGCCCTCCGAGCGGCACCAGAGGGGTGACGATGGGGACGAAGCCGAGCATGAAGCCGTGCTGCGCGTCCCAGCGGTACCAGAGCAGCAGGCGTATGAACGCGTCGAGGTCCTTGGCTTGGACCGCGTCGTAGAACTGGCCATACCAGAAGTTGATCAGCGCGCTGGCGCCGACCTGGGTGAGGGCGAGCACGATGATGCCGAGCAGCATACCGCGAGCGCTCCAGCGCTGCTCGGATCGCATGAAATAGGGCAGCGTCAGGCGCCAGGCCTGACGGAGCAACGTGCCGACGCGCATCATGGCGTCGCCTCGGCGGCTGCTCGTAGGCGAACGACGCCGTGGATAGCTGCGGGGTCGATCGGCTTGCCCTTGCGGAGGATTTCGATGCGGCCGGCCTGGGCCAGCCGCACGGCCGCCTCACGCACCGCATGCATGAGCGGGCGCCACTCGTCCGCCAGGGTGGGGGCGACTTCGCTGGGACAAATCGAGGCGCTAGGTCCGCGGGCGCGGGTCTGCGCGATGATCTCGGCTTCGATCTGACGGGCATCGGTCATGCATCGTCTCTGGCCGAGTCCACGCGGCGGAGCAAGTTTAATCGGGGTAAGCTGAGGCGCCGAACGCTGAGGCCACAACAACCTGCAAGGTGGAGCGCAGTGCGGCGCTGCTTACTTGATCTTGGCTTCCTTGAACGCGACGTGCTTGCGCGCAACGGGGTCGTATTTCTTCAGCTCGAGCTTGCCGGTCGTCGTGCGCGCATTCTTCTTCGTGACGTAGAAATATCCGGTGTCCGCCGTGGACACGAGCTTGATTTGAACCGTGTTTGTCTTGGCCATAGCCTCAATCCTTGATCGCGCTCACCCACGACGGAGCCGTCGAACCGGGGAGAAGTGGGTAAATGCTGAAGGCTGGGGCCGGGGTCAAGGGGTTTCAGGGATCCCGCGGCGCCAGCAAGGCGGCTGTGTAGGCGGGAGGATGGGCGAGAAGGAACTTCGCCACGTCCAAGTCCTGGTCCTTGCCTTCCGCCGCCGGACAGGCAGCGCGCTGCTCGACGATCTCCGCGGGCGGCACGGGCGCGCGGGCCGTCCGGTGCCGCTCGATGGCCGGCGCGAGTTGCAAGTCGCCCTTGAGCAGGCTCGCCAACTGCTCGGCCGTCGCCTCTTTGCCGAGGCTGGTGCAGATCTGCGGCAGGACTCCCAGCCCCTGATAGGGCCACCCGCCGGGCGCGAGCACGCGGCTCCAGGATACGAACAGCTCTCCGCCGTCCGGGAGCGTCGAGATGGTCTGAACGAGGCCTTTGCCCAGGGTCGAGCTGCCGACGACGACGGCGCGGCCCTGCTCCGCCAGCGCGCCCGCCATGATTTCAGCCGCGCTTGCCGTCCGCCCGTCGACGAGGACGACCACTGGCTTGCCCGTGGCCAGATCGGCCTGGTCGGCCCGCCATTCATGGGCGGCCTGTGGGCTGCGGCCAGCCGTGGTCGCGATGATGCCGGTATCCAGCAGCAGATCGGTCGCCGCGACCGCCTGGCGCAGCAGCCCGCCGCGGTTGCCGCGCAGGTCGAGCACGATACCCTTCACGCTGCCGCCGGCTCGGCCGAGCTGGCGTTCCAGTTCGCGGCCGAAGCGTTGATCGGTGTCGCTGCTGAAGCCGGAAATGCGCAGAAGCACCATGTCGCCGATCCGGCTGCCGAACACGGTTTCCGGCGGCAGCACGACCCGCTCCAGTTCGACCTTGCGCACGCGGCCCGACCGCGAGCGGATCGTCAGCGCGACGTCGGTTCCCTCGAGACCGGTAATCCAGCCGAGCACGGTGTCGAGGCTTTCGCCCCGGGTCGGCTGACCGTCGACGGCGATGACCTGGTCGCCGGACGTGATGCCCGCTTCGGCGGCCGGGCCGTCCGCATTGACGGTCTGCACGACAAAGCTGTATCGGCTCTTGCTGATCAGCAGGCCGGCCCCGGCCTCGCCGGACCGGCGGGCGCGATCCTCGTCGGCCGCTTCGGGAGCGACGTAGCGGGAGTAGGGGTCGAGATGGTTGAACATCTCGTCGAAGAACGTGGTGATCAGAGTCTGGCCGCCAACAGCCTGGATCGCGGGGGAGCTGGCCCACGCGCTGGCAGCCATGTCGCCGACGAGGCTACCCCACCCGTCGGCGCTGTTGGCCGGCGGGGCCGGGCGCTGGAAGAGCGTGGTCGCGCCGCGCCGCAGGGAAACGACCCCGTCCGCCAGCGACGGCGACAGCGTGCCATCCAACGTCGTGATACCGCGGAGACCCCATATCGCGAGTTGCTGGATGCTCACCGCATCCAGTGCGCGAGGGGCGATGAACTCGAGCGCGGTGCTGAACACGGCGGTCGCCATCTCCGTGGCGAACCGGTCGCGTTCCGGTTGGGACCAGGCCGGACCGACGAGGAGGACCAGCAAGAAGGTCATCGCCGAACGCATCATGGCGGGGGAGCGCCTGCGGGCGCCAAGGCGAACAAGAGGGCGCCGGTCGCCGTGCTGGCATCGGCGAGACGCACGTCCAGCCGCTGCCCGAGGCGGAAAACCAAGTTCGTCTTGCGGCCGGAGAGGGATTGGGTAGCCTCGTCGTAAGCCCAGAAATCATCGGGCAGGCTGCTCGCTGGCACCAGTCCATTCGCGCCATTCTCTGTCAGTGTGACAAATATGCCAAAGCGTTGCACGCCGGAGACACGGGCCGGGAAGACGGCTCCGACCCGGGCTGTCAGGAAAGTGGCCAGATAGCGCTCGACCGCGTCCCGCTCGGCCAGCGCGGCCCGGCGTTCGGTGGCACTGATGTGCGCTGCCGTGTCCGGCAAGCGGGCAGCCTCGTCGGCTGCGAACCCCGTGGTCAGCGCACGATGCACCAGGAGGTCGGCGTAGCGCCGGATTGGGCTGGTGAAATGCGCATAACGCGGCAGGGCCAGGCCGAAATGGCCGATGTTGTCGAAGGCATAAGCAGCCTGGCTCTGGCTGCGCAGCACGATCTCGCTGACCAACGGCGACTGGGGTGTGCCGGCCACGCGCTGCAACAGCCGCTCAAGGTCGCGCGGATGCAACTGGTTGCCCGGGGGCAGGCTCAGCTCCATCCCATGCAGGACCGTTCGCAACGCCTCGAGCTTGTCGTCGGAGGGCGGCGCGTGGACGCGATAGAGGCACGGGCGCTGGAGCCGTTCCAGTTCTTCGGCGGCCGCCACGTTGGCGAGGATCATGAACTCCTCGATCAAGCGATGGCTGTCGAAACGCGGGCGGGGGCGCACGTCCTCGACCCGGCCATCGCGGAGGATCACCTGCTGCTCCACCAGATCGAGATCGAGCGTGCCGCGCGCTTTCCGCGCCGCGAGGAGTGCCCGGTAGGCGGCAAACAGGGCGGCGAGGCGCCCGCTTGCCTGCTGCTCCTGGGCTTGGGCGTAGGTGAGGCGGGCGGCGCTGCGCAGGATGCCGCGGCCGAACCGGTGCGCGATCTTGCGCCCATCCGCCCCGATGCGGATCTCGGCGAACAGGCAGCCGCGATCCTCGCCGGGACGCAAGCTGCACCAGCCATTCGACAGCGCTTCGGGCAGCATCGGGACGACGCGGTCGGGGAAGTAGACGCTGTTGCCGCGGTGCCGGGCCTCACGGTCGAGCGGCGAGCCGGGGCGTACGTAGTGGGCGACGTCGGCGATGGCGACGATCAGCCGAAAGCCGCTCTCCTCCGGCTCGGCCCAAACGGCATCGTCGAAATCACGCGCATCCTCGCCGTCGATCGTCACGAGGGGAATGGCGCGGAGGTCCTCGCGGCCGGCGGGCGTGACGGGGCCCGCGCGGGCCGCCTCGGCGAGGGTATCGGCCGCGAACTCGTCTGGGATCTCGTGCGTCGCGATGCAGACGCGGCTGATCGAGCCGGCAGCACCCATCGGGCCGAGGCGTTCGACGATGCGAACTGGCTTCAAACCGGCGCCGCCATGTGGCAGCGGTTCGGCCGCGACGATCTCGCCCGCTTGGGCACCCGCGTCCTCCCCCACCGGCACCCGGCACTCGGCCTTGACGCGGCGGTCAATCGGTTCGAGCCGGCCGGTGCCGCCGGGACGCGGCTGGAAGATGCCGAGCAGACGACCCGGTTTATCGGTCAGGCGACGCAGCGTGCGCCCCTCCAACTTTCCCCCTCCGATTGATCGGAGCTGCGCGAGCACGCGTTCGCCGGGCACCAGCGAGGGCTGGTCCCGCCGCTCCGGGCGCATGAACACGGTCGGAGGCGTGCCGTTGGGCCAATCGACCGGGCGGCCGATCGCCTCGCCATCGGGGTCGGTGCCGATGATGCGGACGACCATGGAATCGGGCGTGCGCGCCGGATGGGTGAAGCGGCGATGTCCGGCGGGCGCGATGCTGCCGTCGTTCCGCAATTCGGCCAGCACGGCGCGGAGGGCGAGTTTATCGTCGGGCGCGATGCCGAATTCGCGGGCGATCTCCCGTTTGCCGACCCGGCCCGGCGCCTCCGTCACGAAGCGGCGGATCTCCTCGCTTGTGGGGAGCGTGCCCGGCGTTCGCTCCCGCCGGGTCACTCAGCTCGCTTTCTTCGCCGCAGCTCTGGGCTTGCTGGCGGGTTTCGCCTTCGTGGGCGCCTTGGCAGCGGGCTTCGTCTTGGCCTTGGCGGCCGGCTGCTTGCTGCCAGGGCGCGGCTTGAGGGCCTTCCCCTTCTCTTTCAGGAGCGAGACCGCGAGGTCCAAGCCGATGTCGTCCATGCCGACGTCCCGCGGCAGGTTCGCGACGGTATTGCCGTGCTGCACATAGGGTCCGAACCGGCCCTTGCGCACGACGACCGGCTGCTTGTCGCCGGGGTGGGCGCCGAGGCTGCGGATGCTGTCCAGCTTCTTGGCAAGCGCGTCGACCGCGCGGTTGATACCGACGTTGAGCACATCGTCGTCGCGGTCGAGGGACGCGAAGATGGCGCCCATTTTCACGTAGGGGCCAAACCGGCCGATGCCGGCCTCGATCGGCTCGCCGCGCTCGGGATGCAGGCCGATGAAGCGCGGGAGCGAGAGCAGGCCGATCGCTTGGTCGAGCGTCATCTGCTCGCCATCCATGCCGCGCGGGATGGCGGCGCGGCGCGGCTTCTTTTTCTTGTCCTCCGGGTCCGGGTCGCCCTGCTGCACGTAGAGGCCGTAAGGGCCGCGGCGGATCGTGATCGGCTCCCCGTTCTCGGGATGGCTGCCGAGGTCGCGCTTGCCTTCCTTGAGGGTCTCGCCGTTCTCCTCGCCGCCGTCGACGGCCAGGCGGCGGGTGTATTCGCAAGCCGGGTAGTTGGAGCAGCCGATGAAGCTGCCGTGGCGCCCGAGCTTCAGGCCGAGCCGCCCGGCGCGGCAGGCCGGGCACTCGCGCGGGTCGCCACCATCGGCGGGAACCGGGAAGAAATGGGAGCCGAGATCCTTGTCGAGCGCGTCGATGACGTCGGAGATCTTGAGCTCGCGGGTCTGCTCGACAGCACGCGAGAACTGGTCCCAAAACGCCTGCATGACGCGCCGCCAATCGGCCCGGCCGCCGGAGATGTCGTCGAGCTGTTCTTCCAGGGAGGCCGTGAACCCGGTATCGACGTAACGCTCGAAGAAGCTGGTGAGAAAAGCGGTTACGAGGCGGCCGCGGTCTTCGGGGATGAAGCGCTTGTTCTCCATGCGGACGTAGTTGCGGTCACGCAGCACGGTCAGAATGCTGGCATAGGTGCTCGGCCTGCCGATGCCGAGCTCCTCCATCTTCTTGACGAGGCTGGCTTCCGAGTAGCGCGGCGGCGGCTGCGTGAAGTGCTGGTCGGCGGTAACCCGGTCGTGCTCGATCCGGTTGCCCTCGTGCATCGGCGGCAGCATGCGGCTCTCGTCGGCGGCGGCCGTCTCTGGCGCGTCGTCCACATCCTCGCGATACAGCTTCAAGAAGCCGTCGAACGCGATGATGGAGCCGGTGGCTCGGAGCCGCGTCCCGCCGCTGGCCAGGTCGACGGCCACCTGATCGAGCTCGGCCGACTGCATTTGGCTGGCGACCGCGCGCTTCCAGACGAGATCGTAGAGGCGCAGCTGCTCGCCGGAGAGATATCGGGCGACCTGGTCCGGCGTCCGGCTGACGTCGGTCGGGCGGATCGCCTCGTGGGCCTCCTGCGCGTTCTTGGCCTTGCTGGTGTATTCGCGCGGCGCGGCGGGGATGTAGTCGGCCCCGTAAGCCTCGCTGACGTGGCTGCGGATCGCCTCCATGGCTTCCCGCGCCATCTGTACGCCGTCGGTCCGCATGTAGGTGATCAGGCCGGTCGTCTCGCCATGGAGCTCGACACCTTCGTAGAGCTGCTGGGCGCAGCGCATGGTGGCCTGGGCGCCCATGCCGAGCTTGCGGCTGGCTTCCTGCTGCAGCGTCGACGTGGTGAAGGGCGCCGGTGGGTTCCGCTTGACCCGGCGGCGCTCGACGGAGGCGACCACGAAGCGGCCGGCCTCGACCGCCTGGCGCGCTGCCTCGGCCTTGTTCGCGTCGTTCAGATCGAACTGGTCGAGCTTCTTGCCCTCGAGATGGGTGAGCTTGGCGGTGAACGGGGCGCCGGCGGGGGTGAGGCAGTGCGCCTCGATCGTCCAGTATTCCCGGGGCCGGAATACCTCGATCTCGGCCTCCCGCTCGCAGACGAGGCGCAGGGCGACCGATTGGACGCGCCCGGCGCTGCGGCTGCCCGGCAGCTTGCGCCACAGGACCGGCGAGAGCGTGAAGCCGACCAGGTAATCCAGCGCACGGCGGGCGAGGTAGGCTTCGATCAGGGGCTGGTCGAGCTGGCGAGGGTGCTCGATCGCGTAGGTGATCGCCGACTTGGTGATCTCGTTGAAGGTGATGCGTTTGACGTTCACCCCCTTGAGCGCGTGCTTCTCGTCCAGCATGGCGCGGACGTGCCATGAGATCGCCTCGCCTTCGCGATCGGGGTCGGTCGCCAGGTAGAGCGTGCCTGCGCCTTTCACCGCCTTGGCGATCGCAGCGACCTGCTTGCTGCCGCGCTCGTCGGCGGCCCAATCCATCGCGAAACCCTCGTCCGGCCGAACGCTGCCGTCCTTCGGGGGGAGGTCGCGCACATGGCCGAAGCTGGCGAGCACGGTGAAGTTGTCGCCGAGGTATTTGTTGATTGTCTTGGCCTTGGCGGGCGATTCGACGACGACGACGTCGGTCATGGCATCCTTTTACATAGGCCCCACCGAGATCGTCCCGGCGCCGCCAACGTGCGGAGAACTGGCAGCGGTGACTGTCAACGTCAACCTGGCACGTACGGTCTAGGCGTTCAGACAGACCCGGTTGTTAGGCAGAATGCTCACCTGGCCCCCCAGCTCCAGCTCGAGCAGAGCCGCGTGCACCACCGCGCTGGGCAGGCCATTTTGCCGGATCAGCTCGTCGATGTCGGTGGGGTCGAACCCGAGACATTCCATCATCGTTTCGCGAACCTTGCCCAGATCGAGCGGCGTGGGCGCGAACGGCTCGGGCCCCTCGGCAACGCCCATCCTGGTCGCCACTTGCGGCGTGGGCAGGAAGGCGATGACGTCGGAGGCGCTCTCCACCAGATGTGCGCCGGTCCGGATGAGGTCGTTGGAGCCGCGACAGCGGGGATCGAGCGGCGAGCCGGGCACGGCGAACAAGTCGCGTCCCATTTCGGCTGCCAAGCGGGCCGTGATCAGGCTGCCGGAGCGCGGCGCCGCCTCGACGACGATGACGGCCAGGGCGAGCCCGGCGATCACGCGGTTGCGGCGGGGGAAGTGCCGGGCTTGGGGGGCCGTGCCGAACGGCGCCTCGGCCACAACGGCGCCACCCTCGGCGATCCGGCGCTGCAGCTCGGCGTTCTCCGCCGGGTAGGTCACGTCGATCCCGCCCGCGACGGCGGCGACCGTCTGGCCGACCCGAAGCGCGCCGGTGTGGGCGGCGGTGTCGATCCCGCGCGCCAGTCCTGAGACGACGACGAGGCCGGCGCTGGCGAGGTCGTAGGCGAGCAGGTCGGCCATGTGCCTGCCGTTCGTCGAGGCGTTGCGCGCGCCGACTAGGGCCACGGCCGGGCGTTCGAGCGCGGCCATGTCGCCCTTCACGGCGAGGACCGGCGGGGCGCCATCGGTGGCGGCCAGCAGGGAGGGATAGTCGGGGTCGCCGATGAACAGCAGGCGGGCACCGAATGCGGCGACCTGCTCGAGCTCGCGGGTGACTTCCGCGGCGGTCGGGATGCGAACGGATGGGCGGCCGCCGGCGCGGGCCAACGCGGGGAGGGCCTCTAGCGCAGCCACCGGGTCGCCGTAGCGCTCGAGCAGGCGGTGGTAGGTGATGGGGCCGACGCCCTCCGTGCGGATCAGCCGCAACCGGTCGACGATCGCTGGCGCCGGCCGGCTCACCGCTTCTGGCCGATACGAGGTTCCGTGCCTGCGAGCAGCCGGGCGATGTTCGCATGGTGGCGGGCAATGCAGACGGCGCTGACGACGAGCCCGGCAAGCGCGGTGGTGCGGTCGGTGAGCAACCATAGAAGGACGGGTGCGGCGGTGAGCGCGGCGAGCGCGCCGACGCTGGATCGTTTGGAGCCGAAGGCGGCGGCGATCCAGATCGCCAGGCAGAGCAGCCCAGCAGGCCACGACCAGGCCAGCAGCGTGCCCGCACCGGTCGCGACACCCTTGCCGCCTTTGAAGCCGACCCAGGGTGAGAAGCAGTGGCCGAGCACGGCGGCCACGCCGGCGAGCAGCGCCCCGGGCTGGCCGGCCCAGGCTGCTGCAATGAGGACGGCCACGGCGCCTTTGCCGCCATCGAGCAGCAGGGTGGCCGCGGCAATATCCTTTCGTCCGGTGCGCAGGACGTTGGTGGCGCCGATATTGCCCGAGCCGGTCTTGCGGATGTCGCCGAGGCCGGCGGCCCGGGTGAGGAGCAAGCCGAACGGGATCGAGCCGAGCACGAAGCCGAGCAGGACCGCCGCGATCATCCGACGAACACGCGCCGGCCGCCGCACCAGGTTCCCAGAACCTGCCCTTCGACGGCGCGGCCATCGAACGGCGTGTTCTGCGCCTTGCCGGGGAGGTTGCCGGATTCGATCTGCCAGGCGCGCTCGAGGTCGAACAGGCAGAGGTCTGCCGGGGCGCCGCGGCGGAAGCGGCCGGCCTCGGCGTTCAGCAGTGCGGCAGGGGCTGCCGTCAGGAGGTGCAGAGCGCGGGATAGCGGCAGGCCCCCGGCATGGACGCGGGCCAGCGTGACCGGGAGCAGGGTCGCGAGCCCGGCGCCTCCGGAAGAGGCCAGAGCGAAGGGGAGGCGTTTGTCGTCTGCGTCGCGCGGCTGGTGGTCGGACGCGATGGCGTCGACGGTGCCGTCGGCCAGCGCCGCGCAGACGGCCAGGCGGTCGGATTCGGCGCGGAGCGGGGGCGAGAACTTCGCGTAAGTGCGGAAGTCGCCGATCGCCGTCTCGTTGAGGTCGAAATAGGGGGGCGCGGTGTCGCAGGTGATCGGCAGTCCCCGTTCCTTGGCGCGGCGGATCAGCTCGAGCGCTTCGGCGGTCGAGACATGGGCGAAGTGCAGCAAGCCGCCGGTGAGCTCGGCAAGCCGGATGTCGCGGGCGACGAGGATGGCTTCGGCAGCGGCCGGGATGCCGGGCAGGCCGAGGCGGGTCGCTTGCTCGCCCTCGGTGGCCGCGCCCCCGGCGGCAAGAGAGGGATCCTCCGGGTGTTGGACGACCCGGGCGCCGAAGCCTCGGGCGTAGGACAGTGCGAGCCGCATCAGCCGCGCGTCGGCGATGGCGCGCTGGCCATCGGTAAAGGCGACGGCGCCGGCTTCGCGGAGCAACCCGATTTCTGCGAGTTCTTCGCCGCGGCAGCCTTTGGTCAGGGCGGCATACGGCAGGACGGTGATGGCGCCGGTCTCTTCGCCGCGGCTGCGCATGAGGCGGACGAGGGCCGGGTCGTCGATGGCGGGGCGGCTGTCGGGGAGGGCGGCGAGGGTGGTGATTCCGCCGGCCGAGGCGGCGCGGGCGGCAGAGGCGATGGTTTCCCGGTATTCGTAGCCCGGTTCGCCGAGGCTGGCCCGCATGTCGACGAGGCCTGGGCAGAGGATGGCGCCCTCTCCATCGAGCGAAGGGACGCCGTCGGGCCGGCCGAGATTGCTGCCCCAATCGGCGATCCGGCCGTCGCGGACGAGCAAGCCGCCGAGCACGTCGAGGTCGCTGGCCGGGTCAATGAGGCGGACATTCTGGATCAGGAGGTCAGACATAGCGGTTTTCCGGGCGCCGTTCCCGACGCGCCAACACGTCGAGCACCGCCATGCGAACGGCGACGCCCATCTCGACCTGGGTGCCAATGACGCTGTGAACCGGGTCGTCGGCGACGGCGCTGTCGATCTCGACGCCGCGGTTCATCGGTCCCGGATGCATCACCATCACATCCGGTTTGGCGCGGGCGAGCTTGGGGTGGTCGAGGCCGAAGAAGCGGAAATACTCCCGCTCGCTCGGGACCAGGCCGCGGGTCATCCGCTCGCGCTGCAGCCGCAGCATCATGACGACGTCGGCGCCTTCGAGCCCTTGGTCCATGTCGTGCAGGACCTCGACGCCGAGATTGGCCGCCGCGGCCGGGATCAGCGTCGGCGGGCCGACCACCCGGACGCGGCTGCCCATCGTGGTCAGCAGATGGATGTTCGACCGTGCGACCCGGCTGTGCAGCACGTCGCCGCAGATCGCGACCACGAGTCCCTCGAGGCTGCCGCGGCGCCGGCGGATGGTGAGGGCGTCGAGGAGGGCCTGGGTGGGGTGCTCGTGGGTGCCGTCGCCGGCGTTGATGACCGCGGAGGACACTTTCTGCGCGAGCAGCGCGGGGGCGCCGGACTGGTCGTGGCGCACGACCAGCAGGTCGCAGCGCATGGCGTTCAGCGTGGTGGCCGTATCGAGCAGCGTCTCGCCCTTTTTGACGCTGCTGGTCGCGACCGACATGTTGATGACGTCGGCCCCCAGACGCTTGCCGGCCAGTTCGAAGCTGGTGCGGGTGCGAGTGCTGTCCTCGAAGAACAGGTTGATCAGCGTGCGGCCGCGCAAGAGGTCCCGCTGTGTCTTGCCGGAGCGGTTGAGCAGAACGTAGCTTTCGGCGAGGTCCAGCAGTGCGGCGATCTCGGGCGGGTAGAGCCCCTCGATCGCCAGCAGGTGGTCATGGGCGAACATCAGGCGGCGGCGCTGGCGATGCGGGCGAGAGCCTCCTCGCGGCCGAGCGCGGCCAAGGTTTGGTCGATCGGCGGGCTCATGGTGCTGCCGGTCAGCGCCGCGCGGAGGGGCTGGGCGACCTGGCCCAGCTTGCGGCCGGCCGCCTCGGCATAGCTCCGCAACGCGGCGTCCAGCGACGGGGCGGCCCAATCGGTTTGGTCGAGCACGGAGGCGAGTTCCGGGAGCGTCGCCTTGGCCTCGGGCGTCAGCAGCGCCTGCGCCTTCGGCTCGAGCGGCAACGGCATGCGGCGGGCGAGAAAAGCGGCGCTGTCGGCCAGGTCGGCCAGCGTTTTGGCCCGTTCCTTAAGCCCAGGCATCAGCATGCGGATGCGGTCGGCGACGGCGGCAGCGTCCAGACCCTGGCGGGCGAGCCGCTCGACGACCTCGCGCGTCAGCCGGTCATCGTCGGCCCGGCGCAGCCAGACGCCGTTGAGCTGTAGCAGGCGGGTGTAGTCCATCCGCGCCGCCGAGCGTCCTACGCCGTCGAGGTCGAACAGGCGGATCGCCTCGTCGCGGGAGAGGATCTCGTTGTCGCCGTGGGCCCAGCCGAGGCGAAGCAGGAAGTTGAACATGGCCTCCGGCAAGAAGCCGTCATCGCGGAAGTCGAGCAGGTTTACCGCTCCGTGCCGTTTGGACAGCTTGGCGCCGTCGGCGCCATGGATCAGCGGCATGTGGCCGAAGCGCGGCAGGTCCCAATCCATCGCGTTGTAGATCTGTATCTGGCGGAACGTGTTGGTCAGGTGATCGTCGCCGCGGATCACATGGGTGATCGCCATGTCGTGGTCGTCCACGACGACGGCGTGCAGGTAGGTGGGCGTGCCGTCGCTGCGCAGGATGATGAGGTCATCCATCTCGCTGTTGTTGACGGTGACTTCGCCCTGGATGAGGTCGTGCACGGTTGTGGCACCCTCGCGCGGCGCTCTGAGCCGGATAGTTGGCTTGACGCCCGGGGGGGCATCGGCCGGGTCGCGGTCGCGCCAGGTTCCGTCGTAGCGGGGAGGGCGGCCTTCCGCGATTGCGGCCTCGCGCATGGCGCGGAGTTCCTCGGCGGTGGAGTAGCAATAGTAGGCCCGGCCACGCGCCAGCATCTCGTGCGCGACCTCGGCATGGCGAGCGGCGCGGGTGGATTGGAACACGGGCGGCTCGTCGGGCGGGATGCCGAGCCAATCGAGCCCGGCCAGGATGGCGTCGGTGAACTCCGGCTTGCTTCGCTCGCGGTCGGTGTCCTCGATGCGGATCAGATACGTGCCGCCGTGGTGGCGGCTGAACAGGTAGTTGAACAGGGCAGAGCGGGCGCTGCCGATGTGGAGCAGCCCGGTCGGGCTCGGTGCGAAACGCGTGCGAACAGACATGACCGCCGTCTAGCACACGTGATCAGGACGGAAGAGTCTGCTAAGCACGGTGTAGAGCGGAGGGGCTGTGCAACAATCGGTTGCAATCGAGAGTTCCGGGAGCCGGGCATGGATCGGTGCGCGGCTGGGTGCCTGGGCGGAGGCGGAACGGGGGCGGTTCGTGCCGTGGCTCCCCGTCTGCATGATGCTGGGCGTGGCGCTCTATTTTGCGTTCCGGGCAAACCCGCCGGCCTGGTCGGGTGCGGCGGCGAGCGGGTTGAGCCTCGTTCTGCTCGCGCTGGCCTGGCGCAGTTGGCCGGGCCGGGTCGGCGCCCTGGCCCTCGCGGCGGCGTCGCTCGGCTTCCTGTCGGCGCAGGTGGCGACATGGCGTGCCCTGCCGCTGACCGACTTGCCTCGCACGGCAACGATCGTCCGGGGCACCGTGCGGGCGGTCGACATCCTGCCGGATGGACGCCGGCTGGTGTTGGACGGCGCGCGCCTCGGGGAGGGCGACACGGTGGCGCGGCGCTTGCGCGTTCGGGTCAAGCGGGGCGATCAGACGCCAGTGGTCGCTGGCGACGAGGTTCAGGTGCGTGCGTTGATGCGGCCGCCGTCCGGCCCGCCCTATCCGGGCGGATGGGATCTCCAGCGGGATGCGTACTTCAACGGGTTGGGCGGCGGCGGGACCGCGCTCGCCGCCATCACGGTGCTGGATCACCATCCGCCGGCCGGCCTGTCGGCGGCGATCCAGGCCGTTCGGGATTGGATCGGGTCGCGCGTGATGGCGGCGATCCCCGGGTCGCCGGGCGCGATTGCGGCGACGTTTCTGACCGGTAGCACGCTGGCGATCCCGCAGGCCGACCGGGCGGCGATGCGCGATTCCGGGTTGGCGCATCTTCTCGCGGTGGCCGGGCTGCACATCGGGATCGTCATGGGGCTGGTGTTTGGCGCGACCCGGTTGGGCCTGGCCTCTTGGGAGCGTTCGGCGTTGTTCTGGCCGACGAAGGCGATCGCGGCCGTCACCGCGCTGGCGGCGGGCGGGGGTTACATGCTCCTGGCCGGCGCGCATGTGCCGGTCATGCGCAGCTTCGCCATGGCCTGCGTGGTGACGCTGGGGCTAGTGGTCGGGCGGCGGGCGCTGTCGCTTCGCGGGTGGGCGCTGGCGGCACTCGCGCTGATGAGTTTCGCGCCGCAGGAGGTCGTGGGCGTCAGTTTCCAGATGAGCTTCGCGGCGGTGCTGGCGTTGATCTCGGGATACGAGGCGCTGCGACCGGTGCTGATGCGGCTCTATGGACACCAGTGGTGGCGGCTTACGATCTCACACGTGGTGGCGTTGGTGCTAACCAGCTTGCTGGCGGGAACGGCGTCGGCGCCATACGGAGCGTTCCATTTCGGCCACATCCAGCTTTATTTCATCGCCGCGAACGTCTTGGCCGTGCCGCTGACCGCGATGTGGGTGCTGCCGCTGGGGTTGCTGGGCTTGGCCCTGATGCCGTTCGGGTTGGAGGGACTTGCGCTCACGCCGATGGGGTGGGGCGTGCAGGCGATCCTGGCGATCGGGCGGACCGTCTCGTCATGGCCAGAGGCGACCACCGCAATCCGGCCGATGCCGGGCTGGGGGTTGCTGGTGTTCAGCCTCGGTCTGGCCTGGCTGGCGCTCTGGCGGACACGATGGCGAATGCTGGGCGTGGTGCCGATCGTGGCCGGGCTGCTGTCGCCGGCGATGTTGTCGTTGCCGGACTTGCTGGTGTCCGGCGATGCGCGGCTGATCGCGCTGCGGGTTGGCTCGCAGTTCTGGCTGCAGACGCATGCGGGCGGCTCCAAGTTCACGCGGGAGGAATGGGAGACGCACTTCGCAGCGGGGCCGTTCGAGACCATGCGGGACGGGGCGCCCGCGGCTTGCGGTCCCGACCTTTGCCAAAGCGGACCGGTGCTGCTGCTGCGCAGTAAGTTGCCGGTGCCGGAGGGGCGTTGCGCCGGCGTCGCGCTACTGGTTTCGGCGGAACCGGCGCGCGGTGAATGTCCAAGCGACGTGGCGCTGTTGGATCGGTTCACCGTCTGGCGCGATGGGGCGGCTGCCGTTTGGATCAATGACGGCTCCGCCCGGGTGCTCACTGACCGGGAAGCCAGGGGTGACCGCCCCTGGGTGCCGAAACCGCCCACGCCGCGGCGGGTCCAGCCGAGCTTGCCGGCGGCGATGGCCGAACCCTTGCCGCCGGCAGACAACGATTAGAGTCGCATGAAGCCAAACGCTCACCGTGGTAGGTTGCCGGCATGACGGAGCCAATCTCGATCCTGTTCGCCTTCAACAAGGCCTACGCGCAGCACGCGGCTGCCTGTCTGGCGTCGCTGATCCGGCATAGCAGTTCGCCGCTCGAGGTAGTGATCGCCTCCACAGAGGATCCGGAACGCTTCGCGCCGCGGTTCCGATCGTCATTCGGGGGTGAGACGCGGGTCTCGCTGCGTTTCGAGCGCCTGGGCGTACCGTCGGACACGAGTTTCCCGACCCCCTACACGCTGACCACCGACGCTTATCTGCGCCTCTGGGCCGACGTATTGTTCCCGGACCGCGCCCGCGTCCTGTATCTTGACCCTGACACCGTGGCGGTGGGATCGATCGAGCCGCTGTGGCGGACCGATCTCGAGGGCAACACGGTCGGGGCCGTGCCGATTCCGAATTCAGTTCGTCCGGCCCAGCATGGGATGCCGCCGGGAAGCCTGTTCTTCAACTCGGGCGTGCTGCTCATCGATCTCGAGGCGTGGCGGGCCGAGGAGTATTGCCGCCGCTGCCTGGATTTCATCCAGAAATACCCCGAGCGCGCGATCGACGCGGATCAGGACATTCTCAACCTGGTGCTGGCCGGCGATTGGCTGCCGCTCGACTACAAATGGAACGTCATCAACCCGTTCTTCCGGCCCTCTTACGACATGGGGATGACGGAAGCGGAGCGGCGGGCGGTATGCGACGACGCAGTCATCATCCACTACAACGGGGGCGCGAAGCCCTGGGTCTACCTCGACAATCACCCGCGGCAGCAGGACTACTTCGACAATCTCGCGCGGACGGATTGGCGGGATTACCGGCCCGCCGACCGCACGCCGCTCAATATGTGCCGCAAGGCGCTGCTGCCGTTCGTGCCCCCTCAGCTCCGGTCGGCGATCAAGAGCGCGGTCGACCGCCTCAGTAGCGTCTGAGGAGGGCGACCAGCCTTCCCTGCACCTTGACCTTGTCGGCCGGCACGATCTGGACCTTGTGCGCCGGGTTGGCGGGCTCGAGGGCGATCGACTTGCCGTGGCGGCGGAGGCGCTTGAGCGTCACGAACTCGTCCACGAGCGCCACGATGATCTGGCCGTTCTCGGCCTGCTCGCCGCGGCGGATGATCACCGTGTCGCCGTCGAGGATACCGGCGTCGATCATCGAGTCGCCATCGACCTCGAGGGCGTAGTGCTCGCCGCTGCCGAGCATCGCGATCGGCACCGCGATGTGCGAGCTGGTGTCCCGCAGCGCCTCGATCGGCAAGCCGGCGGCGATCCGACCATACAGCGGCAGCTGCACCGCAGCCGCATCGTTGGCGGCCGTGACGCCGGCCAGGCTGCGGCTGAAATCCCCCTTGATCACGTTGGGGGCGAAACCCGGCGCCGGCACCGGCGCCACGCTTTCTCCCTCGGCCGGAGCGCGGCTCCGCTCGGTCGCCTCGTTCGGCAGCCGCGTCACCTCCAGCGCGCGGGCGCGATGATGGCGGCGGCGCAGGAAGCCGCGCTCCTCCAGTGCCGAGATGAGGCGGTGGATGCCCGATTTGGAGCGGAGCTGCAGGGCTTCCTTCATCTCCTCGAATGACGGCGAGAAGCCCGTCTTCTTGAGATGGCCATCAATGAATACCAGCAACTCGTGCTGCTTACGCGTCAACATGGGACCGCTCCCGCCCTAGCCGAATCGGAACAAATCGGCAACCTCGTTGTTCTACGTTGGTTCCACGAATCCCGTCAACAGGATCAGAACAGGCCTTGGTCCAGTCGGATGAGATCGATTTCGTCGCCTGCCGCGGCCGGGGCGGCATGGGGTGGCCGTAGGGCGAGCGCATCCGAGCGAGCCAGAACTTGCAGGTGAGACGAATCCTGCCGGGGTGCGGGGGTCACGAGCAGTTCACCGGATGCGCCGACGGCGAGCGCCGCGCGGAGGTAATCGGCACGCTGATCGTTGGCTCCCAAGGGCACTGTCAGGGTGCCGCGCGATACGGGGAGGCGGGTGTCCCGCTCGCCGGCCATGCGCTTGATGGCGGGAACCAGGAACAGGATGCCGCAGACCAGGGCTGAGACCGGGTTGCCCGGCAAGCCGAGGACCGGAACGTTGCCGAGATGGCCGAAGATGAGCGGCTTGCCGGGGCGCATCGCGATTTTCCAGAAGTCGGCGACGAAGCCGCGCTCGGCCAGGCCCTGCTGAACGAGGTCGTGCTCGCCGACGCTGGCGCCTCCCGTCGTGGCGAGCAGATCGACCCCGCCGACCTGATCGGCCGTCGCGGCCACGGAGGCAAGGTCGTCCGCGGCGATCGGCAGGACGACCGGCTCGGCCCCGGCGGCCGTGACGAGGGCGGCGAGCGCATGCGCGTTGGAGGAGACGATACCGCCGGGCCGGACGGGATCGCCGGGCAGGGCGATCTCGTCACCGGTGGCGAGGATGGCGATCCGGGGGCGGCGGAACACGGTCAGCCAGGGGTGGTTGGCGGCTGCGGCGAGGCCGATCGCGCGGGCGGTCAGCCGGGTTCCGGGCGAGAGCAGAAGGTCGCCGCGCGCAAAGTCGCCTCCGTGGGGCCGGATGTGCCGCCCGCTTTGGGGCGCCTCCCGCAGGGTGATTCGGTCACCCTGGCGGTCGACGTCCTCCTGAATGGCGATGGCGTCGGCGCCGCGGGGGATGATGCTTCCGGTGAAGAGCCGAACGGCCTCGTTGGGGCCGACCACTCCCTCGAACGGGTGCCCGGCAGGGGCATGGCCGATGACCGTCCACGGCCCGGCATCGCCGGCCCGCAGCGCGTAGCCGTCCATGGCGGAGACGTCGGCGGGAGGCTGGTCGAGCCGGGCTCCGACCGGGCCGGCCAGAACGCGGCCCCAACCCGAGGATAGGCCGACCGTCTCCGTCGCCGTGGGACGCATGGCGTCCAGGATGCGACGCGTCGCTTCGGCGACCGAGATCATGCGCGGGCGATCATGCCTGGCTGAAAGCGCCGGATTTACCGCCGTCCTTGTGTACGACCCGCAGAGCATCGATGCGCATGCCGCGGTCGACCGCCTTGCACATGTCGTAAATGGTGAGCGCGGCGACGCTTGCGGCCGTGAGCGCCTCCATCTCGACACCGGTTCGGCCGCTGGTGCGAACGGTTGCCTCGATCTCCACCGAGTCTTCCCCGGTCTGCAGATCGATGGTCATTGCGGTGATGGGCAGCGGATGGCAGAGCGGGATGAGGTCGGCGGTGCGCTTGGCGGCCATGATCCCGGCGAGGCGTGCGACGCCCAGCACGTCACCCTTTGCGGCGCGCCCCTGCCGGATCAAGTCGGCAGTGGCGGCTTGCATGGTGACCGTCACTCGCGCCGTTGCCGACCGGGCCGTCTCGGGCTTGGCCGAGACGTCGACCATGGCGGCCCGGCCCTCGGCATCGAAATGGGTGAAGCTCATAGACCGAGCAGGGCGCGGGTCGCGGCGCCGACATCGGCTTGCCGCAGAAGGCTCTCGCCGACAAGGAAGGATCGCGCGCCGGCTTCGCAGAGCCAGATCACGTCTTGATGGGTACGGATTCCACTCTCGGCGATGAGGAAGCGGTCCGACGGCACGAGCGGTGCCAGCTCAGCCGTGGTCTGAAGGTTGGTCTCCAATGTTTTGAGATTGCGGTTATTGATCCCGATCAGCTGCGTCTGCAGGCCGAGCGCCCGCTCCAGCTCGCGCTGGTCGTGCACCTCCACGAGGACGTCCATGTCCAGTGCGCGGGCGAGTTCTTCGAGGTCGCGGGCCATGGTATCCGTGAGGGCCGCCATGATGAGCAGGATGCAATCGGCGCCCATGAGCCGGCTCTCGTAGACCTGCCAGGGCTCGAGGATGAAGTCCTTGCGCAGGATCGGAAGGTCGACGGCCGCGCGGGCTGCCTTGAGGTCTTCGGGTGAGCCCTGGAAGTAGGCCTCGTCGGTCAGCACGGACAGGCAGGTTGCGCCGGCCTCCTTGTAGGTGTGAGCGAGAGCGACCGGGTCGAACTCGTCGCGGATGAGCCCGGCAGATGGCGAGGCTTTCTTGATCTCGGTGATGAGCGCGTAGTTTCCCTCCGCGACCTTCTCCTTGAGTGCCACACCGAAGTTGCGCGGCCGGCTTTTCTGGTGCGCGACCTTGGATTTAAGTTGCGCGAGCGGCACCTCGCTCTCGCGGCGCCGGGTCTCGACGAGGGTCGTCGCACAAATCTGGGCGAGAGTGTCGGGAACGCCTAGGTCCATCTTAGTTCTCCAGCGCGGCGCTGGCCCGCTGCAGCCGCTCTAACGCGGCAAGGGCCGCTCCGTCGTCGATCGTCTGCGCCGCTAACGCAACACCCAGCGAAAGGCTCTCGGCAGCGCCCGCGACGATGAAACCGGCGGCAGCGTTGAGCAGCACCGTGTCGCGATATGGTCCGGTTTCGCCCTGGAGCAAGCGCAGCAGGGCGGCCGCGTTGTGGCGGGCATCGCCACCGCGGATCGCTGCGACCGGGCTGGTCGGCAGCCCGGCTTCCGCTGGACCGATGGTGAACTCGCGGATGGCGCCGTGTTCGAGCGCGGCGACTCTGCTCTCGCCGGCGACAGTCAGCTCGTCGAGGCCCTGTCCGTGCACGACCCAGGCGCGCTCGGTGCCGAGGGCCGCGAGCGCTTCGGCCATGGGGCGCAACCATTGGGGAGCAAACGTGCCGGTAAGTTGCCGGCGGACACGGGCGGGGTTCGCCAAGGGGCCGAGAAGATTGAAGATCGTGCGGGTGCCGAGTTCGACGCGCGGCCCTGCCGCGTGGCGGAGCGCGGCATGGTGGGTCGGCGCGAACATGAAAACGGCGCCGGCTTCTTGCAGGATGCTCGCAAGACGGGCCGGGGCGACGTTGATGTCGACACCGAGCGCAGCCAGCACGTCGGCGCCGCCGGTTTGGCTCGAGAGGGCGCGATTGCCATGCTTGGCCACGGGGATGCCGGCGCCGGCGAGCACGAAGGTCACGGCGGTCGAGACGTTGAGTGTCGCGGCGCCGTCACCGCCGGTGCCGCAGACGTCGATGGCGCCGGGCGGGGCCTCGATCGCCAGCATGCGGGCGCGCATGGCCCGGACAGCGCCGGTGAGTTCGGCGACGGTTTCTCCGCGGACGCGCATGGCCATCAACAGGCCGGCGATTTGCGCCGGGGTTGCCTCGCCGGACATGATGAGGCTGAACGCGGCTTCCGACTCGTCGGCCGAGAGCGTCTCGCCTTGCGCGAGTGCCGCGAGCACAGGTTTGAGCGTGGTGATCAAGCGGCTTGGGCGGGTTGGTTCGAGCCGCGGGCTATCGAGAGGAAGTTGCCCAGCAGAGCGTGACCATGCTCGGACGCGATGCTCTCCGGATGGAACTGCACGCCGAAGATCGGCATCGTGCGGTGCCGCATGCCCATGATGATGCCGGCCTCGGTCCAGGCGGTAGCCTGGAGCGGGGGTGGCAGGGTTTCGGCATCCACGATCAGGCTGTGATAGCGCGTCGCCGCGAAGGGGCTGGGCAGGCCCGCGAAGAGGTCGGAGCCGGCGTGGGTGATCGGGCCGACCTTGCCGTGCATTGGCGTCGGCGCGCGGACGACGTTGCCGCCGAATACCTGGCCGATCGCCTGGTGGCCGAGGCAGACCCCGAGGATGGGCACGCGGCCGGCAGCAGCCTCGATGAGATCGAGACAGATGCCGGCTTCCGACGGGGTGCAGGGGCCAGGCGACAGGACGATGGCGTCGGGCTCGAGGGCAAGCGCGACGGCGGGGGTGATGGCGTCGTTGCGGCGGACGTCGCACTCGGCGCCGAGGTCGCCGAGGAAGTGGACCAGGTTGAAGGTGAAGCTGTCGTAGTTGTCGATGAGGAGGATCATGGCCCTATGCTTTGGCAGCAAAACGGACGGCTTCTTCGGCAGCGCGGAACAGGGCGCGGCTTTTTTGCACGCTCTCGGCCCACTCGCCTTCCGGCGTGCTGTCGGCGACCACGCCGCCACCGGCTTGCACGTACATAGTGCCGTCTTTGACTACCGCGGTGCGCAGTCCGATGCAGGTGTCCATGGTGCCGTTGGCGGCGAAGTAGCCGATGCAACCCGCGTAGATGCCGCGCCTGGTCGGTTCGAGTTCCTCGATGATCTCCATGGCGCGGATCTTCGGGGCGCCGGTCAGGGTTCCGGCCGGGAAACCTGCGATTAGGGCATCGAGGGCGTCGAGGCCGGGCTTGAGCGTGCCCTCGACGGTGGACGACAGGTGCATGACGTGGCTGAACCGCTCGACGGCGAAGCTTTCGGTCACGCGGACGGAGCCTATGTCTGCGACGCGGCCCACGTCGTTGCGGCCGAGATCGAGCAACATCAGGTGTTCGGCCCGCTCTTTCGGGTCGCTGAGTAGGTCGTGCTCGAGGCGGAGGTCTTCCTCTCGGGTGGCGCCACGGGGGCGCGTGCCGGCGAGCGGACGCAGGGTCACCGTGCCGTCGCGTAGGCGCACCAGGATCTCCGGCGAACTGCCCACGACGGAGAAGCCGCCGAAGTCGAGGAAGAACAGGAAGGGCGCCGGATTGACCCGGCGCAGCGCGCGATAGAGCGCGAAAGGCGGCAGCGCGAACGGCGCGGAAAAGCGCTGGCTGGGAACGATCTGGAAGGCGTCTCCTGCCGCGATGTAGTCTTTCATGCGCTCGACAACGCCCATGAACTCGGCCTTGCTCATGTTGGAGCCGGGCTCCGGTTGGGGCGGCAGGGTAACGGGCGGCACCGCGTGGGGCAGGGGGCGTTCGAGGAGCGCGTTGGCCTCGGCCAGGGCGGCTTCCGCGCGGTCCCAGGCAGCGGCGGCGGACACGCCCTCCTGCGGGTAGATCGGTGCGGCAAGGGTGAGCTCGTCGCGCACGTTGTCGAACACGGCGAAGATGCTCGGCCTGATCAGCAACGCCTCGGGCAAGCCGAGCTCATCGCGGTTTTTGGCGGGCAGGCGCTCCATTTGGCGCACCATGTCGTAGCCGAGATAGCCGATCAGGCCGCCCAGCATCGGCGGCAGGTGGTCAGGGATATCCATCCTGCTTCGGGCGATGAGCGCGCGGAGGCTGTCGAGCGGAGCGTCAGGTTCGGGGACGAAGGCGTGCGGGGCGGCGCGGGCATTGCCATTGAACTCGGCGCGTCCGTCGCGGCAGCGCCAGATCACGTCGGGCGACATGCCGATGATCGAGTAGCGGCTCCGCGCGGCCCCCCCTTCGATGCTCTCGAGAAGGACGGAGAACGGCCGGCCTGCTGCCAGTTTCATATAGGCGCCGACCGGGGTTTCGAGGTCAGCGACGCCGGTCGTCCAGACCAGCGTGCCGCTGCCGGCCTCGTACGATCGCTGGAAGGAGGCTCGGCTCGGGGAGGCAACGGCGTTCATCGGAGCAGGCTGTCCAGCATTTCGCGGTTGACCCGCGGTTGGGCGCGATCGCGTTGCGCGGTGGCGAACACGACTTCCATGTCCTGATCGAGCGCCT
Source organism: Acetobacteraceae bacterium (assembly GCA_032249615.1). Classification (GTDB taxonomy): domain Bacteria; phylum Pseudomonadota; class Alphaproteobacteria; order Acetobacterales; family Acetobacteraceae; genus JAVVHH01. The sequence continues at coordinate 30,616 of JAVVHH010000014.1, forward strand.
TGGTGAGCGCGTCGCGGAACTGGGCGGCGCCGACCGGGTCCTGCGCGATGTCGGGGTCGGTGATGTCGGTGAGCCGCACGACCCAGAAGGCGTCGGCGGTCTCCACCATGGTCGTTTCGCCCTTCTTGAGGCGGAACAGGGCTTGTTGCACCGGCGGCGGCACGTGCTCGTTGGTGCCGTCGCGCGTCACGGGCGGGGTCGTGTCGACGCGGAACCCGGCGATCGTGGCGGCGTCGTCGAGGGAGCCTCCGGCCTGGGCCGCGGTCATGAGCTTGGCAGCCGCCGCGTCCTGTTCATGGCGGCGGGCAGCGGCCTCCCAATCGGCCTTCACCTGGGCCTCGACCTCCGTCAGCGGCTTCAGCTTCGGCTCGGTGATGTCTTCGACCGCCAGGGCGTAGTACGACTGGTCCGGCCCCTCTATCATGTGGGGGGCGTCGCCTTTCGGGGTGCTGAAGGCGGTGGCGATGATAGCCTTGCGCAACGCCGGGCTTCCGGGGATCGGCGCGGGCTCGCCGGCCGGAGTGTTGCCCTGCGCGTCGAGCGTGCCGGAGACGCCGGCGGCGCCGAGTTCGCCGGGGAGATCGTCGAGGCTTGTGCCGGCGGAGAGGGCGTCGTCCAGCTTGTTGGCGCGGGTGTAGACCTGATCGACAGCGCGCTCCTGGGCGATCTTCTGGCGGATGGAGTCCTTCACCTGGTCGAGCGTCCGCGTCTGGCCCGGGATCACCTGCGTGACGCGGATGATCTGGAAGCCGAACGCCGACGGGATCGGCGCAGACACCGTGTCGGGGGGCGCGGCGAAGACTGCGTCGGCCAGTTCCGGCGACGGGAATTGATCCCTGGTCGAGGCGTCGAGGCGCACGGCCGATCCCTTGGCCGCCTGCGCGGACTTGTCCATGGCAGCCCAATCAGCGCCGGCCTTCCACTCCGCAGCCAGTTTGTCGGCAGACGCTTTGTCCGGGGCGACGATCACCTCGGCCGCGCGCTTCTCTTCGGAGACGTAATCGGCCTTGTGCGCCTCGTAATAGGCCTGGATGTCCTCCGGCTTGACCTCGATGCCGCCGGCCAGCGTCTGCGGCGACAACACGACGAGCTTGATGCGCCGATAGGCAGGGGCGCTGTAGGCAGCCGGGTCGTTCTCATATTCGCGCTGCAGGTCTTCGGGGCTCGGTGCGGGCGGGGCCGGCGCGTCGCTGAACGGAAGCTCGACGACCTGGGCGCTGCGGGTCTCACGCTGGAACGCGTAGACTTGTTTGAGCAGGGTTTCGGGCGGCGTGACCCCGGCTTGAATCGTCTCCATCAGCTGGCGTTGGCCGATGTCGGAGCGGAGCAGATCGAGGAAGCGGGGCTCGGTCATGTTGTTGTTGCGCATAACGGACTCGAACGTCGCGCGGTCGAAGGTGCCGGCCGAGCCGTGGAAAGCGGGGATGGCGAAGACCGCTTGGCGCAGGGCCGCATCCGGCACCTCGATCCCCAGCCGCTGGACCTCGTCGGCGATCGCGGCCTGCACGATCAAGCGCTCGAGCGACTCGCCGGCAACCGAGCGGCGTACGTCCGGCGGGGGCTCGGCGGCGTTGCCCATCATGCGGGTAACCTGGGCGAGGTTGCGGTGGAACGCTTCCTCGAACTCCTGCGGTTCGATCGTGCGTGCGCCGACTGTCGCGAGGGACGTCGTCTTGCCGTAGTTGCGGACGACATCGGCGATGCCCCAGAGGCCGAACGCCGCGACCAGCACGACGAAGAAGGCCCGGGCGGCCCAAGTGTTCAGAAAAGCGCGGAAGAAGGACATCATGGTGACGAAAAGCCCGGGCGATGGAGCGAGGGCCGCACCATAGGCAGACAGGAACGTATTTGCCAGACGGGGGCCAGCCGGCAATATGCAGGCGAGTGGCTGAGGAGCGCGACGGGGGTATGCGGCAACTGATCGCCGGCAATTGGAAGATGAACGGTCTGCGAGCCGAAGCCCTCGCCCTGGCGAGCGCGCTGCGGCAGAGTGCAGATGGGCTCGGCTGCGACATCCTCGTGTGCCCGCCGGCGACCGTGCTCGGGGCGGTGGCTGACACGCTGCAGGGGAGCGCGATCCTGGTCGGCGGGCAGGACTGCCATGCGGCGCCAAAAGGAGCCCATACCGGCGACATTTCGCCGGAAATGCTGCGCGATGCCGGCGCGCGCTGGGTGATTGTCGGGCATTCCGAGCGACGCCAGGCCTATGCGGAATCCAACGCGATGGTGCGGGACAAGGCGGAGGCGGCGATGCTGGCCGGGCTGCTGCCGATCATCTGCGTGGGCGAGACAGAGCAGCAGCGGCTGGCGGGCGCAGCCGAGACGGTGGTGGCGGCGCAGGTGGATGGCAGCGTGCCGGCGGGCTTCACGGGCGTGATCGCGTACGAGCCGATCTGGGCGATCGGGACCGGCCGGGTCGCGGAGGACGACGACATCGTCACCATGCACCGGTGCATCCGCGACCAACTCGTGGGCACTCTGGGCGAGAGCGGGCAGGGCGTGCGCGTGCTGTACGGCGGCTCGGTCAAGCCGGCGGGCGCTTCCACGCTGTTGGTTTTGCCGGGCGTGGGTGGGGCGCTGGTCGGCGGCGCAAGCCTCAATGCTGAAGATTTCCTGACGATCGCCCGCTCGGCAGCCTGAAGCCGCGCGCGGCGATGCTTAGCGGGCGCGGCTCACGGTGAAATCGGCCACGTCCGCCAGAGCGTCCCGTAGCGGGCTCGGGGCGAAGATCGCCAGCTGATTCTTGGCGGCCGCGGCGAAGGTGGCCGCGAGATCGAGCGTTGCCTGGATCGCACCGGTCTGCTCGATCAGGCAGAGTGCGCGGTCGAGGTCGTCGGGCTTCTGCTCGCTCGCCTCGATGGTGCGGACCCAGAACTCCCGGGCCTTGTCGTCGGCCGCGTGATAGGCGGCGAGCACCGGGAGCGTGATCTTGCCCTCGCGGAAATCATCGCCGACCGTTTTGCCGAGCGTGGCCTGATCGGCCGCATAGTCCAGCGCGTCGTCCACGAGTTGAAAGGCGATGCCGAGGTGGTCGCCGAATGCGGCGAGCGCGCGGCACTCGGCGTCGGGCCGGCCGGCGACGACGCCACCGACTTCGCACGCGGCCGCAAACAAGGCCGCCGTCTTGCCCCGGATGACCTCGAGATACTGTTCCTCGGTGGTCGCCAAGTCGTTCTGGATGACGAGTTGATGAACCTCGCCTTCCGCGATCGTGGCAGCGGCCTTGGACAGGATCCCGAGCACGGGAAGCGAGCCGTCGGCGACCATGAGTTGGAACGCTCGGGCGAACAGGAAATCGCCGACGAGAACGGACGCCTTGTTGCCGAACACCGAATTGGCGCTGGAGAGGCCGCGGCGCAGCACGCTTTCGTCGACCACGTCGTCGTGGAGCAAGGTGGCGGTGTGGATGAACTCGACGCAGGCGGCGAGCTCGACATGCCGCGCGCCCTCGTAGCCGCAGAGGCGCGCGCAGGCGAGGGTCAGCACCGGGCGCAGCCGCTTGCCGCCGGCGGCGACGATATGGGCGGCCAATTGCGGGATGAGCGCCACCGGGCTGTCCATCCGCGCCACGATCGTCCGATTGCAGGCGTGCAGGTCAGCGCCGACGAGGTCGGTGAGCCGAGCAAGCGCGTCTGGTTCAGGCGACCCGGGGGCCCGGGCCTGGAGTGGCGGGGAAACGTTATTCAAGACGGACTCCCGTTGGTCCACCGGCGGGAGCCCGGCGCCGGCCCGGTTGGCGATGCTCTCCGTCTGAAATCGGATCGCACTGCCACCAACCATATCGGCGCTGCGGAAAAAGGGTCAAGCTGGGGCACATCGCCATCGAATACGACCGACCGGGACCGAACGCCAGGATGCGAACGCTTGCTCAATCTAACGATCTCGTCCGACTCAGCTTTCTGGCCGCCCTGCTGCGCGATGCGGGGATCGAAAGCGTGTTGCTCGATGCTCACGTGAGCGCGGTGGAAGGCAGTATCGGGATCATCCCGCGGCGGCTGGCCGTGCTCGAAGAGGACGAGGTGCAGGCGCGCCGCGTGCTGCGGGAAGCGGAGCTGCTGTAGGTGGAGACGACGGAGGGCACCCTGCTCGGGGGACGCCTGCGGTATCGCCAGCCCCAAGACGGCTATCGCACCGGGATCGAACCCGTTCTCCTCGCGGCCAGCGTTCCGGCCCGCCCAGGGGATCGGGTCGTCGAGGCGGGAACCGGGGCCGGGGCCGGGCTGCTGTGCCTGGCCGCGCGGGTTGGCGGCATCAGGGGCACGGGCGTCGAGATCGACCCGGAGATGGCGGAACTGGCGCGAGTGAACTGCGCGGCGAACGGGTTTGCCGGGCTCACCATCCGGACTGGCGACGTCATGTCCTTCGCGCTGCCGGAAGCTGATCACGTGCTCGCAAATCCGCCGTGGTTCGACGAGCGGTCGACGGCCTCGCCGGTGGCGCGGCGGCGGCGGGCGAAGCAGGAGGCACCCGGCGGATTGGAGCAGTGGATCGCCGCCATGGCGGGCGCGCTGGTGCCGGACGGGTCGTTGACTCTGATCGTGCCGACGCCGTTGGTCGGGCGCGCCATCGCGGCTTGCGAGACGGTTGGACTGGAGCTTGCGCGCCATCATGCGTTGCTGCCGAAGCGCGGACGCGAGGCCAAGCTCAACGTATTGCAAGCGCGGCGCGGCGCGGCGCGGCTGGTGACGACTTGCACGGTGCTGCACGAGGAGTGCGGCGCGTTCACGCCGGCGGTCGAAGCGGTGTTGCGGGAGGGCGCGGCGCTGGGCTGATCAGGGCGGCGTGAAGAGGCGCTTGCCCGGGCCGTATGGCGCCACGATGTCCGCCGGGTCGGCAAGGTTCAGCATCGCGCGCGCCCGCTCGTCCAGCATGTCGGGGTCGAGATGCTGCGAGCGTAACTCGCTGACCCGGCGATCCCATCCAGCTTGCTCGGCTTGGGCTTTGGCGAGTTCAGCCTGCACTGCCTTGAGCTGTTCCTGACGGATGGCGTAGGCTTGCAGGCCGCGATCTCCCTGCGTCGCGTTCCAGAGGAAATAGGCGATCAGGGACAGGAAAATCGCGGGAAGCACGGTCGCCCGCAGCCCGTTGCGAAGCGTTCGGCCGGCGCGCTGCACGAATCCGGACATGGCTGCATCATAGCCGATCGGATGACGGGCTGCACTCATGCTCTGCGCTTCAGGCGCGCCGCAGGATCGTGCGGCCGGCGTAGCGGGCCGCGGGGCCGAGCTCGCTCTCGATGCGGATCAGTTGGTTGTACTTCGCGGTGCGGTCGCTGCGGGCCAGGCTGCCGGTCTTGATCTGGCCGCAGTTGGCCGCGACGGCCAAGTCGGCGATCGTGTTGTCTTCCGTCTCGCCGGAACGGTGGCTCATGACGCTGGTCATGCCGGCACGGTGGGCCAATTCGATGGCTTCGAGCGTCTCGGACAGGGTGCCGATCTGATTGACCTTGACGAGGATGGAGTTGCCGGTGCCTTCGGCGATGCCGCGGCGGAGGCGTTCGGTGTTGGTGACGAAGAGATCGTCGCCGACGAGTTGGACGCGCTTGCCGAGCACCTCGGTCAGGTGCTTCCAGCCGGCCCAGTCGTCCTCGGCGCAGCCATCTTCGATTGAGGCGATCGGGAAGCGGTCACAGAGCTTGGCGAGATAGTCGACCATGCCGGCGGCGTCGAACTTCTTGCCTTCGCCCTCGAGGTCGTAGGTGCCGCCCTTGAAGAACTCGGTGCTGGCGCAGTCGAGCGCGAAGGTGACGTCGTCGCCGGGCCGGTATCCCGCGGTGGTGCAGGCTTTGCTAATGAAATCGAGCGCTTCTTCGGCGGATTTCAGATTGGGGGCGAAGCCGCCCTCGTCGCCGACGTTGGTGCTGTGGCCGGCATCGTGCAGCGCCTTCTTGAGCGCCTGGAAGATTTCGGAGCCCATCCGGACGGCGTCGGCGACCGTGGCCGCGCCGACGGGCTGGACCATGAACTCCTGGATGTCGATCGGGTTGTCCGCGTGCTGGCCGCCATTGACGATGTTCATCATCGGGACCGGCAGGGTGCGGGCGAATACGCCGCCGACGTAACGGTAGAGCGGCATGCCGAGATCGTCGGCCGCCGCCTTGGCCAAAGCCAGGGACACGGCCAGGATCGCGTTGGCGCCGAGGCGCGACTTGTTGGGCGTTCCGTCGAGATCGATCATCAGCTCGTCGAGCTTGATCTGCTCGGAGGCGTCCATGCCGCCGATGGCGTCGAAGATCTCGCCCTCGATGTTGGCGCAGGCGTTGCGCACGCCCTTGCCGCCAAAGCGGGATTTGTCGCCGTCGCGCAGCTCGACGGCTTCGTGGGCGCCCGTCGAGGCGCCGGAGGGCACGATCGCGCGGCCGGAGGCGCCGGTGTCGAGCAGCACCTCGGCTTCGACCGTCGGATTGCCGCGACTGTCCAGGACTTCGCGGGCGACGATATCGGCGATAGCGCTCATGGGGACTGTCCTCTGATGGCGTGCGGTCCCTAACATCGCAGCGTTTGCGCGCCAAGCGGTCGCGTCCGGCTGGCTTTTTTGGTCGAGCTCAGGTGAACTGGCGCGGGGGAAGCGAATGAACAAAACGACTCGCGCGCTGGCGTTGATCGGCCTTGCCGTATTTCTCGGTGCGGCAGATGCTGGGGAAGAGGTTCCTCGGCTGCCGGTATTCCAACCGTCGCCTAGTCCGGCCGCTCCGAGGGCGAGCCCGCTGCTGGGCACGCAGCTCGAACCGATCGTTCGGCTGGGCCAATCACTCTATCAAGCCGGCATCCTACCGCGGCTGCGTTACGTGCAGAGTTTTGCGGCCAATCCGACCGGCGGGTTGGCGCAGGGGACCGACACCTCCGGCGTGGTCATCTTCGGCGCGGATGCGGACCTTGGAAAGCTGGCCGGCCTCAACGGGGCGCAGGTCCATGCGACGTTCGCGCAGTTCTACGGCCACGAACTGTCGAGCGACTTCATCGGTTCGCGGACCAAGGTGCAGTCGTTCTACTACCCGCGGAAGCAGTTCGAGCTCACCGAATTCACCTACGAGCAGAGCCTGTTCAACAAGCAGCTCGACATCGTCGTGGGGCGGGCGAACGCGACAGGGCAATTCGCGCGCTCCACCTATGGCTGCCGTTTCCAGAACGTAGCCGATTGCCCGTTCGAGCTGACGCAAGCGGTCGGCGCGTTCCCCGGTTTCCCGTACGTCAACTGGGGCGGCTATGTCCGGTACAACCCGGTGCCGGCAATCTACGTCAAGGCGGGCGCGTTCGAGACCAACTCCGTGCGCAACACCAATAACGGGTTCGATTGGGGTCTCGAGCATTCGACCGGCTACGTGGTGCCGTTCGAGGTCGGCTACGGAACCGAGTACGAGACCGACCCCTATCCGCGGCATTACAAGATCGGGGGATGGTACAATTCGGCTCCCTACAACGACCCGTACCTCAGCACCCGAAACCGCTCGCGTGCGCTGTTCGGGGGAGCGCCGCTCGCCTACAGCGGCGGGCGACGCGGCGCATATGCGCTCGGGGACCAGGTGGTGTGGCGGCCGGACACCGGGCCTGGCCAGCGCGGAATAGCGGTCTTCGCGACGGCGGGCGTGCCGTTCGATGGGGAGGGCATCTTTTCCTTCCAGGGCGTTGCCGGCGGCATCTGGACCGGGCCGTTTCCTGGCCGTCCCGCCGACCAGATCGGCATTCTGGCGACCTACATCCGGCTTTCGGACAAGGAGGACGGCTACGTCAACGAGCTGCTTCGCAGGGCCGGAAGCAATAGCTTCGTCAGCCGCAACCAGGGGATCTTCGAAGCCAACTACAATTACCGCGTAACAAACGGAGTTTTTCTGGCCGGCAGCCTACAGTATTTGGTAAACCCGGATCCGATCAACCGGCCGACCGCGAAGTTCGCTCCGAAGGACGCGCTGGTGATCGGCTTGAAGCTGTCGATCAGCGTCAACCAGCTGCTCGGACTGCCGCTCGGCTTGGTTAGCGATTAGCAACGGTGCCTGAGTAGGACAGCTCTGGACAAATCGAACGCGACCTGTTCACACTACGTGCAAATAGATACAAAACGGGGAGAATACGATGAAGATATTGCAAAATGCGATGTGTCAGGCCGTGGGGGCAGCGTTCGTCGCGAGCCTGCTCGCGGGGACCGCGATGGCGCAGTTGCCGAAGGAAGCACCGAAGACCAGCGGCCCCGGGCTGACTGTTCCCAACGAGCGCGGAAGTGCGTTGTACGATCGGCCGAAGGGCAACACGCTTGCTCCCGTCGATTCGCCGCCGTTGCCCACCGCGGCTGCCGAGATGCCCACCGACAAGCTCAAAGTTCCGGCCGGCTTCAAGGTCGAGCCGTATGCGACCGGGATCGCGGATGCGCGCTCGCTGGCGGTGACCCCGTCCGGCATCGTGTTCGTCGGCAACCGGCTTCTGGACAAGGTTTACGCGGTCACGCCGGGCGCCAATGGGGGGAAGCCGACGGTAAAGGTCATCGCGAGCGGGCTGTATCGGCCCAACGGCGTCGCTTTCCATGACGGCGCGCTCTATGTGGCCGAACTGAACCGGATCACCCGTTACGACAACATCGAAGCCAATCTCGACCATCCGCCCAAGCCGGTGC
>JAVVHH010000015.1:0-38925 GCA_032249615.1 Acetobacteraceae bacterium
GCCAGCAGGCAGACGATGCCGGCCGCGAGCTGGGGCAGCGGCAGCACGATGCCGCCGAACTGGACGATGCGATTGGCGAGGATGCCCGTGGTGACCGAGCGGAAGTCGCTGCCGAAGGCGGTCTGCGCGGCGCCGACGAGGAAGATGGAGAGCCCGAAGGTGACGAAGATCTGCACCATGCCGGAGTTGAACCGGACAGCCAGCGCGCGGGCGATGAGCAGCCGGTAGATCGCGACGCCAACCAGGAACAGGAGCGCGGCCACCAGCGGGAGCTGCAGCAGCGGGTCAAGGCCCAGCCCGGCGCTGATGAAGAACGTCGCATACATGGCCAGCATCAACAGCTCGCCATGGGCGAAATTGACCACGTCCATCAGCCCGAAGATGAGCGACAGCCCGGCCGCGACCAGCGCGTAGACGAGCCCCATGAGCAGGCCGCCGAGGGCGACCTGCAGGACGAGCGATGCCGTCAAACCGGCGCGCTACTGGCCGACGGACCAGACCGGCTTGGCGGTGGCGACGTCGGTCGGGAACACGGTATGCCACATGCTGCCGTTCCATTGCTGGATGACCGGGTTCCCCTCGGTGTTCTGGCCGGTCTCGTCGAACTTGATCCCCTTCCAGGGCATGACGGTCTTGTCGCCGGGAATATCGGTCGCCTTCAGCGCGGCTTGCAGGTCGGTGTTCTTGGTCGACTTGGCGCGGTTGATGGCGTCCGCCAGCACCTCGAGCGCGGTGACCTCCCGGGCCGTGAGGTCGTTGAGGTCCTTGCCGTCATTGCGGGCGGCGTAGAGTTTGTTGACCGGGCCGATGGCCGGCCGGGTCGAAGTCGCATCGAGGGCGAAGCTGGAGCGGCTCATGACCCCGTTGGCCAGCGGTCCCGCGGCCTTGAGGAAGGCCGGGTCGATGAAGCCGGCATCCTGCGCCAGCAGGGCTTTCGGCGAGTAGCCGGCGTCATGCATCGAGCGCATCATCAGGATGGCGTCGCTGGTGTAAGACGACGGCAGCACCAGGTCGGCGTCCGCCGCCTTCAGGCGCTGCGCCTCGACGGAGAGCGACGGCGTGCTGGCTTGATAGGCGAGATCGGCGGCCACCTTGATGCCGGCCTTCTCGGCCAAGCTGGCCTGCAGCTTGCCGCTATCGGTGCCGAAGACGGAATTCTCGTGGATGATGGCCACGCTCTTGATCGGGTGGCCGTTCTGGCCGGCCCAGTCGATGAAATCGAACATCGCGCCCGTGAACCCGACGTCGGTGGGCGACGGGCGGAAGAACCAGGACAGACCCTGCTTGTTCAGGCTCGGCGACGAGTTGTCGGCGGAGATGTAGGGGATCTGGTAGCGGTCGCAGATCTGGCTGATGGTGACGGCGGTGGCGCTCGTGTAGCTGCCGATGATGGCGACGACGTGGCTCTGGGTGATGAGCCGCTCGGCCTCGGTCCGCGCGATTTGCGGGTTGTTCTGGCTATCGGCCCAGACCAGCTTGACGTGTGCGCCGCCGAGATTGGGTAGGCCCTCGCCGGAGCCGAGCAGCATGCCCGGGATTTTTTCACCGGCGGTGCCGTTGATGATCGCGGCTTCGGTTTCCATCGCGGCCTGGGCGTCGTGACCGATGGCGGCGGCGTTGCCGGACAGCGGATAGACCGCGCCGATCAGGATGTCGTCGGCGGCACGGGCGCCGCCCGTGAGCCCGAACAGGGCGGTGACGGCGAGCAGGGTGCGTCGAAACATTGGGGTTCCTTTACAAGCGGGGTCGTGACGCGGCTGGAGCGGTCTCAGCAAACGTTGTGCCACCAGAAGATGGCTCCGAGGACCGTTGCAGCCTATGCGGCGGGCCGGTGCCGGACAATCCTGATTGCATCCGTTATGCTCGCGGAATCAGACGATCGGATCCAGGTTCCATGACCACGCCCCTCTTCTACCTTGCCGCGACGCTCGTGCTGGCGCTGTTCCAAATCCTGCTCGCGGCGGGGTTCAAGCGGAGGCAGGACGGGATGGAGTGGGCGGCGGGCAACCGGGAAGGTGGTCCGGAGCGCTACGAGGGGGCGGCGGGCCGCCTGGCCCGAGCGCAAGCGAACCTTTGGGAGTCGCTCCCGATCTTCATCGGGGCGGTGCTGTTGGCGCATGTGGGAGGGCGGGATAGCGCACTGACCGCCTGGGGAGCCGGCCTGTTCTTCTGGGGTCGCCTGATCTACGTGCCCGTCTACGGCATCGGGCTCACGCCCTGGCGAAGCCTGGTTTGGGGTGTCGCGCTCACGGGGCTCATCCTGGTGCTCATCAGCCTGTTCTGACGACGCCGACGCGGCGCGGCGTTCACGCTGCGCCGGCGCGGCTGAATGGAACAGGGAGCTGCCTTGTTTCTGGGCATCCCGGAACGGTGCGGCCAAGCGCCGGCTCGTTTCGGCCTTGGCACGGCCTTTGCTGTGCCATCCCCGATGACGTCGCACGTTCCGAGGAAGATCGAGGGTTTCCGTAAGCTCTACGCCTCCGGCGAGCGGCCAGCGTCCGCGCTCGCGGCGGTGCGCGAGCGGATCCGGGCATCCGACGACCCCGGCATCTTTCTCCATGTGATCTCGACCGAGGCGCTGGACGGGTTCGTCCGCAATCTGGCGGACAAGGACCGCGAGAGCCTGCCGCTCTGGGGCGTGCCGTTCGCGGTCAAAGACAACATCGACGTGGCGGGGATGCCGACGACGGCGGCGTGCCCGGCTTACGCCTACCTGCCCGAGCGTCACGCCGAGACGGTCGCCCGGCTGGTGGCTGCGGGCGCGGTGCCGATGGGCAAGACCAACCTGGACCAGTTCGCCACCGGGTTGAACGGGACGCGCACGCCGCATGCGGTGCCGCGCAATCCGCGGGCGCCGGGTCGCGTGCCGGGGGGCTCGTCGTCGGGCTCGGCGGTGGCGGTGGCGGCCGGGCTGGTGCCGGTGGCGCTGGGGACGGACACGGCCGGGTCGGGCCGGGTGCCGGCGGGGCTCTGCGGCCTGGTCGGGCTCAAGCCGACGCCGGGTGGCGTGTCGAGCCGCGGCGTGGTTCCGGCGTGCCGTTCGCTGGACTGCGTCTCGGTCTTCACGCACGGCGTCGCCGAGGCCTGGACGGTGCACCAAGTCATCGCGGGATACGATCCCGAAGACCCCTATTCGCGATCCATCCCGCCGGCAGAGGCGCGGACGGTGCGTGTCATCGGCATTCCGGCGGAGGCGGACCGGCCCCGCTTCGACGCGGACGCGGAGGCGGCTTGGGACGCTGCGCTCGCGCATCTGGCCTCGCTCGACCTCGAGCTCGTTCCGGTGCCGATGGCGCCCTTCAACGCGGTGGCGGCGTTGCTGTACGAGGGGGCTTGGGTCGCGGAGCGGCTGGCGGGGCTCGAAGACTTCCTAGCCAACGCCGCGCCGGAGGCGGTGCTGCCGGTCACGCGCGGCATCATCGGGGGCGGCGCGCGGCACAGCGCGGCCGACGCTTTCCGCGCCATGCACAAGCTGGCGGAATTGCGCCGGGAGACCGCGAAGGTTTGGCACCGCATCGACGCGCTGGCCGTGCCGACCGCACCGCTGTTCCCGACGCTCGGCGAGTTGGCGGCGGACCCGATCGGGCCGAATGCGCGGCTCGGAGTGTTCACCAACTTCGTCAACCTGCTCGGGCTGGCGGCGCTCGCGGTTCCGGGCCCGGACCGGCCGGATGGCTTGCCGGCGGGGATGACGTTCATCGGCCGCGGCGGGTCCGAGGCCCGGCTCGTGGCGCTCGGTATGCGGGTAGAGGGAGCATGAGCTTCCTCGAGATCGCGCTGGTCGGGGCCCACATGGAGGGTTTGCCGCTCAACGGCGAGATCACGGCGCTCGAGGGGCGCTTCGACCGGGCGGCGGAGACCGAGGCCTGCTACCGGCTGTTTGCGCTGCCGGGCGGGCCGCCGCACCGGCCCGGCCTCCTGCGGGTGGCCGCGGGCGCGGGCCGGGCCATCGCGCTCGAGGTCTGGCGTATTCCCACGGTCCAAGTCGGCGCCTTGCTGGACGCCATTCCGGCGCCGCTCGGGCTCGGCACCGTTCGCCTGGCCGACGGCAGCGCCCCGAAGGGCTTCCTGGTCGAGGCCGAGGGCATCAGAGGCGCGGAAGACATCTCGCATCACGGCGGTTGGCGCGGCTACCTCGCGGCGCGCTCCGCATGACCCACCCTGACCGGAGTTCCACCATGGACCGCAGAACCTTCTTGGCGACCTCGACGGCCGCACTCGCGGCCCCCGCGCTAAGTGCGCAAAGGGCGGAGGCCCAATCTCCGACGCGGGCGGAAACGCTGCTGCTGGTGCAGGAATACGGGCCGAACAGCATGGACATGCAGGGGCTCGGCTCGTCGCAGCCCGTCAATGGGGTGGCGCTCAACTGCTACGACCGGCTGGTCCGCTTCAAGACGGTTCCGCTGCCGGACGGCAAGGGCAAGACCTTCACGCTCAACCAGCTCGAGCCGGAGCTCGCCGAGAGCTGGCAGGAAGCGAGCGACGGCATGAGCGTCACGTTCAAGCTGCGCGACGCGAAGTTCCATTCCGGCCGACCGGTGACGGCCAGGGACGTGAAATGGTCGCTGGACCGGGCGGTGAGCATCGGCGGCTTCGCGACCACGCAGATGAATGCCGGCAGCATGGAGAAGCCGGAGCAGTTCGTGGCGGTGGACGACAAAACGTTCCGCATCGATTTCATCCGCAAGGACAAGCTGCTGATGCCCGACTTGGGCGTCACGATCCCGTTCGTGTTCGATAGCGAGTTGGCGCTGAAGAACGCGGGCGGCGACCCGTGGGCGAAGGAGTGGCTGAAGAACAACGTGGCGGGCTCCGGCGGTTACAAAGTTGAAAGCTGGAAGCCCGGCACCGAGACGATCTATGTCCGGAACGAGGAGTGGGCCTGCGGGGCGAAGCCGGCGATGCGGCGGATCATCGCGCGCGACATCCCCTCCGCCGCGACGAGGCGCGCGCTGCTCGAGCGCGGCGACGCCGACGTGTCGTTCGGCCTGCCGCCGAAAGACTTCAAAGACCTGGCCGAGGCCGGCAAAGTCCAAGTTGTCGGGGTGCCGGTTCCGAACGGCATCTGGTACGTGGCGCTGAATACCGCGACCGGGCCGTTCACCGACCCGCGCGTGCGCCAAGCCGTCGCCTGGGCGATCCCTTACGAGAAGATGATGCAGGTCGCGCTGTATGGCCGCGGCGTGCCGATGTGGGGTGCTGCGGGCGGGCCGACGGTCGCTTGGCCGCAGCCGTTCCCCTACGACACGAATCTCGAGAAAGCGCGGGCTTTAGTGCAGCAAGTGGCCCCCGGCGGCTTCAGCACGTCGGTGCTGTTCGACAGCGGGCAGTCGACGATCGCCGAACCAATGGCCGTGCTGCTGAAGGAGTCGCTCGCGCCGCTCGGGATCAACGTCGAGCTGAACAAGGTGCCGGGGGCGAACTTCCGCGGCGAGCTCAACAAGAAGACGGCGCCCATCGTCATCAACCGGTTCGCCGGGTGGCTGGACTGGCCGGATTACTTCTTCTTCTGGAACTATCACGGCAACAATTCCGTGTTCAACGTCGCCTCGTATCAGAACAAGACGATGGACAAGGAGATCGACGCCGCCCGTTTCGCGCCGGACCAGGCCGACTACGATACCGCAGTCAAATCCTTCGTGAAGCTGGCCGAAGAGGATGTGCCGTTCATTCCGGTGGCGCAGCCGCTGCATGACGTCGCGATGCAGAAATCGATCGGCGGTTACCAGTTCTGGCCATGCCGCGAGCCGGACTTCCGGGCTTTCACCAAGAGCTGAGGAGAAGCCGATGCTGCGCCTGACCCTGTCGCGGCTCGGGACGGCGGTGCCGAGCCTGGTCGGCGTCGTCATCGTCACGTTCCTGCTCACCCGCGTGCTGCCCGGCGACCCGGCGACCTACTTCGCCGGTCCGGTCGCCTCGAAGGAGGCGATCGCCGCAATCCAGCACCAGCTCGGCCTCGACCAGCCGCTCTGGGTCCAGTTCGGGCGCTATGTCGGCGACCTCGCGCACGGCAATCTCGGCACGTCGTTGACGACCGGGCAGCCAGTCCTGACCGAGCTCGCCAACCGGCTGCCGGCCTCGGCGGAGCTGACGCTGCTGAGCCTCTTGCTGGCCGTCGCCGTCGCGGTGCCGCTCGGGTTGGCGGCGGCGCTGCGGCAGGGATCGTGGGTGGACCATCTCTGCCGGGTCGTGACGACGGCGGGGGTGTCGTTGCCGGTGTTCTTCACCGGGTTGCTGACCGTCTATGTGTTCTACTTCGTGCTCGGCTGGGCGCCGGCGCCGCTGGGGCGGCTGGACAGCTTCCTCTCGGAGCCGCCGCGGGTGACCGGCTTCCTCCTGGTCGACAGTCTTTGGGCGTTCGACGGCGCGACCTTCCGGGCGGCCCTATCGCAGCTGGTGCTGCCGGCGGTTACGCTTGCGGTGTTCGCGCTGGCGCCGCTCGCGCGCATGACCCGGGCCGCTATGCTGGCCGCGCTCGCCTCCGAGTTCGTCCGCACCGCGCGCGCGAGCGGGCTGACGGGGCGGACGGTGGTGCTGACCTACGCCTTCCGGAACGCGATGCTACCGGTGCTGACGACGTTGGGCATGGTGTTCTCGTTTCTCTTGGGCGCGAACGTGCTGGTGGAGAAGGTGTTCGCCTGGCCGGGCATCGGGTCTTATGCTGTCGAGGCGCTGATAGCGTCGGATTTCGCGCCGGTGCAAGGCTTCGTCCTGACGATGGCGGTGCTCTACATCCTGCTGAACCTGCTGATCGACCTGCTCTACGGGCTGATCGATCCGCGCATGAAGGCGGCGGCATGATCCCGGCGGCGCGCGCCGACGGGGAGAGCGTGCTGCCGGGTCCGGCCGTCGCCGCGGCACCGGTGGAACGCACGCGGCTGTTCGGGCATGCGCGCTACGTGCTGACGCAGGACCCGGTCACCGCGGCGAGCTTCACGCTGTTTCTGCTGCTGCTGCTGGCCGCGCTGATCGGCCCGTCGGTGGTGCCCTACGAACCGCTTGCCAGCGACACGGCGCAGGCGCTGCAGCCGCCCAACGCCGCGCACTGGTTCGGCACCGATCAGCTCGGCCGCGACATCCTGTCCCGCGTCGTGGTGGCCGCAAGGCTCGACATGGCGATCGCGGTCTTTTCGGTGGCGCTGGTGTTCGTGTTGGGCGGCGTGGCCGGGGTGGCGGCCGGGTTCTTCGGCGGTTGGACGGACCGGATCGTGGGGCGGCTGGCCGACACCATCATGGCGTTCCCGCTATTCGTGCTGGCGCTGGGCATCGTCGCGGCGCTGGGCAACAGCGTGACGAACATCGTGCTGGCAACCGCCATCGTGAACTTCCCGCTGTATGCCCGGGTGGCGCGCGCGGAGGCGCTGGTGCGCCGGAATGCCGGCTATGTCCAGGCGGCGCGGCTGACCGGTAACGGTGAGCTGCGGGTCGTGCTGACGACCGTGCTGCCGAACATCCTGCCGATCATGGCGGTCCAGATGTCGCTGACGATGGGCTATGCGATCCTGAACGCGGCGGGGCTGAGCTTCGTCGGGTTGGGCGTGCGGCCGCCGACGCCGGAATGGGGCATCATGGTGGCCGAGGGGGCCGCCACCATCATGTCCGGCGAGTGGTGGGTTGCGCTGTTCCCGGGGCTGGCGCTGATGCTGGCGGTATTCTGCTTCAACCTGCTGGGCGACGGCTTGCGCGACATCGTCGACCCGCAGCGTCGCACATGAGCGACGTGAACCTGCTCGAGGTGCAAGACCTCTCCGTCGAGTTCGCGACGCGGCGCGGCCTGGTGCGGGCGGTGCAGCGGGTGAACCTTTCGGTGGCGCGCGGGGAGACGCTCGCGGTGGTGGGCGAGTCCGGCTCGGGCAAGTCGGTCACGTCGTACGCCGTGATGCGCATCCTGGACCGGGCAGGGCGGATCGCGGAGGGCGCCGTGTCGTTCTCCGGCATCGCCATGCAGCAGCTGGACGAGGCGGCGATGCAGGATCTGCGCGGGCGGGAGATCTCCATGATCTTCCAGAACCCCCGTGCGGCGCTCAACCCGATCCGCTCCGTCGGCCAGCAGATCGGCGACGTGCTGCTGCGGCACGGCCAGGCCGAGCGGGGAACCGCCCGGGCGAAGGCGATCGAGGCCCTCGAGCAGGTACGCATCGCCCGCCCGGCGGAGCGCTACGACGCCTACCCGTTCGAGCTTTCCGGCGGCATGTGCCAGCGGGTGGTGATCGCGATCGCGCTGGCATGCCGCCCGCGGCTGCTGATCGCCGACGAGCCGACCACCGGGCTGGACGTCACGACCCAGAAAGCGGTGATGGACCTCATCACCGAGTTGACCCGGGCCCGCGGCATGTCGACGCTGCTGATCACCCACGATCTCGGCCTGGCCGCCGCCTATTGCGACCGGGTCGTGGTGATGGAAAAGGGCCGCGTGGTGGAGACCGCCGCCGCGTCGACGATCTTCCGGGCTCCCGCGCATCCCTACACGCGCCGGCTGATGCGGGCGACGCCGCGGCCCGGCGCCGCCCTCTCGGACCTGCTGCCGGAACCGCCCGCGACACCGCCGCCCGCGCCGCCGCCGCCCGGCGAGGTGCTGCTCGAGGTCGCCGGCCTGGTGAAGGAGTATGCCCGAGCGGGAGCTGGCGGGGCGATGGCGCGCCTCCTCGGCCGGGGTGCGGGGGCGGCACCGTTCCGGGCGGTGGACGACATCGGCTTCACCGTGCGCCGCGGCGAGAGCGTGGGGCTGGTCGGCGAATCCGGCTGCGGCAAGTCGACGACCTCGATGATGATCATGCGGCTGCTCGACGCGACCGCCGGCTCGATCCGCTTCGAGGGGCGCGACATCGGCGCGACACCGGCCGCCCGTTTCGCCCACGACCCGGTGCGGCGCCGCATCCAGATGGTGTTCCAGGACCCGACCGACAGCCTCAATCCGCGGCTGCAGGCGGCGCGTGCGATCGCGGACCCCATCCTGCGAATGGGCACCGAACGCGGCGCGGCACTGCGGGCGAGGGTCGAGGAACTCGCGGGGCTGGTCGGGCTGCCGACGGAGCTGCTGGACCGGTTCCCGCACCAGCTCTCCGGCGGGCAGAAGGCCCGGGTGGGGATCGCGCGGGCGATCGCCCTCAATCCGGAGCTGGTCATCCTGGACGAGCCGACCGCCGCGCTCGACGTCTCTGTACAGGCGGTGGTGCTGAACCTCCTGCAGGACCTGAAGGCCAAGCTCGGGATGAGCTATCTTTTCGTCAGCCACGACCTGCATGTGGTGCGGTTGCTCTGCGACCGGGTGATCGTCATGCGGGCGGGACGCATCGTGGAGCAGGGCGACACGGCCGCCGTATTGGGCGCGCCAGCCGCCGATTATACGCGGGAGCTGCTGGCCTGCCTCCCGCAGCCGCCGGTGTGAGGAGGGATCGAATGAGCGCGTCTGACGAGGAGAACATCACGGCCCGAGCCGTCGACACGGCCGCCGCGCTGTTCGGCGTCGCCATGCAGCCGGAGTGGCGGGCGGCGGCGATGATGAACTTCGCCACGCTCACTGGGGCGGCCGGACTGGTACTGGCGTTCCCGCTCGAGGACGAGGCGGAATACGGGCCGGTGTTCCACCCATGAGGACGGCCAGCGCCATCGCAAGCGACGTCCGCAGCGGCGCCACGACGGCGCGGGCGGAGACCGAGGCTGCGCTATCCCGGATCGCGGCGGCGAACCCGGTCATCAATGCGTTCACCGACGTGGTGGGGGAGCGCGCGCTCCGCACGGCCGAGGCAGTCGACGCGGCGGCCGCTTCCGGGCGGGCGCTGGGTCCGCTGGCGGGGGTGCCGTTCGCGGTCAAGAACCTGTTCGACGTGGCGGGGCTGGCGACGCGGGCCGGGTCGCGGATCAATCGGGCGAACGCGCCGGCCGGGCGGGATGCGGCGCTGGTGCGGCGGCTGGAGGCGGCGGGCGCCGTGCTGGTCGGGGCGCTGAACATGGGCGAGTACGCCTACGACTTCACCGGCGAGAACTGCCATGACGGACCGTCACGTAACCCGCACGACACGCAACGGATGTCGGGCGGCTCGTCGGGCGGGTCCGGCGCGGCGGTGGCGGCGGGCATGGTGCCGATCGCGCTGGGGTCGGACACCAACGGCTCGATCCGGGTGCCGGCCTCGTTCTGCGGATTGTTCGGGCTGAAGCCGACCTACGGCCGGTTGAGCCGGGCGGGCAGCTTTCCCTTCGTGTCGTCGTTCGACCATCTGGGGCCGCTCGGGCTGAGCGCGGCCGATTTGGCGCTGGCCTACGACGCCATGCAGGGGGCGGACCCCGACGACCCGGCGCAGGCCGCGCGGCCCGTCGAGCCAGTGGCGATCGCGGCCGAATGGGGCGGCTTGAGGATCGCAGTGGCGGGAGAATATTTCGCCCGGGGCGGCGCGCCGGAAGCGTTCGCGGCGGTTCGGCTGGCGGCCGAGGCGCTGGGCGCGAGCGAGGTGGTGGAGTTCCCCGAAGCAGCGCGGGCGCGGGCAGCCGCCTATGTGATCAGCGCGGCCGAAGGTGCGGCGCTGCACGCCGAGCGGCTGCGCACGCAGGCCGACGCGTTCGACCCGGCCGTGCGCGACCGCCTGATCGCCGGGCTCGCGATCCCAGCCGCCTGGGTCTTGCAGGCTCAGCGGTTCCGCCGCTGGTATCGCGACCAGGTGCGGACGGTGTTCGAGAAATTCGATCTGGTGCTGGCGCCGGCGACCCCGATTCGGGCCCCGCTACTCGGGCAGACGACGATCGAGTTAGACGGGGTGACCATGCCGCTGCGCCCCAATATCGGCGTGTTCACCCAGCCGATCTCGTTTATCGGGCTGCCGGTCGCGGCGGTGCCGGTCTGGCCGGATGACGGGTTGCCGATCGGGGTGCAGCTGATCGCGGCACCCTGGCGGGAAGACCTCGTCCTGCGGGCGGCCGGGCGGCTGGAGGAGCTCGGGGTGGCGCGCGTCCAGCGCTGAGGGCCCGATCACAAGCCAGTGCCTCGTCCTACCCGGGGGCCCGGACCGACGCAACATCCGCCGCTGCCTGCCTGGATGTGGAGCCCTGATGACTGATCAACCCGGAAACGAGGTCACGCGACGCGGAGTTCTGGCCGGCACGGCAGCGGTCGCACTGACCGCGCTGCCGGAAGCGGGATCTGCGGCAAGCACTCCCGCGGCAACGAGGCAGGACGGGCCGGTCCCGGCGCCCGTGCTGATGCCCGTCTCGTTCGAGGTGAACGGGCAGGCGGTGTCGCTGACGCTGGATACGCGCACCAGCCTGCTCGACGCGCTCCGCGAGCACCTGCAGCTCACCGGCACCAAGAAGGGCTGCGACCATGGGCAGTGCGGCGCATGCACGATCATGCTGGATGGGCAGCGCATCAATGCCTGCCTGACCCTCGCGGTGATGCATCAGGGCAGCAAGATCACGACAATCGAGGGGCTCGGGACTCCCGACAACCTCCATCCGATGCAGGCCGCATTCATCAAGCATGACGGCTACCAGTGCGGGTATTGCACGCCGGGTCAGATCTGCTCGGCGGTCGGGATGCTGGCGGAGGTCAAGGCCAATGTCCCGAGCTTCGCGACAAGCGACCTCTCGGGGCCGATCCAGGCCACGGACGCCGAGATACGGGAGCGGATGAGCGGCAATCTCTGCCGTTGCGGCGCCTATTCCAACATCCTGGACGCCTTGAACGAGGTGAAGGGAGAACTGGCATGAAGCCCTTCACCTACGAGCGGGCGGGCAGCCCGGCCGAGGCCGCCGCCGCGGTTGCGCGAACACCGGATGCCAAGTTCATCGCCGGCGGCACCAACCTGCTCGACTTGATGAAGCTGCAAATCGAGGCGCCGACTCATTTGGTCGACGTGACCGGGCTCGCGCTCGACCGGATCGAGCCGACGCCGGACGGCGGCCTGCGGATCGGCGCCCTGGTCCGCAACACGGCGCTCGCGGCAGACGAGCGGGTGCGGACGCACTATGGCGTGTTGACGCGCGCGATCGTGGCCGGCGCGTCCGGCCAGCTGCGCAATAAGGCGACCACGGGCGGCAATCTGCTGCAGCGCACGCGCTGCCCCTATTTTTACGACACCAATCAAGCCTGCAACAAACGCCAGCCCGGCAGCGGCTGCTCGGCCCTCGATGGCGTGAGCCGGCAACTGGCCGTGATCGGGGCGAGCGACCACTGCATCGCGACCTACCCCGGCGACATGGCCGTGGCGATGCGCGTCTTGGATGCGACGGTCGAGACGGTGAAGGCCGATGGCTCCACGCGCCAGATCAAGCTGGGCGAGTTCCACCGCCTGCCCGGCGACGCGCCGCAACAGGACACGGTGCTGGAGCGCGGCGAATTGATCACGGCGGTGACGCTGCCGCCGCCAGTGGGCGGCAAGCAGATCTATCGGAAGGTGCGGGACCGGGCTTCGTATGCGTACGCACTCGTCTCGGTGGCCGCGATCGTGCAGCCCGATGGGTCCGGCCGAGTGGCGATCGGCGGCGTAGCGCCGCGGCCCTGGCGAGTGCCGGCTGCGGACGCCGAGATGCCGAACGGAGCCCGCGCGGTTTCCGCCCGATTGATGGAGGGCGCGCGGCCCACGCACGACAACGCCTACAAAGTGAGCTTGGTCGAGCGAACGCTCGCCGCGGTGCTCGATGAAGCGAAAGGCTGAGCCATGAAGTTCGACACCCCGGCCGGCACCAACCCAATCGATCAACTCAAGGTCGTTGGCAAGCCGCACGATCGGATCGACGGCCCCAAAAAGACGACGGGCACGGCCCCTTATGCCTATGAGCGGCACGATGCGGCGCCGAACCAGGCCTACGGCTATGTAGTGGGCTCCGCCATCGCGAAGGGCCGTGTCGACGCAGTGCATGCCGACGCAGCCCGGGCGACCCCCGGCGTGTTGGCGGTCGTGACCACCTTGGGGGTGCCGCCGCTCCCGCTCTCCAAGCATAACACCGCCCGGCTGTTCGGCGGCGCGGAGATCGAACACTACCACCAGGCGATCGCGGTGGTCGTCGCCGAGACGTTCGAGCAGGCCCGGGCTGCGGCGATGCTGGTTCGCGCAGACTATACAGAGGCGAGCGGGCACTACGATTTGGCCGCGCAAGCGGCCAATGCCCCCATCGTGGGTGGCCATAGCGGCGAGGGAAGCGCCGCGCCGGGGATCGACCGGGTCGGCGATTTCGAGGCGGCTTTCAAAGCGGCACCGGTCACGCTCGCCGAGACCTACACCACGCCGGACGAAAGCCACTCGATGATGGAGCCGTTCGCGACCATCGCCGCGTGGGAGGGCGACAAGCTGACCGTCTGGACGTCCAACCAGATGGTGGCCTGGGGCAAGAACGACCTGGCGACCAGCTTGGACATCCCCGCCGAGAGCGTGCACCTGATTTCGCCCTATATAGGCGGCGGTTTCGGAGGCAAGCTCTTCGTGCGGTCGGATCTGGTTCTGGCGGCATTGGGCGCGCGCGCGGCCGAGCGGCCGGTCAAATTGGCGCTGACCCGGCCGCAGATTCCCAACAACACCACCCACCGCCCGGCGACCATCCAGCACATCCGGCTCGGCGCCGAATGCGACGGCACGATCACGGCGATCGCCCACGAAAGCGTTTCGGGCAACCTGCCGAACGGTCGGCCGGAAACGGCGGTCGAGCAGACCAAGCTGCTGTACGCGGGGCCCAACCGCCTCACCGCGATGCGCTTGGCCACCTTGCATCTGCCCGAGGGAAACGCGATGCGGGCGCCGGGGGAGGCACCCGGTCTCATGGCGCTCGAGGTCGCCATGGACGAGATGGCCGAGAAGCTCGCGATGGACCCGATCGCGTTCCGGATCAAGAACGACACCCAGGTCGATCCGGAAAAGCCGAGCCGTCCGTTCTCGCAGCGCCACCTCACCGCCTGCCTCCAGCAGGGAGCCGAGCGGTTCGGCTGGCAGCGTCGCTCGAGCAAGCCCGCCTCGATGCAGGACGGCCGTTGGCTGGTCGGGATGGGCGTGGCTGCCGGATTCCGCAACAACCAGTTGACCACGTCCGGCGCCCGGGTTCGGCTCGACCCGAACGGGCTCGTGACGGTGCAGACCGACATGACCGACATCGGGACCGGCAGCTACACCATCATCGCGCAGACCGCTGCCGAAATGATGGGGGTGGGGATGGACCGCGTCGTGGTAGAGCTCGGCGACTCCGCGTATCCGGTCTCGGCCGGCTCCGGAGGGCAGTGGGGCGCGAATAATTCCACCGCCGGCGTTTATGCCGCCTGCGTCAAGCTCCGCGAGGCGGTCGCGGGCAAGCTCGGCTTCGGCGAGGGCGACGTGTCGTTCGAGGACGGCAAGGTCATGTCGGGCGACCGCGAGGCCACCCTGGCGGACGCCGCGCGCGAGGGCCCGCTCTTCGGCGAGGACGCGATCGAATACGGCGATCTCGGCAAGTCCTACCAGCAATCCACTTTCGCCGGCCATTTCGTCGAGGTCGGCGTCGACCGCTTCACCGGCGAGGTGCGGGTGCGGCGGATGCTGGCCGTGTGCGGCGCCGGGCGGATCCTGAACCCGAAATCGGCGCGCAGCCAAGTCATTGGCGCGATGACGATGGGGGTCGGGGCCGCGCTCACTGAGATGCTCGAGGTCGACACAAAGCGCGGTTTCTTCGTCAACCACGATCTTGCCGGCTACGAGATCCCTGTCCACGCCGACATTCCGCACCAGGACGTGGTGTTCCTCGACGAGACGGACCCGGTCTCATCGCCAATGAAGGCCAAGGGCGTCGGTGAGCTCGGCATCTGCGGCGTGGGCGCCGCGGTAGCCAACGCGGTCTACAACGCGACCGGAGTGCGCGTGCGCGACTATCCGATCACGCTGGACAAGCTGATCGCCCGTCTGCCCGCCGTCGCGTAGCTCAGCTGACCGCCGGCGCGGCTTCCCGTAGTTGACGGGGGCGGTGCCGGTTGGGGCGGGGGCCCTGCGCGTCGCCGGCGAAGAATTCGGGGTGTGCGGCCAGGCTCTGCTCGATGGAGACGAACACCCCACGCAGGTGGGTCCGCATGGCGGCCACCGCTCCCGGGGCGTCACCGCTGGTGACGCAGGCGACGATCTGCCGGTGTTCGGCGAGGATCGACTGCCGCTTTCGCGGGCGCTGGACCGACAGGTAGCGAACACGGTCCAGCACGGCCTTGGCCGCGTGGACCACGCCCCAGGCTGCTGCCTGGCCGGCCATTGCCATCAGAGCGCGGTGCAGGGCGTCGTCGGCGAGGAAAAACGCCTCCTCATCCTCCGCGCCCCGTTGCGCGGCGAGGATGTCCTCGAGGGTAGCGCGTCCGGCCGACGTGCAGCGGGCCGCCGCCTGTTCGATCGCGGCGCACTCCAGCGCCTCGCGCACGAACTGGCTGCTGAATACGGCTTCCGGCAGGATCGGCGCGACGAACGTGCCGAAGCGGGGCCTGATCTCGACGAGGCGTTCTTCCTCAAGCTTGCCGAGCGCCTCCCGGACGGGCGTGCGGCTCACGCCCAGCGCGGCGGCGAGATCGGTCTCGGAGAGGCATTGCAACGGCCGGAGCGCACCGGTCACGATCCGATGGCGGAGATCGGCGTAGATCTGCGTCGAACTCGTGACGCGCCGGGGCGAGGAGCTCATGACGGGGGACGTCCGACGTGACTTGTATGCAAGTAATTGGCCATGCTTAAATGTTTGCCAAGGGGCAACGCGCAAGCCGCACGGGACGCATGGGAAGCACGGCGTGATTGGCCCACGGTTTCATGGGCGGCAGCGCCGTCCGGCTCAACAAGGACATTCCATGCCCGATACCCCCTTGCCCACCGCACCGATCAGCCCGCCTGGCCTGGAGCCCGGCGACATCCCGGATCAGCCGCTGAGCCGTCGCGACCCGTCGGCGCTGCGGTCGGCGCGCTGGTTCGGACCGGCCGACCTGCGCTCCTTCGGCCACCGCTCGCGCGCCATGCAGATGGGCTACGCGCCCGAGGAATGGTCCGGCAAGCCAGTAATCGGCATCCTGAACACATGGTCGGACCTGCAGCCCTGCCACATGCACTTCAAGACCCGCGTCGACGACGTCAAGCGCGGCATCCTGATGGCAGGAGGCTTCCCGGTCGAGCTGCCGGCGCAGTCGATGAGCGAAAGCTATCTGAAGCCGACGTCGATGCTGTACCGAAACATGCTGGCCATGGAGACGGAGGAGCTGCTGCGGGCGCACCCGATCGACGGCGCGGTGCTGATGGGCGGCTGCGACAAGTCGACGCCCGGGCTGCTGCTCGGCGCGACCAGCATGAACATCCCCGCCATCTTCATGCCGGCCGGACCGATGCTGCGCGGGAACTGGCAGGGCAAGGTGCTCGGGTCGGGCTCGGATAGCTGGAAATACTGGGACGAGCTGCGCGCCGGGAAGATTACCGACCAGGATTGGCTTGGTGTCGAGGGCGGCATCGCGCGCTCCTACGGCACCTGCATGACCATGGGTACCGCCTCGACCATGACCGCGATTGCCGAGGCGGCGGGCATGGTGCTGCCGGGCGGCAGCTCGATCCCGGCCGCCGATGCGGGACACATCCGTCTCGCGTCCGAAAGCGGGCGGCGGATCGTCGACATGGTCTGGGAGAACCTGACGCCCCAGAAGATCCTGACCCGGGCCGCGTTCGAGAACGGCATCGCGGTCGCCATGGCCATGGGCTGCTCGACGAACGCCATCATCCACCTGATCGCGATGGCGCGGCGTGCCGGCCAGGATATCGGGCTCGACGATTTCGAGCGCTTCAGCCGCAAAGTGCCGGTGATCGGCAACGTGCGCCCGTCGGGCAACCAGTATCTGATGGAAGATTTCTTCTACGCCGGCGGCATCCGCGCGCTAATGCAGAACATCCGTGAGCACCTGCAACTGGATTGTCTGACCGTCACCGGGCGGACCCTGGGCGAGAACATCGAGGGTGCCCGCGTCTATAACGAGGACGTCATCCGCCCGACCAGCAACCCGATCTACGGCGAGGGCTCGCTGGCGGTGCTGCACGGCAATCTCGCGCCCGACGGTTGCGTCATCAAGCCGGCGGCGATGGACCAGCGCTTCCTCAAGCACTCCGGCCCCGCCGCCGTGTTCGACGACTATCCGAGCATGAAGAAGGCGGTCGACGACGAGAGCTGGGACATCACCGCCGACCACGTGCTGGTGCTGCGCAACGCCGGGCCGCAGGGCGGGCCGGGGATGCCGGAGTGGGGCATGCTGCCGATGCCGAAGAAGCTGCTGAAAGAGGGGCACCGCGACATGCTGCGCATGAGCGACGCGCGGATGAGCGGCACGAGCTACGGCGCCTGCGTCCTGCATGTCAGCCCGGAAAGCTTCGTGGGCGGGCCGCTGGCGCTGCTGCAGACGGGAGACATCGTGACGCTCGACGTCGACGCGCGGACGATCCGGATGGAGGTCGACGACGCGGAGCTCGAGCGCCGCCGGGCGAACTGGGTGGCGCCGGTGCCGCGATACGAGCGGGGCTACGGCTACATGTTCAGCAAGCACATCCAGCAGGCCAGCGAAGGCTGCGACTTCGATTTCCTGCGGACCGAATTCGGCGCGCCCGTGCCCGAGCCGGTGATCTACTGATGGACGGCGCCCTGCGCGACAAGCTGCGCGGCGTCAGCACGGCGACGCTGGCCAGCGCGTTGTTCAAGCGCGGGCTGCGGAACCAGATGGTCCAGGGCGTCGTGCCGCTGAGCGCGCCGCGGGGCGGCAGCATGGTCGGCCCGGCCTACACGCTGCGCTACATCCCCGCCCGCGAAGACCTCAACCCGATGAGCGTGTTCCGCAACCACGAGCACCCGCAGCGCAAGGCGGTCGAGGAGTGTCCGGCCGGCGCGGTTTTCGTGATCGACAGCCGCAAGGACGCGCGGGCGGCCTCGGCGGGCGGCATCCTGGCCACGAGGCTGATGGTCCGCGGCTGTGCCGGAATGGTCACCGATGGCGGGTTCCGCGACGCAGCCGAGATCGCGCAGCTCGCCATGCCGTCGTTCCACGCGCGGCCGTCGGCGCCGACCAACCTCACGGTCCACCAGGCGATCGACATCAACGTGCCGATCGGGTGCGGGGACGCGCCGGTGTTCCCCGGCGATATCGTGGTCGGCGACACCGATGGGGTGATCATCGTGCCCGCCGGGATCGCCGGTGAGATCGCCGACGAGGCGGTCGAGATGACGGCGTTCGAGGATTTCGTCATCGAGCAGGTGCGGGGTGGGGCGAAGACGCTGGGACTCTATCCGCCGACCGACGAAGGCAATCTGGAGCGCTTCGCCGCGTGGCGGACGGCGAACGGGCGCTAACGGAAACCGCGCCTCCACCATGACGAATGCGGGAGAACGGGAACTCCGCTGCCGCTCACCACGATTGCAGCACGTGGTCCGGCTCCGCTCTGCGGACCGGCGGCGCAGCGATAGGAGACACGGAATGAGCAGTAGCAACAGCAAGGCCATGGAGATTTTCGTCACCGGGCTGCGTAACCAGCATGCGGTGGAGCAGCAGGCGGTGAGCCTCCTGTCGCGCCAGGTGGAGCGGCTGGAGAACTACCCGGAGATGGAAGCGCGGATGCGCCAGCACATCGACGAGAGCAAGATACAGGCGCAACGGATCGAAGAGCTGCTGTCGACGATGGGCGAGACTCATTCGTCGCTGAAGGACGCCGGCATGTCGTTCATGGGCAACATGGCGGCCCTGGCGCACACTGTGGCGCCGGACGAGGTGATCAAGAACAGCTTCGCCAATTTCGCGTTCGAGCACTTCGAGATCGCGTCCTACAAATCGCTCCTCACCCTCTCCGACTCGCTCGGCCAGAAGGGCCAGTCGGCGCTGAAGCAATCGCTCGCCGAGGAGATCGACATGGCCGAATGGATCGACCGGCACCTGTCCGAGACGACGAGGCGCTACGTGCAGTTGTCCGAGGCCGGCGCGACCGCCGGCCTCTGAGCTAGTCCGCTTGGGCGACGGCCGCCGACCAGGGGGACATGACGTCGCTGATTCCCGTCCGGAGCCCGTCCTTGATCTCGATGAGGTTGGGGCAGGCAAAATTGACGGGCATCACGCTGTGTTCGACCACGTCGAGCGACCCGTCGTTCAGGGCGGCGATCGTCTCGGCTGGCAAGCGCTGGTCGGCATCGGTGCCGGACGGGGCGGACACGTCGAGACGCGGGTGATGGGCGGCCGTCGCCGGATCCATGCCGAAGCCGGCGACGAAGGCCAGCATTTGCGTGACCGAGGCGAGGATCCGCCGGCCGCCCGAGGCTCCGGCGGCAAGCACCGGGCGATCGGCCTGGCGGAGGATGACGGGAAGCATGTTGGTCAGCGGCCGCTTGCTGGGGCCGATCGAGTTCGGCTGTCCGGGCCGCGTGTCGAACCACATGATCCCGTTGTTCATGAGTACCCCCGAGCCGGGCAGGACGACCCGGCTGCCCATCGAGGACAGCAGGGTCGACGTCACCGACACCATCGTTCCTTCCGCATCGCACGCCGTCAGGTGCGTGGTGCAACTTTCGGCCGCGACCGGTTCCGCATCCCCCAGCTTCGTCAGGCGCTCGGCATAGGCGGTGCCCAGGGCGGCGGCGAGGCCGGCAAACCAAGCCGCGTCCGGGCCTTCGCCGGAGCAAGGCGGCAACAACTCGAGAACCCGCGCCATCGTCGGCGCCGCGGTGAGGCCACCGGCGAGCTGCAGGACTCCGCCACCAAACGGCACCTCCAGCAGCGTGCCGAAGCGGGCCTGGCACGTCCGCAGGTCATCCCGGTCGAGGAAGCCGCCCATGGCGGCGACATCGGCCGCGATGCTCGCCGCGATATCGCCCTCGTAGAAATCGCGGAGCCCGGCCGACGCCAACCGGTCCAGCGTGTCAGGCAGGTTTCCAAGGCGAAAGCTTCCGGGATTGCCCTGGTAGGGCGGCACGGGCGGCAGACCGTCCGGGAGGTAGATGCGCGCGCTCTCGGGATAGCGGCGCAGCAGCCCGGCTTGGACAGCGATCTTGAGCGTCGTGAACCAGTCCTGGGGCAGGCCGCGGCGGGCGAGGGCCTGTGCCGGGGCGAAAAGCTCGGCCATTGGGAGCCGGCCCCACCGCTCATGCATGAACGCATACCCGGCCGGGGCGGAGGGGATCGCGAAGGAGAGCGGCCCGTGCACGTTGACATCGCCCTCGACAGCCGGCCAGCCGAACAGGTCGGCCGCCTGCGCGCCGGTGAGCTTGAAGCGGGGCGGGTCGAGTCTGCCAGGCGAGCGGGGGCCAAAATCGACGATTTCGGCACGCGGCTGTCCCGCGCGGTGGACCAGGGCGAAACCGATTCCACCGAGGCCGCTATTCCAGGGCTCGACCGCCGCCAGGGCCAGCGCGGTGGCGACCGCCGCGTCGACGGCGTTGCCGCCGGCGTCTAGAACCGCGACGCCCGCCAACGCCGCGTCGCGGGACTGGGCGACCACCATGCCGCGGCGTCCAGTGGCAGCCGGCTTGGTGACGTGCCAGTTTTGGGTCAGGTGCGGCGGGGGCTCGTAGTGGATGGAACGTCTCCTGAGCGCTTTGGGCGATGCTGTGGTCACTCGGCTGAAACATACCTACAACAGTATCGGACGGGCGGAAATCGGGGCCGGGCCGCCGAATTGGACCCCTACCGTGTCTGCGGTGACGAGGTCCCAGGGAGGATGAGAGGGTGGCGGAGCCGATCCGGTTGAGTTTTGTCGTGCCGGCGTTCAACGAGGAGGCTCTGCTTCCCTCGTGCCTGAAGTCGATCCAGGCTGAGATCGCTCGATCCGGCGTCCGGGCGGAGATCGTGGTGGTGGACAATGCCAGCACGGATCAGACGGCGGCAGTCGGGAGATCGTTTACCGGAGTGACCGTCGTGGCCGAACCCCGCAAGGGTCTGGCACAGGCGCGCAAGGCGGGCTTCGACGCTTCGTCGGGGGTCCTGGTGGCCAACATCGACGCCGATACGCTGCTCCCGCCCGGATGGATCGATCGGGTGGAGGCAGAGTTCGCGCGCGACCGGCGCCTGGTGACCGTGAGCGGACCCTACGACTATTACGACGTACCCTTTCGCATGCGGGCGTCGGCGCGACTGTTCTACGTCGTGGGGTTCTGCACCTACAGCGTCAACCGGTTCGTCTTAAGGGTCGGCAGCATGGTGCAGGGCGGCAATTTCGTGGTGAAGCGGGACGCCCTCATCGAGGCAGGCGGTTTCGACCCGAGCATAAAATTCTACGGCGAGGACACCGACATCGCGCGGCGCATGGCGAAGATCGGCGCGGTAAAGTTTACGTGGAAATTGATGGCAAAATCATCGGGGCGTCGGCTCAAGGGCGACGGCCTGCTAATGACCGGCTTTCGCTATAGCTGCAACTACTTGTCCACCACATTCTGGGGAAAGCCATTCACGTCATCTTGGCAGGATTATCGCTGAACCCTGTTCGATGTGGCTCCGCACCTAGACATTGAGCGCGAGAAGACACGCAAGAACGACGATGGCGGCGCTGCAGCCAACGAAGCCGAGAATGCCGAGGTACTGAGATGTAATCGGTGAGATTCGAAGTCTCCGCCGTGTGATTAGTTCAGCTAAGGTGTCTTCGATGACGAAAGACGGCAAATTAGTCCGCGACTTACGGTGGATTTTGTTCAGTCGGTCCATTACAGCCATATCCTCTCAACCGACAGCAGCGATGATCGCTATCGCTATGACAATACCTCTTTCGACGTCGTCCTGACGTTCCGGGCGGCCGATACGCTTTCTTAGCTGCGGACTACCTACATTCGCGCACTCGCCTCGTAAAATCAAGCTTTCGTTAGCTGGACGTTAAAAATTTAAGACTATGAATATTCCGAGCGTCTCCCTCAACGGGCCTTGCCCGACAGCATTCCGATCGCCTGAAGTAATGATCGACGCGCCTCCTCGTAGCCCTCCCAAGCTTTCGAACGGGCCAGAAGCTTCGGCACGGTGCGGACCGTGTAACTCGCCGGGTCCAGCTTCGGGGTCACCGCCGCCCAGGTGACAGGCATTGAAACCGTCGCTCCCGGCCGGGCGCGCGGCGAGAGCGGGGCCACCGCCGTCGCCAATCGATCGTTCCGAAGGTAGTCCAAATAGATCCGCCCGGTGCGAAGCTTCTTTGACATGTTCACGAGGTATAGCGCCGGGTCGTCGGCGGCCATCGCGGCGCAGACGTCGCGCGCGAAGCTTTTCGCCTCGGCCCAACCGGCCCCGTCGGCTTCATCCAGCGTCAATGGCGTGACCACGTGCAAGCCTTTGCCGCCCGTTGTCTTGCAGAACGGCACGAGCCCCAACTGCTCGAGACGACGGCGGAGATCGAGTGCCGCGGCGACAACGGCGGTGAAGGGGACGTCGGGCGCCGGGTCGAGGTCGAAGACGAGACGGCCGGGCCGGTCGTGGCGGCCCGGGTAGTTGTTCCAAGGATGCAGTTCGAGCGCTCCAATCTGCGCGACGGCGGCAAGTCCCTCGATCCGGTCGATCTGCAGATACGGCTTGCGGTCGCCCCCGACGTTCACCAGGTCGAGCAAATTCGATTGGCCAGCCATCGCGTGTCGCTGGAAAAAGCGCTGGCTTCCCTCGATCCCGTCGGGGTAGCGGAGCAGCGAACAGGGGCGGCCGCGGATATGGTCCATCATCCACGGGCCAGCCGCCTCGAGATATCGCGCCAGGTCCAGCTTGGTGACCGGCTGCCCGTCGCCGCCCGCCTCCGGCCAAAGCGCCTTGTCGGGACGGCTGATCGGCACGCCCATCACGGTCGAGCCATCCCCGCGCGGGCTGGTCTTGGCGGGGGCGGGGGCGGGGGCCGGTGCCGCCGGGTGCTCGGGCGTCACGTCCACCGCTGGCTTATCCTCGCGCAAGCCCTTGAAGGCCGCCTGCCGCACGAGCCCCTCCGCGCCCCAGCCGGCGAACTCGATCTCGGCCACCAGAACGGGCTTGACCCAATGCACTCCCGGCTGTGCACGCGGGGCCGTTTTGCCGGTGAAAGGATTGGCGTCCTGCTCGGCCGCTTTGAGCGCCGGCAGCAGCGTGCCCAGCTTCGCCGCGCTGAACCCTGTGCCGACCCGGCCCAGATACACAAAGTCGCCATCCCGATGGGCGCCCACCAGCAGGGAGCGGAAGTTCACGCCCGTGGTGGACCAGCCGCCGATCACAACCTCATGCCCGGCGCGGCACTTCGACTTCTGCCAGGACTCGCTTCGGCCGGAGACGTAGGGCGCGTCGAGCCGCTTGGAGACGATGCCCTCAAGCGACAACTGGCACGCCGAGCGGAGCACGGCGTCACCGCCGGTATCGAAATGGTCCACGAAGCGCAGCGCGGGGGGCGCTCTCGTCAGCAAAGCTGCGAGCGCCGTCTTGCGGGCCGACAAGGGCTCGGCCAGCAGGTCGCGTCCGCCGGCGTGCAGCGCGTCGAACGCGAAGAAGACCATCCGGTCCGACCGCTCTGCCGAGAGCGCCTGCTGGAGCGCGGCGAAATCCGGGTTGCCCGCACCGTCGAGCACGGTCGCTTCCCCGTCGATGATGCAATCGGCCAGCGCGCGCGCGGCTTCGGCCAGCGCGGCGAAGCGCGGCGTCCAATCGAGGCCCGTGCGGGTCTTCAGCGTCGCGCGGCCTGCTTCCACCCGCAACTGCATGCGGTAGCCGTCGAACTTGATCTCGTGGACCCAACCGGCCGCGGCAGGCGGCCGCGGGACGAGGGTGGCCAGCTGGGGCGGGATGAAGTCCGGCATGGGGCCCGAGTCCGGGGCCGCCGCTGGCTTCTTCGGCTTGGACGTCTTCTTCGGCGGGCGTTGGCTCGCCGCGAGCCCGCTGTTGCTGTCCCACACGGCGTCAGCGGCAGGGGCGGGGGCAAGCGCCATGAACGGCGTGGGTGCTTTGCCGACCCCGGCGGCGATCTCATCCATCGCGCGGCCAGATGCGACCGAGTGGTCCTCGGCCAGCGCCGCCTCGCCCTCGCCTTCCCGGGCGAATTCGTCGCGATGCTTGATCAGCAGCCAGTTCGTCCGCTTGCCGCCCCAGCGGTCACTCTTCATCCGCACCAAGACCCAGCTGCCATGCAGCCGGTTACCCTCCAGCGTGAACTTCAGGTCGCCTTTCTTCAGGCCAGCCTCGGCCGTCATGCCCTCCGGCTCCCAGTAGCCGCGATCCCAGAGCAGCACCGTGCCGCCGCCATATTCACCCTTGGGGATCGTTCCCTCGAAATCGCCATAGTCGAGCGGGTGGTCCTCGACTTCCACGGCCAGGCGCTTGTCATGCGGGTCGAGCGAGGGGCCTTTGGTCACGGCCCAGGATTTGAAGACCCCGTCGAGCTCGAGGCGGAGGTCGTAGTGGAGCCGGGTCGCGGCATGCTTCTGGATGACGAACCGCAGGCGCTGACCCGGCGCGGTCTCCCCATCGCCGGATGGCTCGGCCGTCTTGCCGAAATTCCGCTTGGCCCGGTAGGTCTGAAGTTTCTCCTGAGCCATGCCCGCGTCCGAGAGGTTGTTACCGTCTCAGAACGCGAACCGGGCTCAACTCGTTGCCCAAAAGACGAGCGCGCCCATCGCGAGCGCGACGAAAGGGGAGAGCTTGGTCGCGCTGAGCAGGACGGTCGAGACCAGCGCCACGGCCCAGGCCCGCCAGCCGCCATTCGTCGCTTGCAGGACGGTGAGCGACGCCGCCAGGATCAGCCCGGCTGCAACCGGCGCCAAGCCTCGCTCGACCGCGCGCTGCCATGGCTGGTCCCGATAGCGGGCCCACAGCCTGGCCAGGCCGTATAGCAGTACGGACGAGGGCAGGAAGATCGCGACCGAGGCCACGATCGCGCCCTGCCAACCCGCGGCCTGGAAGCCGATTAGCGCGACCAGCAGGGAGCCGGGACCGGGCGCCAGGCGGGAGAGCGCGAAATCGGTGACGAAC
The DNA here is from genome assembly GCA_032249615.1 of Acetobacteraceae bacterium. GTDB lineage: Bacteria > Pseudomonadota > Alphaproteobacteria > Acetobacterales > Acetobacteraceae > JAVVHH01. The sequence continues at coordinate 24,872 of JAVVHH010000015.1, forward strand.
ACCTGCTCGGGGATCCAGCCCTGCAGGTCGACGGCCTGCCGGTGGATCTCCGTCACGATCCCCTGCCCGCCGCCGATGGTGGCGAAGGAGAGCGGGGCGAAGATGGCCGCAAGCGCCCAGAGCACGCCGGCGCGCATCAGCCCTCCCGCCACGCCAGCGCGACGCTGATCACGCCGAAGCCGAACACCACCGGGACCAGCGGCCAGTGCAGCAACGCGATCGCGGCGAAGGTCGCGCCCAGCAGCCCAATCGGCGCGATCCCGGTGGCAGCCCGGTGCGCGGCTCGCAGGCCCATCGTGGCGGTCAGGCCGACAGCCGCGGCGGCGACGCCCGTGAGCGCGGCATGGATGGCGGGTACGTTGGCGAGGTGCGCAAAGCCGATGCCGAGCCCGATCAGCACGAAGCCGGGCGGCACCAGCATCGCCAGCGCGCCCGCCAGCGCACCCGCGCCACCATGGAGCTTGTAGCCGAGCCAGATTGCCAGGTTCAGGACGTTGATCCCTGGGAACACCTGGCAGAGGGCCAGCCCGGTGAGGAATTCCGACTCCGTGATCCAGCCCCGCTCGTGCACGACCACCCGCATCATCCAGCCGCTGACGCCGCCGCCGAAACTGGTCAGGCCGATCTGTGCGATGAGCAACGCGTAGCCCGCTAGCGAGCAGGGCGGTTCATCTGAACTTGGCGGCTGGGGAATGTTGACGCTCAATCTCTCGCGCGATTACAACTGCTGATACAGAGTTGGTGGAATTTTTCTACCGGCGGCATCAGGCGGAAAAACCGCATGGAGCAGAGCCTCAAACCTTTTAGCAGCACTGGCCCGTATGGCCACCGCTCACGCATGCGCGGACGCCTGCTGGCGGGCGAGGCGGCGCTGGCCGACTACGAAATCCTTGAAATGCTGCTGTTCCTGGGCGTCCCGCGCAAGGACACCAAGCCGCTGGCCAAGGGCCTGATCAATGATTTCGGCAGCCTGTCCGGTGTGATCGGGGCGGAGCGAGGCCGGCTCGCTGCGGCTGGCCTACCGGGCCCGGCCATCGAGGCGCTCGATCTGGTGGTTGAGGCCGCGACCTATCTCGCGCAACCCGAGCTCATCAAGCGCAAGGTCCTGACCGACCTCGCGGCGCTCGAGCGGCATCTCGGCGTGGATGAGCGGACCGCACGACCGCCCGGCTTCAGCGCCTTGCTACTCAACCACCGTAACCAGTTGCTGGGCGAGCCCGACTGGCCCGCCGACATCGCGCCGGCCGAGCTCGCGCGCGAGTTGATGCGGCAGGCGCTGGACCAACACGCGACGGCGACCATCCAGCTGCGCAACGCGGGCAGCGCCGCGCCCGTCATCGGCGCCGCCGACCGCGCGCTTCACACGGAGGTGCAGCGCGCGGGCGGGCCGCTCAGCGTCGTCATGCACGACCTCGTCGTGATGGGCCGCGGCAAGTGGGTCAGCTTGAAGCAGCGCGGACATTAGAGCCGCACGGTGAGATCGCTGTGGCCCTGGCGAAAAGCGCCGCAAGCGGCCGAACCGCCCGCCCCACCCTTCGACGCTTCTATCGATCTGGACCTGGCTGCCATCGGGCCCGGGGTGACTGCCGACCAAATCCGTAACGCGGTCGCCGACCTGCCAGGTGCCGGGTGGGTCAGCGTCGAGCCGCATGCGGGAGCCAGATTGGACGTCCGTCTGTTCCAGGCCGGATCGGGGTTCGAGGCCGCGGGCGCGGTCTGGGATCGGGTGCGGCACGAGATCGAGGCCGCCATCCGCTCGGTCACGAGCGGAAAGGGCTGGAGTATGGCGGCGCCGGCGGCCCAAGGGTTTGCGGAATCGGCCGCGCAGTTCGAGGCGCTGGAGCAGCTCGCGGCCCTCGCTGCAGCCCGGCGCGCGCCAGCCCCGCCGCCCGCGCGCAGACGGGTCGCCCCGGCCGCGCCCGTGGCACCCCCGCCGCCCGAGCCGACAGCGGCGCCGGCCGCCGACGATGACGCGTTCCGGCTGTCACGGCTGCTGGCGCTGGTGCTGCCGGTGGACGGCAGCGAGCCTGCAACGGCAGCCGTGCGACGGTTCGGCAGCTTCGCCGCAGTGCTGGCCGCGCCCGAAGCCGAGCTCCGCCGGGTTCCCGGGCTCGGCGTGCACTGCATCGCAGCGATCAAGCTGGTGCATGCGGCGGCAATCCGGCATGCGCGCGCCGGGCTCGTGGGGCGGCCGGTGCTGGACGACCCCCAGCGGCTCGCCGACTATCTCTCGGCCGCACTGGCGCGCGAGCGCATCGAGCAGTTCCGCATCCTGTTCCTCGATGCGGCCGGCATGCTGAAGGCCGACGAGGTGCAGGCGCAGGGGACGGTGAATCACACGCCGGTCTATCCGCGGGAGGTCGTGCGCCGCGCGCTGGCGCTCGAGGCAACGTCGATCATCCTCGTGCACAACCATCCCAGCGGCGACCCGGCGCCTTCGCGGGAAGACATTGAGATGACACGGCAAGTCCAGCAAGCAGCCGCCGTGATGCAAATCGGCCTGCGAGACCACGTCATCATTGGAAACGCCCGCTGGCTCAGCTTCCGGGATGAGGGCCTTCTCGGCTGACCAATACCAAAAACGGGCAAGCTGCGTTATACTGAGACGAGAAGGCACCCATTCTGCAAGTTTCGGCTGAGGATTCATGAACGTCACGCTTCCTGTCCACCGTTCTGATCTCCGCACCGAAACCGGGAAAGTCGTCCCGGTCGTCCTGTCAGGCGGGTCCGGGTCCCGGCTATGGCCGGTGTCGCGCGAAAGCTTTCCAAAGCAGCTTTGGCCGTTGGTGAGCGAGCGCAGCATGCTGCAGGACACGGTCCGGCGCGGCATCGGTCCCGCCTTCAACGCACCGGTCGTCGTCTGCAACCAGGAGCACCGCTTCCTGGTCGCCGAGCAGTTGCGGGCCAGCGGCATCGAGAAAGCCACCATCCTGCTCGAGCCGGTTGGCCGCAACTCCGCCCCGGCGATCACCGCCGCGGCCATCATGATCGCCGAGAGCGATCCGGACGCGGTGCTCTGGATGATGGCGGCCGACGCGGTGATCGAGCGCGACGAGGCCTTGATGGCAGCCCTCGACAAGGCCGTGGTGGCCGCCCGGACGGGCCGCATCGTGACGTTCGGCATGCAGCCGCACCGGGCCGAGACGGCCTATGGCTACATGGAGGTCGGCAAGGAGTTGGAGGACGCCCCGGGCGTGCACGCCGTGCAACGATTCCTCGAGAAACCGAACGCCACGCTCGCGGCCGAACTGGCGGCCTCCGGCAAGCACCTTTGGAACTCCGGCATGTTCGTGTTCACCGCCAGCACCCTGCTGGGCGAGATGGAGCGTTACGCGCCGGAGGTGGTGGAAGCCGCACGCCAGGCGGTGGCCGCGCGCACCCAAGACCTCGACTTCTGCCGGCTCGACCCGGCCTGGTTCGCCGCGTCGCCCGACATCAGCCTCGACTACGCCGTCGCCGAACGCACGACCCGGGCTGCAGTGATTCCGGCCGATCTCGGCTGGTCCGACGTAGGCAGCTGGGACGCGCTGTGGGAGCGGCTGCCCAAGGATGCCGAAGGCAATGCCGCCGTCGGCGACGTCATCCTCGAGGGGTCGCGGAATTGCCTGGCGCGGAGCGACGGCGTGCTGACCGCCGTGGTCGGGCTCGACGACGCCATCGTGGTCGTGACGAAAGACGCCGTTCTGGCGATGCACAAGGACCGGGCGCAGGACGTCAAGAAGATCGTCGAGCGGCTCCGCAAGGACCAGCGGCACGAGGCGGTGGCACACAATCGGATGTACCGCCCCTGGGGTTTCTACGAGAGCCTGATCATGGGCGACCGGTTCCAGGTCAAGCGGATCGTGGTGACGCCGGGCCAGAAGCTCTCGCTGCAGAAGCATTTCCACCGGGCGGAGCACTGGGTCGTGGTCAGCGGCGTCGCGTTGGTGACGCGGGATGCCGACGAGATTTTCGTGCGCGAGAACGAGAGCATCTACCTGCCGCTCGGCTGCACGCATCGGATGAGCAATCCGGGGAAGATCCCGCTGACGCTGATCGAGGTGCAGTCCGGTAGCTATCTCGGCGAGGACGACATCGTTCGGCTCGAGGATACCTACGGCCGCGTTTAAGCCGGGTCGACGGGGCTGGGCGGGGTGCCGCCCGCCTCGATCGCCTCGCCGGCGAGCAGGCAGAGGTCCTCGCGGAAGCGGGCCCCGATGATCTGGACCCCGGTCGTGGTCTGGCCCGCCGTGGCGGTCGAGACAGTCAGGCCCGGCAACCCCATCGCCGGCAACCCGGTCTGCACCAGCTGCGCCGCCAGCACGCGGTCGAAATCGGTCATGTCGAGATCGTTGGGGAAGGGCAACTCGCCGGACACCGGGACAACCAAGACCGCGTAGCGGTCGAGGAACAACGACCAGGCGCGGCAGACCGGCATGCGTGCCTGTAGCGCCTTGGCGACGACGTCTGGCGTCATCGCGGGGGCCACGCGCTTGAAGCCGGCAAGAACGGCCATCGCCCCGGGATCGCCCTCTCTTTCGACGACGGCCTGGAACGCGTCGAAACCGTCGCCTAGCCAGAGCTTGAAATTGAGCTCGGTGGCCTCCCGCAGCGAAGGCACGTCATCGACCAGCTCGACCTCCCACCCGGCGGCCTCGAGTCGGCGGCCGGCATCCTTCAGCGCGGCCTCGACCTCGGGGACGATCGCCATCCCGCCGGGCCGCAGGCACAACGCGGCGATCCGGGGCCGGGGGGGGCCCTCGAGCGGGACGGGCGAATACCACGGGTCGCGCGGGTCTGGTGCCGACATGGCCTCGAGCCCGAGGCGCAGGTCGCCGATGGTGCGCCCGATCGGTCCGGAGACGGCCATCAGTTGCGGACCGATCGTGCGGTCGGGACCGGAGGAGTTCCAGGCCGGCACGCGGCCCAGACTCGGCCGCAGACCGTGCACGCCGCACGCATAGGCCGGATAGCGGATCGAGCCGGCGATGTCGGTCCCATGAGCGAGCGAGCCGATCCCGGCCGCCACGGCCGCGGCCGCACCGCCCGAGGAACCGCCGGGGGTGCGGCCGGGGTCGCGCGGGTTGCGGGTCCGCCCGTGCAGCTTGTTGTCGGTGAACCAGCGAAGCGAGAACGCGGGGGTGTTGGTGCGGCCGAGCAGCACGGCGCCAGCCCGGCGCAGGTTCGCCACGACCGGGGTGTCGGCGGTTGCGACCAGATCGCGCTGCAGGGTGATGCCGTTGGTCGTGGCGTAGCCGATCTGGTCGACGTTCACCTTCACGGTGATGGGCACGCCGCCGAGTGGCCCGACATCCTCCCCGCGGGCGATCCGCGCATCGATCGCGTCGGCGGCGGCCAGGACCTCGTCCGGGCGGTGCTCGATGACAGCGTTGATGGCCGGGTTGACGGCGTCGAGCCGGTCGAGCGCGGACTGTGCCGCCTCGCGGGCCGACACGGCCTTCCAGTGGATGCGGTCGGCCAGTTGGGTCGCTGAGAGCCGCCAGAGATCGGTCGAGTTTGAGTCCGTCATGGCAGCATCGTTGCGCGCAGGCTCCGCCAGAGCAAGGCCGCTGCCACCAGGTTGAGGCAACCGGTCCCGACGAGGATCGACCAGGGGCGCCAACCGAACCCGGCCAACGCGGCGATCGCGACCGCACTGGCGACGATGAACACGGCGTTGACCACGTTGTTGGTGGCCACCATGCGCGCCCGGGCCACCGGGTCGGACGCCTGCTGCAGCGTGGCGTAGAGCGGCACGGAATACAGGCCGCCGCAGCCGGCCGCGCCGAACAGGCACAGGAACGCGCAGAGTCCGGATGGCGAGAGCAGCAGGGCCGACGGGGTGGTCCAGAGCGCGGCGTCCGGCCGCAGGCTGAGCGCGGCAAAGCCCCACGTGAACAGCGTCAGCGCCACCGCGGCCGCAGGAGCCGTGCCCGCGCGGGGGGCAAGCCGCCCCGCCGCGAGCGAGCCGAGCCCGACCCCGAGCGCAAAGGCGGTCAGCAACAGCGTGACGACCCGGTTGTCGGCATGGAACTCGCCCTGCGCCAGCACCGGGAATTGCGCCAGGAACGTCGCGCCCAGCGCCCAGAACCATGACAGGCCAAGCACGCTGCTCCACACGCGCCGGTTCGCGCGCGCAGCCCCAATCAGCGCGACCGTCTCGGCGGCGACGTTGGCGCGCAGCTTCAGCGCGGGGTCGGCCGCGGGCAGCGCGGGGATGGCGAAGGCCGCCGCGAGCCCGGCGAGCGAGACGGCCACTCCGGCTCCGCCCACGATCGCCGGGCCGTTCCCGCCGCCGATCAGGACGCCGCCCGCGATGGTGCCGAGCAGGATGGCGGCGAATGTCCCGGCCTCGACCAGGGCGTTGCCGCGCAGCACGTCGGCCGGGGCCAGCAACTCGGGGAGGATGCCGTATTTCAGCGGGCCGAAGAACGCGGCGTGCGCGCCCAGGCCGAACAGCACGGCCAGTAGCGCGGCCACGTTGCCGGACAGCAGCGCCCCCGCCCCGGCCACCATCAGCAGAACCGCGGCGAGTTGCGACAGCCAGATCAGCCGGGCCTTGTCGATCTTGTCCGCGAGTTGGCCGGCCGTGGCGGAAATCAGCAGGTAGGGAAGCAGGAAGATGCCGCCGGAAAGCGCGACGAGAACGGCGCCGCCCTCCGCGCTGCGGAAGATGACCAGCACTACCAAGGCGTTCTTGAACAGGTTGTCATTTAGCGCGTTCAGCATCTGGACGGTGAACAACGGCAAGAAGCGGCGGGAAGCGATGAGCATCGGGCGGCACCCTACGCGCGGACTGGCGTCGAGCAGATCACATTCGATTCCGCCCCGCCGCAGGCAGGTGGCAAACCATTACTCCTCCCTTAATTTGTTGGTGCGACCGGCTTCGGGGCTGATTAAGCTGACGAGCCTATCCTGGAGGCACTGCGGATGAACGGCACGGCGTTCGTAATCCTGAGCGGAATGCTGACCTTTGGCATCCCTTTGGTGCTGGCGGTGCGTGAACTCTACGAGCTGAAGCGCCGCGGGAGAGGCGGATGGGAGGGCGATGGCCCGATCCCCATCGTGCCGCCGCCACCGCCGAAGATGGGCCAGAAGCCGCTGCCGGATTGCCTCATCCCTCGCCTGCCGCCCAGCCCGGCACGCCTCCGCGAGTTGGAGGAGGCCTGACGCTCACTTTCCAGTGACAGCCTGAACCCGGGTGGGACCCGCCCGCTCTCATCATGGCGGCGTCCGTGTCACGGGCGCCCAGGGAGAGCAGAATGAGCGGCAGTTACACGAACACCAGCGGCGGGTCGGACACCTACAACGCCGGTGCGGCCCACGACAGCGGCTTCTACGACCCCACCAAGCACGACAACCAGATCGTCGCCGTGTTCGAGGACCAAGCCGCTGCCCGGGCAGCAAGGGACAAGCTGGTCGACGCCGGTGTGCCGGATGGGCAAGTCCAAGTCGTCGCGGAAGTGGCTGGTGACGCGGCCAAGGGCGCCAGCGAAGCCGAAGACCGGGCGGTCGGCGATCAGATCCTCTCCGCGTTCATGAGCCTCTTCACCCATGACGACCACAAGGATTTCACCCACGCGGTGAACCAGGGTCATGCCATGATCGTCGTGACGCCCACCGGCGACACCGACCGCCACCGGGTCATTCAGATTCTCGAGCAGAGCCACCCGATCGATTTCGACGCCAAGCTCGAAGAGTGGCGTCAGGCCGGTTACGACAATACCGGCGCGCCCCGCTCGCCAAGGCAGGAGATGGAGCGCCGCGTCGGCCAGCGCGAACCCGCGGTCCCCGGCAGCTCGCGGGTGCGGAGTTACGTCGCCGAACGGCAGCCGGCGACTCCCGGCGCGCAGGCGACGGGCAACACCACAGCGGGCGCGCAAACCACCAGCCCGCTCGCGACCGGCAACAACTCGCCGAACGGTTAGACGATCATGGCCCCCACCCCGCCCCGACCCTACGATCCGTCGCGCCACGAGAGCCACCTCGTCGCCGTGTTCGCCGACCACGCAAGCGCCGGGATGGCGCGCTCGTCGGTGATCGCGGCGGGGGTGGCAGCCGAGCTGGTCATGTTGATGGCCCAGACCGAGCCCATGGGCAGTGGCGAACGCCATCCGCTGGAGGACCTTTTCGTCCCGGAGGACGACTACCACGACTACCGGCATGCCCTGGGACGCGGCCATGTGCTGATCGTCGTCCGGCCGGAATCGCTCGATACCCGCGATGCCGCAGCCCGCGCGTTGCAGAGCGCCTCGCCACTGGACTGGGACGAGCAACACCGGCAGCAGCAGCACGAGTTGCCCGATCCTGCCAAGCAGTACGTCAACCACGCCAACCTCTCGCGCGCCGACATGAAGCATCGGGAGCTCGGCGGGCACGACGAGACCATGCTCGACATGACGGGCAAGCCGATGACCGTGCGGTCGATGTCCGATGAAGACATGGAGAAGGCGCCGTTCGCGCCGTTCTCGACGCCGGCGCATCAGGCCACCGGCCGCGAGGAAGTGCCGACGGTGCACGAGACACCGTCGTCCGGCACCAGCTACACGCACGGCGTTCCCCCAGAGATCGCCCGGCAGATGAGCCCGGAGCAGCAAGTCATGGCGCAGCCGCATGCCGAGGAGGTCGCGCGCGACGACCCGGCCGGCGGCACCTATCTGCGCCTCGTCAACGGGCAGTCGCGCGTGGGGTGGCGCGATCCACACCCGCACGCGACCCGTATCCGAAGCTATGTGATCGAGCGGCCGACTGACCCCTCCACGTGAAGTCGGCCATTGCGGCGCTGCTCCTCGCCGTCATGCTGACGGCCTGCTCCGACCCGCTGCCCGTGCAAGCGTTCACGGGTCCGCCCGATTTCGATCCGGTGCGGTTCTTCGCCGGCACCGTCAACTCGTGGGGCGTGCTGGAGAACCGCTCCGGTGCACCCACCGCGATCGTTACGACGGATGGCGTGGGCCAGCCGGAGGGGCCGGATGGCGTCCATTTTCTGCAGAACGTCCATGTGGGCACGAACGCGCCGACGATCCGGGATTGGCACATGCGCCGGCTTGGGGCCGGCAAGTTCGACGCGACCGCCAACGACATGGTCGGCACCGCGCACGGCGAGGCCTCGGGCCGCGCGTTCCACTGGCAATGGACGCTGGCGGTGCATCCGGGGAACCCGCTGACCAACGTGGCGATGGATCAGTGGTGGTATCTGCAGGCTGACGGCTCGATGCTGAACCGCACGATCATCAGCAAGCTCGGTGTCGTGGTTGCTGAAGTCACCGAGCACTTCTTGAGCAAACCGGAAGGATAGACGCGCGTGATGGAATGGTTTGGCCGGCTGCTCCGGCCGTTTCGCCCCGGTGTGGATGCGCTGACCAGCAACAAGCTCGGGCGCAGCATCCCGAGCGGCATCGCCGTGACCAGCCCGGTCTTTAAGGAGAGCGAGGCCATCCCGTCCCGCTACACGGTCGACGGCGACGGGCAGTTCCCCGGAATTGCGTGGGAGGGGCTGCCCGCCGAGACGAAATCGGTGGTGCTGCTGGTCGAGGATGCCGACATCCCGTTGGTCGTTCCCGTCACCCACCTGATCGTCCACTCGATCGACCCGGCGCTGCCGGGCTTAGGCACGGGCGCGGTTCCCCCGTTCATGCCGGGTCCGGCACCGTCCGGCTGGTCCTGCGGGCGCAATTTCCTCGGTGCGGCCGGTTGGACCCCGCCTGCCCCGCCGCCGGGCCATGGCGAGCACCGCTATGCCTTCCAGGTGTTTGCGCTCGATGCTCCGGTGACGTTCCGTCACCCGCCCCGGCGCGGACGCCTGATGCGGCGCATTCGGCCGCACATCATCGCGCGCGGCTCCCTGGTGGGAACATATTCAAAGTCATAGCTTGACTTTGCTGCGCTGCAAAAGCATATAGGCGGCGCGCAGTTTGATCGTTCGCGTGCGTCTTTCGCGGCTCACTTTGTCAATCCGTTGCGCCGGTATCCGGTCCCGTTGACGGTAAGCGCTGCCAGCATCCCTAGATTCGGCAGCTTGCGAAAGAGACCAATCGAATGACTACCTTCGCCGAACTCGGCCTCATTGCGCCGATTCTGAAAGCCCTCGAAACAGAAGGCTACCTGCAGCCGACCCCGATTCAGGAGCAGGCCATCCCCTACGTCCTGCAGGGGAAAGACCTCCAGGGCATCGCCCAGACGGGAACCGGTAAGACCGCAGCCTTCGCGCTGCCGATCATCCAGCGCCTGCTCGAGGCCAAGCAGCCGCCGCTACGCAAGGGCTGCCGCGTGCTGGTCCTGTCGCCCACCCGCGAGTTGGCGAGCCAGATTGCCGATAATTTCCGCGCCTACTCCCGCCACACGAGTCTTCGCACGACGCTGATGTTCGGCGGCGTGCCCAAACTGCGGCAATCCCGCGCCGTCGCCAACGGGGTCGACATCCTGGTCGCCACGCCCGGCCGGCTGCTGGACCACATGCAAGACGGCGCGGTGACCGTCTCCGGCACCGAAATCCTGGTGCTGGACGAAGCCGACCACATGCTTGATCTCGGCTTCATCGTGCCGATCCGCAAGATCGTCAGCCACATCTCCAACAAGCGGCAGACCTTGTTCTTCTCGGCAACCATGCCGAAGGAGATCGACTCGCTCGCCCGCGCGATGCTGCGCGATCCGATCCACGTCGCCGTCACGCCGGTGGCGACGACGGCCGAGCGCGTCGAGCAGAAGGTCATCTTCGTCGAGGCCGCCCGTAAGCGGCAAATGCTGGCTCAGATCCTGCGGAATACCAGCATGGAGCGGACGCTGGTGTTCACCCGCACGAAGCACGGTGCCGACAAGGTGACGCAGCATCTCGAGGCGGTCGGTCAGTCCGCGGCGGCGATCCACGGCAACAAGAGCCAGCCGCAGCGCGAGCGGGCTCTGGCAGCCTTCCGCGACGGCCGGGTCAAGGTGCTGGTGGCGACTGACATCGCCGCCCGCGGCATCGACGTCGATGGTGTGACACATGTCGTCAACTTCGACCTGCCGAACGTGCCGGAGGCCTATGTGCACCGGATCGGCCGCACCGCGCGTGCCGGGCATTCCGGCGTCGCGATCAGCTTCTGTGACAGCAGCGAGCGGTCGCACCTGCGCGGCATCGAGAAGCTGATCCGCACGCGTCTGCCCGTCGAAGAGCCGGCGGCCCTAGCAGCCTAGAGCGACGAGATAGAGCACTACTCCCGAGCCAACTGGCTCGGGAGGTGCTCGAGGCGGCGTCCCGTTTCCCGGTCGAACACGTGCAGTTCGGCCGGGTCCAGCGCCACGCTCACGCTGTCTCCGACAGGAGCCGCGCCGCTCACCTTCGCCAGCAGCGGCGAGCCATCCTCCATGCGGCCATGGATCAGCGTCTCGGAGCCGAGCGGCTCCACCAGTTCGACGCTGAGCCGGATGCCATCCGCCGCGAGGCTCACATGCTCGGGGCGTATCCCGAGGGTCGCAGTCGTCCCCGCCAGGATTGCGGGCGCCGCGTAAGTCGCACCCGACGTGAGGCGGAGCGCCCTACCCCGGTCGATGATTTCGGCCGGCAGGAAATTCATCGCGGGCGCCCCGATGAACCCGGCGACGTAGGTGTCGGCGGGCCGCGCCCAAATCTCCATCGGCGTCGCGAGCTGAACCGGCCGGCCGCCATGCAGAACCAGCAGACGGTCGCCCAGGGTCATCGCTTCGACCTGGTCGTGGGTGACATACAGACTGGTCACGCCGAGGCGGCGCTGCAGACGGCGAATCTCGGCCCGCATCTGCACCCGCAATTTCGCGTCGAGGTTGGACAGCGGCTCGTCGAACAGGAACAGCTTGGGCTGCCGCACGATGGCCCGGCCCATCGCCACGCGCTGCCGCTGGCCTCCGGAAAGCTGCCTTGGCCGGCGCTTCAGCAAGGCCTCGATCCCCAGCAGCCCGGCCGCCTCTTGCACCAGTTCGGCGATCCGCGCCTTGGCCGTGCCACGGATCCGCAGCCCGTACGCCATGTTGTCGAACACCGTCATGTGCGGATACAGCGCGTAGTTTTGGAACACCATCGCAATGTCCCGCTGGGAGGGATCGAGGGTGGTGACGTCCCGGTCGTCGATGAGGATGCGGCCGCCCGTCGCCGTCTCCAGGCCAGCGACCAGCCGCAACAGCGTGCTCTTGCCGCAGCCGCTGGCGCCCACGATGACCAGCATTTCGCCGTCCGCGAGCGTAAGGTCGATGCCGCGCAGAATGTCGGCATCGCCGAACCGCTTGCGTAGGCCATCCAGGCGCAGCGTCGCCATTACTTGTCCGCCTCGGCCAGCCCTTTGACGAACCAGCGCTGCATCAGCACCACGACCACCACCGGCGGCACCAACGCCAGCACAGCCGTCGCCATGACTTTTTGCCACTCCACCGCCGCCTCCGTGCCGATCATCTTGACGATCCCGATCACCACCGTGTCGAGACGAGGGTCGGTCGCCACCAGCAGCGGCCAGAGATACTGGTTCCATCCATAGACGAACAGGATCACGAACAGCGCCGCCACGTTGGCCGCCGAGACCGGCAGAAGGATGTCGCGCAGGAACCGCCACGGCCCGGCTCCATCCATCCGCGCTGCTTCGACCAACTCGTCCGGGATCGCCAGGAACACCTGGCGGAACAGCAAGGTCGCCGTGGCCGACGCGATCAGCGGCATGGTGAGGCCGGTGAACGTGTTGATCAGCCCGAGCCCGGCCATCACCGAATAGGTTGGGATGATCCTCACCTCGACCGGCAGCATCAGCGTGATAAAGATCGTCCAGAACGCGAGTTTCCGGAACGGAAAGCGGAAGAACGCGACCGCATAGGCCGAGAGCACCGAAATGGTGATCTTGCCCACCGCGATCGCCATCGCCATGCCGAACGACACCAGCAGCATGTGGGCGACCGGGCTCGAGCCGGAGGCACCCTCCCGCCAGATTTGGCCGTAGATACCGAGCCCGGCCGGGTCCGGCAGCAGCGAGACGCCACCGCGCGCGATCACGTCGGAGGGTTGGGTTGAGGCCGCAAGCAGCAACCATACCGGCAGGGCGAACAAGACGGCTCCCAGCACGAGCACGGCGTGCGCCGCCCAATCAGTCCGCACGCTGGCGGCCCATGAAGCGGAACTGCACGGCCGTCAGCAAGATGACGGCCCCCATCAGGATGACCGATTGCGCCGACGATGACCCCAAATCGAGGTTGACGACGCCGTCGCGATAAACCTTCACGATCAGCGTCTCCGTCGCCTTCCCCGGCCCACCACCGGTCAGTGCCAGGATGGTCGAGAACGTGTCGAACGCGGCATAGACCAGATTGACCACTAGAAGGAAGAAGATGGTCGGCGCCAGGAGCGGCACCGTGATGGTGCGGAACCGCCGCCATGACCGCGCCCCATCGATCCGCGCGGCTTCCACGATGGCGCGCGGGATCGACTGCAGCCCGGCGAGAAAGAAGATGAAATTGTAGCTCACCTGCTTCCACGCGCTCGCCAGCACGACCATCAGCATGGCTTGCGTGTCGTCGAGCTTGTAATCCCAACGCAGCCCGGCGCGGATCAGCAGGCGGCCGAGCAGCCCGATCTGCGGGTGCAGCAGCAGGATCCAAAGCACTGCCGCGACCGCGGGCGCCACCGCATACGGCCAGATCAGGAGGGTGCGGTAGATCGCCCGCCCCCTGATCTCGCGGTCGGCAAATACCGCCAGGAACAGCGCGACCCCCATCGAGAGCGCCGCCACGGCGATGCAGAAAAACAGCGTCCGCCCCATGCTCTGGACATACAGGCTGTCGGCGAACAGGTCGGTGAAGTTGTCGATCCCGACGAACACGGCGCGCAGGCCGAACGCGTCCTGCCGCTGCGTGCTGAACCAGATCGCCTGCCCGGCCGGCCAGAGGAAGAACACCGCCGTGAGGGCCAGTTGCGGCGCCACCAGCAGCAGCGGCAGCAACTGGCCGGGAAAGATCGTGCGGCGGTCCACGGAGGGAGCTAGGCTTTGTTCGCCTTCTCGAACTCGCGCAGCACCTTGTTGCCGCGGGTCACGGCGTTGTCGAGCGCCTGCTGTGCGGTCTGCTGGCCCTGGAAGGCCTTC
>JAVVHH010000016.1:0-38346 GCA_032249615.1 Acetobacteraceae bacterium
CCACCACGTACTCGGCACCGCGATACAGTTCCGTATGTCCTTTCTGGCGGCCGAACCCTTTCGCCTCCACGACCGTGATGCCCTGCAACCCGACCTCGTGCAGCGCTTCCTTCACCTCGTCGAGCTTGAAGGGTTTGATGACCGCCTCGATTTTCTTCATTCATCCTCGCCGGGCGTCAACGGCCCGGCGTCCCCCCATTGCTGCGTTCTCCGCCTCACAGAGAGGACGGTGGCGGAGGTTTGCACGCAGCGTGCCACACGGCAATGCAGCGCGGCGCAGGGCGCGCGACCCCGTTCTGCCGGGCTCGTGAGCATCGGGCGAGGCGGCTGCCCAGCCTGGGGGCAGGTCGGTCTGCCGCGTTCCTGTGCAGTTGCCGCTCGGGAGCCGCCGGGGCATAACGCCCGTCCGCCTGGAGTGACGCCCGTTGAAGCCCACGAATGATCTGCTGTCCGGTCTGGGCACGACCGTCTTCACGGTCATGTCGGCGCTGGCCACCGAGCACCGCGCGATCAACCTCGGCCAGGGCTTCCCCGACACGGACGGGCCGGAAGACATCCTGCGTGCCGCCGCCGACGCGCTGTTGGACGGCCGCAACCAATACCCGCCCATGACCGGCGTGCCCGAGCTGCGCCAATCCGTGGCCGCCGCGAACGCCCGCTTCTACGGCCTGGCCATCGACCCCGCCACCGAAGTCGTCGTCACCTCCGGCGCCACCGAGGCCATCACGGCCTGTCTCATGGCCGTGCTGAACCCCGGCGACGAGGTCGTGCTGTTCGAGCCGCTCTACGACATCTACCTGCCGATCATCCGCCTGCTCGGCGCGGTCCCGAAGCTCGTCCGCCTGACACCGCCGAAATGGGAGATGCCGCGCCACGAACTCGCCGCCGCCTTCGGGCCGCGCACCAAGGCGATCCTGCTCAACACGCCGATGAACCCGTGCGGCAAGGTGTTCACCGCCGCCGAACTCGCCTTCATCGCCGACCTGTTGCAGAAACACGACGCCTACGCGGTCTGCGACGAGGTCTACGAGCACCTCACCTTCGACGGCTGGCGGCACATCCCGCTGATGACGCTCCCCGGGCTCCGCGAGCGCTGCATGCGGGTTGGCAGCGCCGGCAAGACGTTCAGCCTCACCGGCTGGAAGATCGGCTACGTCTCCGCCCCGGCCGCGCTCGCCGGCGTGGTGGCCAAGGCGCACCAGAACCTCACCTTCACGACGCCGCCGAACCTGCAGCGGGCCGTCGCCGTCGGGCTCGCGAAGGACCAGGCCTATTTCGACGGGCTGGCCGCCGGGCTCGCGGCCAAGCGGGATCTGCTCTCCGACGGGTTGGCGCGGCTCGGCTTCGGCGTGCTCGACTGCCGCGGCAGCTATTTCGTGACCGCCGATTTCAAGGAACTCGGATTCGTCGGCGACGACGTCGCGTTCTGCCGCCACATCACCGAACAGGCGGGGGTCACGGCCATCCCGGTGTCCGCCTTCTATGAGAGCGACCCGCCCACGCACTACGCCCGCTTCGCCTTCTGCAAGCGCGAGGCCGTGCTGGAAGAGGCGCTCGGCCGGCTCGAGCGCGCCTTCGAGCGCACCCGCCAGGCGAACCGATTGACGCGAGCCTCCTAGCGGTTCTAAACCGCGGCTTCGCTGTGGCGGACGTAGCTCAGTTGGTAGAGCGCCGGTTTGTGGTACCGGTTGTCGCGGGTTCGATCCCCGTCGTTCGCCCCAGTGCCTCCTCGAAAGCGAGGTGTGGGTGAAGCTAATCGCGGCGTCCATATGCGCTCTCGCCCTCGCCGCGAGCCCTGGCCGGGCGGCCGACCCGGTCGTCGCCCGCGCGCCCGACCCGGTGATCGGCGTTCTCTACCCCAGCACGGGCCCGGGCGCCGCCGCCCGCCAGGCCGTCGCCGTCGCCGTCGACATCGTCAACGCAACGCATGACCCGATCCCCGTGCTGATGGGCAGCGGGGGCGGCCTGCCGCGTCTAGGCGGCGCCAAGCTCTCCGTCGTCTACGCCGACGACGGGGGCGACCCGGCCCACGCCGCCGCTGCCGCCGAGCAACTCCTCGCCGCTGGCGCCGTCGCGCTGGCCGGCGGCTCCTCGGAGGCGAACACGGCCGCCATCAGCCGGGTCGCCGAGGCACGTGGGCTGCCCTTCCTCTCGCTCGACGGCGCCCTGCCCAATCCTGACGGACTCACCTGGTTCTTCCGCATCGCGCGGACGCCCGAGCTCGAGGCCCGCGACCTCTTGCGCCAGATCGCCGCCATCGCGACCGCCCACGGCCGCGATTTGAAAACGGTCGCGCTCCTGTTCGACGCGACCCCGGCTGGCCGCGCGGACAGCGAACCCGTGCGCCGCGCGGCGGAAGCCGAAGACGTCCGGCTCGTCGACGCGCCGATCCCCGAGGGCAGGGCGGTGCCGCCCTCAATCATCGACGCGCTGCGCACCGCCTCGCCCGATGCGATCCTCTCCGAGCGGACCGACGCCGCGCTGGACGCGCCGCTGGCGGCGGCCGGCCTGGCGCCGCTGGTGCGCCTCGCCCCCGACGCTCCCGGTCCGGCAGCCGACGGCGTATTCCATGCGCTCGCCTTCACGCTCGACCCGCTGCCCGCCCGGCCCGGCGTTTCCGTCGTCGACTCCGCCTTCAAGGCCCGCACCGGCCACTCGCTCGACGCCGGCACGGCCCGCGAGATCACCGGCATCCTCCTGCTGGCCAACGTCATCGACCGGGCCGGGTCGACCAAGCCGGCCGACCTGCGCATCGCGCTCATGGCGACCGATACTCCCGGCGACCAAACGCTGATGCTGTGGAACGGCATCCGCTTCGACGCGAGCGGGCAGAACGTGCTCGCGTCCTCCGGGCTGCAGCAGGATCAGGGCGGCAAGCGGCCGATCGTCGCCCCCGACTCCATCGCCGTCGCGGCCCCGCTCTGGCCCGGCCCGCACCCGTAAATCGGGGCCGCCCTTGGACAATTTCCTCTACGCGCTCGTGGCCCTGATCGTGATCGTTGATCCAGCCGGCACCGCGGCGCTGTTCGCCGCCATGACGCCGCAGGACAGCCCGGCCGAGCGAGCGAGCCAAGCCCGCCGCGCCTGCGCCATCGCCTTCGCCGTCCTGGCCCTGTTTGGCCTGGCGGGGGAGGGCCTGCTCCGGCTGCTCGGGATCGGCATTCCCGCCATGCAGGTCGCCGGCGGCATCCTGCTCTTCCTGACCGCCGCCGACATGGTGACCGCGCGCGGCGCCTTGCGCGCCACCCCGGCCGAGCAGGAGGCGGCCACGCGCACCAACGACGACATCGCCGTGTTCCCTCTGGCGATCCCGCTGCTGGCCGGCCCCGGCGCGATGACGACCATGGTCGTGCTCCGCAGCCGGGCCGGCACCAATTGGGCGGCGGTGGCCGGCGTCGAGCTGGCGCTGGCGGTCACGTTGACGCTGACCCTTGCCGCCTTGCTGGCCGCAACCCGCATCGCCCGCCTGCTCGGCGAGACCGGCACCCACGTCATCGGCCGGGTCCTCGGCGTGCTGCTCGCCGCGCTCGCCGCCCAGATCACCATGGACGGCGTGCAGGCGCTACTCGCCCGCTAGAGCACTTCCCGAGCCAATTGGCTCGGGAGTAGTGCTTGTCGAAACAAATACCTAGGCGCGGGGGAGCTGCTGCTCCACCAGCGTCGCCCAGAAGCTCGCGCCGGTTGGCAGCATGTCGTCGTTGAAGTCGTACCGCGGGTGATGCAGGCCGGGGTCGTCGGGGCCGCGCCCGGTGCCCAGCATGATGTAGGCGCCCTGCTTGGCGTTCAGCATGAAGCTGAAATCCTCGCCGCCCATGGTCGGCGCCTCCATCTCCTCGACCCGCGACGCGCCCACCACGGAGGCTGCCGCGGACCGCGCCATCGCCATCGCTTCAGGGTCGTTGACGGTGGCCGGATAGATCCGCTCGAACCGGGTCACCGCGGTGGCACCGAAGCTTTCGGCGATCCCGGTCGCCAGCCGGACGACGCTCTGCTCGATCGTGTCGGCCACCGCCGGGTCGAACCAGCGGGCGGTGCCGAGCATGGAGACCGTCTCGGGGATCACGTTGTGGGCGTTGCCGCCATGGATGCTGCCGATGGTGACCACGCCGCCCTTCACTGGGCTCACGTTGCGCGCCACCACGCTCTGCAGCGCCTGCACGATGGCCGCCGCGATCACGATCGGGTCGGTGCTGAGGTGCGGCTGCGCGCCGTGCGCCCCCTTGCCGGTGATGTCGATCTCGATGGTCGCGACCGCTGCCATGGCCGGCCCGTCGCGCCACCGGAACGTCCCGGCGGGCACGCCCGGCCAGTTGTGCATGCCGAACACCTGGCGCATCGGAAACCGCTCGAACAGCCCTTCCTGCACCATCATCTCGCCGCCACCGGCGTTTTCCTCGGCCGGCTGGAAGATCACGTAGGCGGTGCCGGCGAAGTTGCGCGTCTCCGCCAGGTAGCGCGCCGCGCCGAGCAGCATGGTGGTGTGCCCGTCATGCCCGCAGGCGTGCATCACGCCGGGCACCTGGCTCGCATGGGGCTGGCCACTGGCCTCGACGATCGGCAGCGCGTCCATGTCGGCCCGCAGCCCGATCGCATCGCCGGGCTCGCTGCCACGGATCACGCCGACCACGCCGGTCTGCGCGATGCCGGTGTGCACCTCGTCGATCCCGAACTCGCGCAACAGGCTCGCCACCGTCGCCGCGGTCCGGTGCTCCTTGAGACCGATCTCCGGATGTGCATGCAGGTCGCGGCGCCAGGCCGTCATGTCGGGGTGGAAGTCGGCGATTCGGTTCAGGACAGGCATTCAATCTTTCCAAAGGTTTGGGCAAGGCCCGCGTCGATGGGGTCGACGCCGATCCTAGAGCGCATCGCCCCGATGTCGAAGGCTTTGTCTTCCAGCAGGCGCCGGATCTCCGCCGCCCGCACGCGGGGCAGCAGCGGCAGACGCGTAAGGGGCGACAGAGCGAGCAGCAGCGCCGCCGGCACCGGCAGGATTCGGGGCCGCCGCAGCCCGGCCGCCGCCGCCACCGCGCGCACGAAATCCGCGTAGGGCAGGGGCGTCGGCCCCGCGATCACGACTGCGTGTGGCCCGTCCCACGTCACGCCAAGCGCCGCGCGCAGCGAGCGGGTCACGTCCGATTGGTGGATCGGCTGCACGAGCGCCCGCCCGCCACCCGGCAGCGGCACGGCCGGCAGACGCCGCAGTAGCTTGGCCAGGCGCTGCACGTTGTCCTCGCCCGCCGCGCCGTAAATCATGGTCGGGTGCAGGATGACCCCCGGCCGCGCCGAGCCGAGCAAAGCTCGCTCGCCGGCCAGCACGCCCCCGCCGTGCTCGTCCGGCCAGCGGGTGAACTTGCGGGTGCTGCCGAGCGCCACGATCGCGGCCTCCGGCGGCGCCGCCGCGAGGATCGCCGGCAGGTGTCGCGCATGGGCGCAGCTGACGATATGCGTCGCATCCGCGAGCGCCGGGCCGAGCGCATCGCCGGCGAGGTCGGCTAAACGGGGCATCCCGCCCAGCCCGGTCTCCGCCCAACGTGCCGCATTGCGAACCACCGGCACGAACCCGATCCCGTCCGCCTGTAGCGACCGGCACAGCGCGGCGCCGGACCGGCCGCTCGCCCCGATCACATGGACGATCATGCCAGCAGGCTGTCGGCCGCCGCCCGCGCCGCGTCGGTAACGTTCTCGCCCGCCAGCATCCGGGCCAACTCCTCCCGCCGGTCGGCCGGCTCGAGTGCCGTGACCGTCGTCGAGGCGCGCCCACGCACGGTGTCCTTCGCAACCCGCAGATGCGCCAGCCCGCGGGCGGCGACTTGCGGGCTATGCGTGACGACCAGCACCTGCACCCGGTCGGCCACGCGCGCCAGCCGCTCGCCCACCGCCGCCGCGGTCGCCCCGCCCACGCCGCTATCCACTTCGTCGAACACCAGCGTCGGCACCGATCCACCGCCCACCAGCACGACTTTCAACGCCAGCATCAGCCGCGACAACTCGCCGCCTGACGCGATCCGGTCGAGCGCTCCCGGGGTCTGGCCCGGGTTGGTCGCGATCAGGAAAGCCGCCCGCTCCACCCCGCCAGGGCCGAACCGCGACTCCTCGAGCGGGCGCAGTTCGACCACGAAGCGCGCCTTGTCGAGCCGCAGCGGCGGCAGTTCCGCCGTCACCGCCTCCTGCAGCAACCCGGCGGCCGTCTGACGCGCCGCAGATAGGCCGGCCGCCGCCTGCAGGTAGCTGCTCCGTGCCGCCCCCACCCGCGCCGCGAGCGTGGCGATCTCGGCCGTCCCGGTGTCGAGCGCGGCGAGGCGTTGCTGCAGGCCCGCCAGCAATTCGGGCAGGTCGGCGACGGGCACCCCATGCTTGCGGGCCGCCCCACGCAGCGCGAACAGCCGCTCCTCCGCCTGTTCCAGCTGGCGCGGGTCTGCGTCGGCCTCCGTCGCCAGCCGGCTGAGCAGCGTCTCCGCCTCCGCCAGCGCCTCCTCCGCGCGGTCGAGCGCCGTCAGCGCGGCGCGGGCGGCCGGGTCGTCGCCCAGCTTCTGCAGCGCCCGCGAGGCGGCGCGGAGCGTGGCGGCCGGTCCCGGGCTGCGGCGGTCGCGGGGCGCGATCTCCGTCAGCGCCTGCCCGATCGCTTCGCCGCGCCGCTCGTGCTGCTGCAGTCGCAGCCGTTCGGCGGCCAGGCTTTCTTCTTCCCCTTCCGCCGGCGCCAACTCGGCCAACTCGGCGACCGCATGGCGCAACCAGTCTTCCTCGCGCTGCACGTCGGCCAGCGTCGCCCGCGCGGTTTCCAGCGCGGCGGCGCCGTCCCGCCACGCGGCCCACGCGATCCGGGTCGCCGCCTGCAGCCGCGGCGCGACGCCGAACGCGTCCAGCAGCACGGTGTGCACCGCCGGGTCGGCAAGCCCCATCTGATCGCCCTGGCCCTGGATTTCCACCAGCAGGCTGCCGGCCCGGCGCAGCAGCGCGACGCTGACCGGCTGGTCGTTGACCGTCGCCCGCGACCGCCCGTCCCGCCCGACCACGCGGCGGACCACCAGCTCGTCCTCGTCGATCGCAATACCCTGCTCGCTCAGCAGCTCCAGCGCCGGGTGACCCGGCGGCAGCGAGAACGAGGCCGTCACGCTCGCCTGCTCGGCCCCCACCCGCACCAGCCCCTGTTCCGCCCGCGCCCCGAGCGCCAGGCCCAGGCTGTCGAGCAGGATGGACTTGCCGGCTCCGGTCTCGCCGGTCAGCACAGTCAGCCCCGTGCCGAACCCGAGGTCCAGCCGCTCGATCAGCACCACGTCGCGGATCGAGAGAGCGGTGATCATGCCGGAGGGGAGCTAAAAGATGCTGCCCAGCGTGCGCGAGAAGAAACCGCCGCCCTGGGCCGTGCGGGGCTCGGGGGGCGCCATGCCCTGCTCGACGAGGTCGTTGTAGCTGCTCTCATACCAGGGGCTGCCCGGGTAGTTGTGCCCGAGCACCGCGGCCGTCTTGCGGGCCTGGTCGGTCATGCCGAGCATCAGGTAGATCTCCGTCAGCCGGTGCAGCGCTTCCGGCACGTGGTTCGTGGTCTGGTAGTCGTCGATCACGCGCTGGAAACGGCCGATCGCGGCGGCATAGTTCTTCTGCTTCTCGTACCAGCGCCCAATTTCCATCTCCTTGCCGGCGAGATGGTCCCGGCAGAGGTCGATCTTGAGGCGCGCGTCCCGCGCATAGGGCGTGTCGGGAAACCGGTTGACCACGTCCTGCAGCGCATTCATCGCCAACACCGTGCCCTTCTGGTCGCGCTGGATGTCGGAGATCTGCTCGTAATACGACAGCGCGCGCAGGTAGTAGGCATAGGCGATGTTCTGGTTGCCGGGATGCAGCGCGATGAAGCGGTCGAGCGCGCCGTTGGCCTCCGCATAGTGGTTCTGCAGATACTCGGCGTAGCCATGCATCAGCTGCGCGTTCACCGCCCAGGACGAGTAGGGGTAGTTCTGCTCGATCGCGTCGAACTGGCTCACCGCCGTCGCGTAGCGCTTCCCGTTCAGCGCATCGATGCCGTTGTTGTAGAGCTGCTCGGGCGGCACCTTCGAGAGGTCGACCTTCGTCTCGAGCTCGTCCGCCTTGCCATTCCACGGCAGGATCGAACCCAGCGTCTCGCACCCCTGCAGCAGAAACAGCGTGGCGGCGATTGCGGCGAAGCGGGTGGTGTGTCTCATGACGCGCGGCTTATAGCAAAGAGCGGCGGAACCCAACGATTTCGTGCGCCGAAAGCCTCAGGCGGCGTTCTGCAGCCAGCCCGCGCCGTCGGCCCGCACCGCCTGCCAGTTGAGCGGGTCGGCGAACAGCGCACGGAGCACCAGGTTGTTCAGCGCGTGGCCAGAACGGTGGCCGACGAACCGGCCGCGGATCGGCCCGGCCAGCGCCAGGTCCCCCACCGCGTCCAGCAGCTTGTGACGCACGAACTCGTCCGGCATGCGCAGCCCGGTCGGGTTCAGCACCGCGCCGCCTTCGACCACCACCGCATTCTCGAGCGTTCCGCCCAGCGCCAGCCCGGCGGCGCGCAAGCCCGCGATCTCGTGCGCCTGGGTGAACGTCCGCGCTCGCGCCACCTCCCGGAAGGCGTCGCCGCGCAGGCTCAGCGACAGCGTCTGCCGGCCGATCGCAGCCGCCGCGAAATCGATGGAGATGTTGAGGTCCAGGCAGTCCGACGCGCCGGGCCGCAACTCGGCGAACGCGGAGCCCTCGCCGACCCGCACCGTACGCAGCACCTCGATGCCAACCACCGGCGCGTCTTGCTCGACGGACCCGGCGCAGTCCAGCAGGAAGAGCCAAGGCTCGGCCGACCCGTCCAGGATCGGCAGTTCCGGCCCGTCCACCTCGACCACGATGTTGCAGATCCCGCTCGCCGACAGCGCCGCCATCAGGTGCTCGACCGTGCCGACCGTCGCCTCGGGCCGGTCTGCCGCCGCCAGCACCGTGCAGAGCCGCGTGTCGCTCACCGCGTCGAACCGGGCCGGGATGTCGGCGCCGAGGTCCACTCGACGGAACACGATGCCGGAACCCTCTCCGGCCGGCAGCAGCGTGACGTTGACGGGCCGCCCGCTATGCAGCCCGGCGCCGGTGCAGCAAATCGCGTTGCCGATCGTCCGTTCCCGCAAAAGCGGCGACGACACCGTCTCGAGGCCCGCTGCCCGGGGGAAATAGCCGTCCATCGAACTCTCCGCGCCACTATTGGCGCACCGCACCGTGCTCTCAAAACCAGAGCACCTCGATCTTCTTAGCGGAGAAGATCGAGGTGCGATAAACAAACAATGTTTCTGAGTATTTCGCTTTAAGCCCTTGTTTAGGCTCAGTCCCTGCCGGAGCTCTGGCGACGCAGAAATGCCGGAATGTCCAGGGCTTCGTCGCTGCCGTTGTAGTGCGACGCGGGCGCGGCCGGCGCGGCGTCCGGCGAGAAGCTCGGCTCGGCCCGTTGCGGCTCCGTCGGCTCCGGCTCGGCTGGCCGGCGCATCGACCGGGTCATCTTCTCGAACAGGCTTGGCCGGTACGAAGGCGGCGACGCCGCCGGCGCGGCATAAGCCTCGGCCGGCGCAACGGGCCGCACCGTCGGCGCGGGGTGGGGCGTCGCCCTGAACGACTCCGCCCGACCCGGTGCCGGGGCTTCCTGCGCCATCGGCTCGTGAGCCGGGGCGGGCTCGGGCGCCGTCGGGCGCGGCACCAGCATCGGCGTCGGCGTGAACCGGGTCTCGGCCGGCGGCGGCGGCGCGGCCGCTTGCCCGCCACCCATCTGCGGCACGAACCCGCTCGAGACCGCCTGGATCATGCCGCCATTGCCGACCGCGACCAGTTGCGGCCGCTTCGCCTCGGCATTGACGCCCATGTCGATCCCGGTCGCCACGACCGAGACCCGCACCTTGCCCGCCAGCGACTCGTCCACCGCCGAACCAAAGATGATGTTGGCATCGTCGGCCACTTCCTGCCGCACCCGGTTGGCGGCCTGGTCGACCTCGAACAAGGTCATGTCCTCGCCGCCGGTGATGTTGATCAGCAGGCCGCGAGCCCCCGCCATCGAGGTGTCTTCCAGCAGCGGGTTGCTGATCGCGGCCTCGGCAGCCCGAGTCGCGCGGTTCTCGCCCTCGGCCTCGCCGGTCCCCATCATCGCCTTGCCCATCTCGGCCATGACGGTTCGGATGTCGGCAAAGTCCAGGTTCACCAGCCCGGGCGCCATCATCAGGTCCGTCACGCCGCGCACGCCCATGTAGAGCACGTTGTCGGCCATCTTGAACGCTTCTTTCCAGCCGGTCCGCTCGTTCGCAAGCCGAAACAGGTTCTGGTTCGGGATCACGATCAGCGTGTCGACGTACTGCTGCAGCTCGGTGATGCCGGCCTCGGCCGACTTGGTCCGCCGCCCGCCCTCGAACGTGAACGGCTTCGTCACCACGCCCACCGTCAGGATGCCGCGCTCGCGGGCCATGCGCGCGATCACCGGCGCCGCCCCGGTACCGGTGCCGCCGCCCATCCCGGCGGTGATGAACACCATGTGCGTGCCGTCCAGGCAGTGCATCAGCTCGTCGGCGGCTTCCTCGGCGGCGGCGCGGCCGATCTCCGGCTTGGCCCCGGCGCCCAGACCCTGCGTCAGATGCGGGCCCAGCTGAACGCGACGGTCCGCCCGGCTATGCTGCAGCTGCTGCGCGTCCGTGTTGGCGACGACGAAATCGACGCCCTGCAGGTTCAGCGCGATCATGTTGTCGACGGCATTGGTGCCGCCGCCGCCGACGCCGACCACCGTGATGCGGGGCGTGAAGTCGGTGTGGCTTTGTTTCGGGACGATGATGTGCAGCGTCATGTGGTTTTTTCCCTCACGGGCTTGGATGGCAAAGATGTGACACAGTGAATCGGAGTCGCGTCGGGGCTCACAGATGATCTCCGATATATTTAACGATACGGGCGAGTAACGTCGGCGGCCCGTCCTCTTCCAGCTTCACGTCCGCCAGCTGCCGGCCCGCGCCGGACGCCCAGGCCAGCAGCCCGGAGGCGGTCGCGAACGCGGGGCCCGACGCGAGATCCGGCAGGCCGCGCAGATGCGCCGGCTTACCCAGCCGAACCTGGCCGCCCAGCATCCGGGTCGCCATGTCGCGCAGCCCCGGCATCTGACTCGCGCCGCCCGTCAGCACCACGCGGTGCCCCGCCTCCCGCGCGACCCCGGCCGCGTCGAGCTGCGCGCGGACCATCTCGAACGTCTCCTCCAGGCGCGGCACGATGATGCTGATCACCCGGCTGCGGGGGATCTTGTGCACGTCGTGCTCCTCTTCCCCCACCAGCGAGATCGGCAGCATCTCGCGCTCGTCGTCCGGGCTCGGCTGCGCGCTGCCGTACAGCGTCTTCAGCCGCTCCGCCTGCGCCAGCGGCGTCGACAGCCCCTGCGCGATGTCCTTCGTGATGTGCAGCCCGCCGATCCGCAGATGCGCCGTGTGCAGCAACTGCCCCTCGCTGAACACCGCCATTCCCGTCGTGCCGCCGCCCATGTCGATCACCGTGGTGCCGAGTTGGCGCTCGTCCTCGACGAGCGTCGCGAGCCCGGACGCGAGCGGCGAGCTCACGAACTCCTCCAGCTGCAGCTTGCAGCGCCCGATCGTGGCCATCAGGTTGTGCACCGCTGACGCCGCCGCATCGATCACGTGCAGCCGCGCCTTGAGCTGGTCGCAATGCATCCGCCGCGGGTCCAGCACCCCCTGCGTCTCGTCGACCGCGAACATCAGCGGCACCACGTGGATGATCTCGCGCCCCGCCAGCAGCGCCCGCCGTCCGCCCTCCTGCACGACCCGGCGCAAATCGTGCTCCGTCACCGCGCGGCCGCCCACCGGCCACTCCACCGTGTAGAGCCGGCTCTCCGGCTGGCCGCACGACAGGTTGACCCAGTAGTGCTCGATCCGCTGCCCCGCCTTGTCCTCCGCCTCGCCCACCACGCCCGCGATCGAGTGGGACGCCGCGTCAAGATCGACGATGCCGCCCGCGCGCACCCCGCGCGACGCCCGCATCGCGCTGCCGATCACCCGCATGGTGCCGTCCGGGTCGGTGCGCCCGATCAGGCAGCAGACCTTGGTCGTGCCCACGTCCAGCACGCCGAACGTGCCGGACCGGGCGGCCCGCGCCCGCGGCAACGGCTCGGTGCTCTCCGGCGCGCTCGAGGAAGCGAGCGTCTGCAGCAGGTCGGGCTCCGGAACCTTGCTCGGCCGGCGGCGCGGGACGTCGTTCATGACGGCTTCTTTCCCCCTTGCCCCGCCGGTGCCGCCGCGGCCGCCGTCGGCCGCACCACCAGCCGGTCCGGCAGCCGCATGTCGACCACCTGCAACGGCCGGTCGAGCAGCGCCTCGCTCGCCTGCAGCTCCATCAGCTTGGTCATCGCCGGCCCTTCCGCCCCCTCCGGCAGCAGCACGTCCGCGCCGTTGCTGAGGTGCAGGTTCCACCGCCGCTCACCCACCCGCACCGCGGCCACCACGCGCGAGCGCAGCGACGGCAGCGTGGCGAGGTCGTCGAGCAGCGTGGCCGCGGCCTCCGGCGCCCCGGCGCCCACGACCAGCGGCAGCGTCTTGAACGCGTCGGCGTCCTTGGCCGGGTCCTGCGCCACGACTACCTCGCCGGTCCGGTCGATCAGCTGGAACTTGCCGTTGTTCTGCCAGACCGCGAACGGCCGCCGCTCCTCCAGCCGCACCACGATCGTGCCGGGCAGATGCCGCTCGACGGTCGCATGCTGCACCCAGGTGAGCTTCTCGATCCGCGCCCGTGCGGCATCCAGCGAGAAGGCCAGCAGCTTGTCGCCCTTGTTGATCCCCAGCGCGGCACGCAGGAAATTCTCGGGCGTCTTGTCCCGGCCCTCGATCCGGATGTCCTTGACGACGAGCCCGCTGCCGAACCCGAGCCGTTCCGGCAGGGTGGCGATCGTGTTGCCGGGCCGGAAGCTGTGCACCACCGAGGCGCCGGCCAGCACCAGCCCCAGCAGCACCGCCATCCCGAGCGCGGGCCACACCATCCGGTTGCGGCGCCGCCAGAACAGCCCCATCCGCGACGGCCGCCGCGCATGCAGCGCCGGCGGCGGCTTGGCCGGCGTGCGCCCTTCCGACCGCTGCCGCGAGTCTACGCGCGGCATGCGGCGTTCTCCACCATCCAGGTGCACAGCTCCGGGAAGCCGATCCCGTGATAGGCCGCTTGCTCCGGCAGCAGGCTGGTGGGTGTCAGTCCGGGCTGCGTGTTGACCTCGAGCAGCACCAGCCGCCCGGGCCCGTCCTCTCCCCACGCCTCGCTTTCGTCGAGCCGGAAATCCGCCCGGCTCGCCCCGCGGCACCCCAGCGCCCGGTGCGCCGCGACGGCTACGTCGAGCGCGCGGGCATAGGTGTCGGGATGGATCGCCGCCGGAATCTGATGGCGCGAGCCGCCTGCCGCATACTTGCTCTCGTAATCGTAGAACGCGCCCGCTTCGGCGCGGATCTCGGTCACCGCCAGCGCCCGGTCGCCCATGACGCCCACCGTGATCTCACGGCCCGGGATGTACTCCTCGACCATCGCCGCAGGGCCGAAACGCCAGCCCCGCGCGATCTCCGCCCGCCGGTTGTCCCCGTCCCCCAGGATCTCGACGCCGACCGACGACCCCTCGTTGAGCGGCTTGATCACATACGGCCGCGGCAGCGGATCGTCCGCCTCCAGCGCGTCCACGCCCACCACCGCACCCACCGCAACCGGCAGCCCGGCCCCGGCAAACACCGTCTTGGCCGCCTGCTTGTCCATCGCCAGCGCCGAAGCCCTTACGCCGGAATGCGTGTACGGAATGCCCAACCAATCCAGCACGCCCTGGATCGTGCCATCCTCGCCGAAGCGCCCGTGCAGCGCGTTGAACACGACATCCGGCGCCGGATCGAGCGCCGCCAGCACGGCCCGCAGGTCCGACCCGACCAGCACCGGCACGACGTCGAAGTTCGCAGCTCGCAGCGCGGCAATCACCTGCTTGCCGGAAGAGAGGCTCACGTCCCGCTCAGCCGAGATCCCGCCGTACAGGACCGCAACGCGCTTCAAGCCACGACCTCCTGGCAAAGCTCTCTCTCCGCCCGGAGGTGGGGCGGGGTGAGGGGGTCGGCGCCAGAAGCACCCGACCCGCCCCCGGAAAGCGAGGGTCCGGCCAGCGGCAGCCCCATCCGCTTGATCTCCCACTCGAGCGAAACCCCGCTCGCGGCCAGCACGCGCTGCCGCACCTCCTCGCCCAGCCCTTCGAGATCGGCCGCCGTCGCCTCGCCGAGGTTCAGCAGGAAATTGCAGTGCTTCTCGCTCACCGCCGCGCCGCCCCGGCGCAACCCCCGGCAACCGGCCGCGTCGATCAGCTCCCACGCCTTCTGCCCCGCCGGGTTGCGGAACGTGCTGCCGCCGGTCCGCGCCCGCACCGGCTGCGTCGCTTCCCGGCTGGTCCGGATGTCGGCCATGGTGGCGGCAATGCCGGCTTGGCTGCCGGGTCGCGCCCACAGGCGGGCCCGCACCACGACGCCGCCGGGCGGCAGAGACGCGTGGCGGTAGGCGAAGGCGAGGCCCGACGCCGGCACCCGCACCAACTCGCCCGAGCGCGCGACCACCTCCACCCAATCGAGGCACGACGCCATGTCGCCGCCATACGCCCCGGCATTCATCGCCACCGCGCCGCCGATCGAGCCAGGGATGCCCGAGAGGAACTCGAGTCCGGTCAGCCCCGTCGCCGCCGCATGCTCGGCAACCACCGCGTCCAGGCACGCCGCCCCGGCCACGATCCCGTCCGCCTGCACCTCGATCGCGTTGAACCCGCGCGCCAGCCGCAGCACGACCCCGGCCAACCCGCCATCCCGCACGATCACGTTGCTCGCCGCCCCGAGAACCTGAACCGGCACATCGGGCGGCAACGCGGCGAAGAACGCGGAGAGGTCGGCCGCACTGCTCGGCCGCACCAGCGCCTCGGCCGGCCCCCCCACGCGGAACCAGGTCTGCGGCCCCAGCGCCGCGTCCGCCTGCACCCGGCCGCGCAGCGGCGGCAGCCGGTCGGCCAGCGCGCTCCCGAACCCGCTCATCCGGCCCGCCGCGCCGCGGGACCCTGCAACAGGGCGAGCTCCGCCGGCAGCGTCGCCGCCCATTGGGTGATGTTGCCGGCGCCCAGGCACACGACGAAATCGCCCGGCCGCGCGATCGAGTTGACCATCTCAGCCAGGTGCTCCGGCCCCGGCAGCGGCACCACGCTGCGATGCCCCCGCGCCCGCAGCCCGTCCACCAGCGAATCGCGGTTGAACCCGGCCAGCGGCGCCTCGCCCGCGGCATACACATCGGCCACGATCACCGTGCCCGCGTCGTTCATGCAGGTGCAGAACTCGGGAAACAGCGATTGCAGCCGGCTGAACCGGTGCGGCTGCACCACCGCGATCACGTCCCGCGCCCCCGCCTGCCGCGCCGCCTTCAGCACCGCCGCGATCTCCACCGGGTGATGCCCGTAATCGTCGATCACCGTCACGCCGCCGCTCTCGCCGGTCTTGGTGAACCGCCGCTTCACCCCGCGGAACCCGGCGAACGCGCTCTTCAGCGTGTGCTCGTCCACATCCATCTCGAGCGCGATGGCGATCGCCGCCAGCGCGTTCTGCACGTTGTGCTGCCCCAGCATCGGCAGCCGGAACGGCCCGAGCTTGCGCGTGCGCCCCCGGTTCCGGTCCGTCACGACCGCCTCGAAGGTCGAGCCCATCTTGTCCATCAGCAGCCGCTCGGCCCGCACGTCCGCCTGCGGCGAGAACCCGTAGGTGATGATCCGCCGGTCCGATAGGCGCGGGATCATCGACTGCACGCCCGGATGGTCGATGCACAGCACGCCGAACCCGTAGAACGGCACGTTGCCGACGAACTGGTCGTAGCCGGCCACCATCGCCTCGGCCGTGCCCCAGTGGTCCAAGTGCTCCGGGTCCATGTTGGTCACCACCGCGATCACCGCCGGCAGCCGCAGGAAGCTCCCGTCGCTCTCGTCGGCTTCGACGACCATCCAGTCGCCCTCGCCGAGCCGCGTGTTGCTGCCATACGCGTTGATGATGCCGCCGTTGATCACGGTGGGGTCGATCCCCGCCGCCTCGAGCACGCAGGCCACCAGGCTCGTCGTCGTCGTCTTGCCGTGCGTGCCGCCGACCGCGATCGCCCATTTCAGCCGCATCAGCTCGGCCAGCATCTCCGCCCGCCGCACCACCGGCACCAGCCGCGCCCGGGCGGCCACCACTTCCGGGTTGTCGCGCTTGACCGCCGTCGACGTCACCACGACCTGCGCGTTCGCCACGTTCCGCTCGTCATGCCCGATCGCGACCGGAATCCCGGCCTCGCGCAGCCGCTTGACGTTGTAGTTGTCGGCGATGTCGCTGCCCTGGACCGCATAGCCCAGCGTGTGCAGCACCTCGGCGATGCCCGACATGCCGATGCCGCCGATGCCGACGAAATGAATGGTCCCGATGCCGAGTGGAAGCGCCCTCATACCGTTACTTCCCTCGCCAGCGCCGATTCGACCAAGTCCGCCAAACGCGAAGCCGCGTCCGGAATCGCATGCCGCGCGATCGCGTCGGCCGCGATCATCAGCCAGTCCGGCGACTCCAGACGCGGCCGCAGCTTTTCGGCCAGCACGTCCGGCCGGCGCTCGAAATCCGATTGCTCGATCACCAGCGCGTCGATCGCGCGCGCATTGGCGAGCTGGTGGTTGTCGATCGCGTGCGGGAACGGCACCAGCAGGGCAGGGCGCCCGACGATCGCCAGCTCGGCCACCGTGCTGGCCCCCGCGCGGGCGATGACGAAGTCCGCCGACATCAGGCGCTGCGCCATGTCGCCGAAGAACGGCGACAGCTCCGCCTCGATCCCCAGCCCGGCATACGTGGCCCGCACCCGCTCCAGATCCTCCTTCCGGCACTGCTGGGAGAGCCGCAGCCGTTGCCGCAGTGTTGCGGGCAAGCGGCCCAGCGCCGCCGGCAGCGCCGTGCTGAAGATGCGCGCCCCCTGGCTGCCGCCGGTCACCAGCACCCGCAGCGGGGCGCCCGGCTCGGGCGGCACGTAGGGCGTGCCGGCCAGCGCCGCGATCTCCGGCCGCACCGGGTTGCCGGTCACCACCGTGGGCTTGTCTTCCGGCACGGCGCTCGTGTCGGCGACCCCGAGCGCGAGCCCGTCCGCCCAGCGCGCCAGCAGCCGGTTCGCCCGGCCCAGCACCGCGTTCTGCTCGTGCAGGATCACGCGCGGCCTGCGCCGCAACAGGCGGGCGGCCACCACCGGCGGCACCGACGGATAGCCGCCGAACCCGACCAGCACCGCCGGTTGCAGCCGCGCCAGGACGCGCCGGGCCTCGGCGGTGCCGCGCGCCAGCGCCAGCAGCGCCGCCGCCCCGCGCAGGGCGCCGCGCCCCGCGATACCGGCCCCCGGCAGCACGAACGCCTCCCGCCCCGCGAACACCGCCGACCGCTCGCCGCCGCTGCGGCTATCCGTCAGCAGCGCGACCCGGTGCCCGCGCCGCAGCAACTCGCTGGCCAGCGCCTCGGCCGGAAAGAAATGCCCGCCCGTCCCGCCAGCGGCGATGACGATCGGCCGCACTGGTTCGCCTCTCATCGCGCGCCCTCCCACAGCTCGTTGCGCCCCCGCTGCCGCGTGAGCGCCAGCAGCATCCCGATCCCCAGCGCGATCGCCAGGACCGACGACCCGCCGTAAGAAACAAAGGGCAGCGTCATTCCCTTGGTGGGAATCAGGTGCAGCGACGACGCCATGTTGATGAAGCTCTGCAGCCCGAAGCTCGTCACCAGCCCGGCCGCCGCCAGCACGACGAACAGGTCATGCTCGGCGATCAGCCTGATCAGCCCACGCAGCACGATCAGCGCGAATACCCCGATCACGAACAGGCACACGACCATGCCGAACTCTTCGCCCATGACCGCGAACACGAAGTCCGCATGCGCGTCCGGCAGCACGTCCTTGACCCGGCCCTCGCCCGGCCCGCGCCCCAGCAGCCCGCCATTCCCGAACGCCTCGAGCGCCGTGTAGACCTGGTAGTTGTCGCCCGCCGCCGGGTCGAGGAACCGCGTGACCCGGCTCCGGACGTGCGGAAAGAACGTATAGGCCGCCATCGCCGCCGCCCCGATCGCCCCGGCGCCCACGCCGACGAGCACCAGGTTCAGCCCGGCGATGAACAGCTGCACGAAGAACACCACGCCGACGACGGCCAGCATGCCCATGTCCGGCTGTGACTTCAGCAGCAGCGCGATCACCGCGAACACCGCGCCGGACGCCAGCATCCCCGAGGTCCGCCGCCCCCACTCCAGCTCCGTCAGCAGCCACGCCGTGACCACCGCGAAGCACGGCTTGATGAACTCGCTTGGCTGCAGCGTCATCCCCGGCAGGTTGATCCAGCGCCGCGCGCCCTTGATCTCCACACCGTGGCCGAGCGTCCAGATCATCAGCAGGATGGCGATGCCGCACCCGGCCAGTGCCAGCCGCCGCACCTGCCGCGGCGACAGCAACGACACCGACACCACGATCAAGCTCGCCAGGCACAGGAAGATCACCTGTTTGACGATGAAGGCGTCACGCCCGACATGGATCCGCTCGGCCACCGCCGGCGACGCGGCGAGCATCATGATGTAGCCGAACCCGATCAGCGTCGCGATCGCGAACAGCGTCCAGCGGTCGACCGTGAGCCACCAGCGGCCCAGCACGGAGTCGTCGGGGTGGGCGAGACGCATCAGGCGGGCTCCCGAACCGGGCTCGAAGCCAGGGCGGCGAACCGGTCGCCCCGCGCCTCGAAGCCGTCGAATTGGTCGAAACTGGCGCAGGCCGGCGACAGCAGGACGGCGTCGGCGTGCAACCGCGGCGCGATCGCCCGAGCCTCGGCGCAGGCCGCCTCGAGCGTGCCGCACTGCGTGAATGGCACACCGGCCCGGGCCAGCGTTTCGGCCAGCGCCGGCCCGTCGCGGCCGATCAGCAGCGCATGCGCGATCCGCGGAAAATACGGCGCGAGATCCTCGATCCCGCCGGCTTTCGCGAGCCCGCCCGCAATCCAGACGATCCGGTCGTAGCAGGCCAGCGCCCGCGCCGCCGCGTCGGCATTGGTGGCCTTGCTGTCATTGATCCAAGTGATCCCGTCGACGGTCGCCACGCGTTGCTGCCGGTGGGGCAGCCCGGGAAAGCTCGCGATCCCCGCAGCGATCTTCGCCCGCCCAAGCCCGAGTGCCGCCGCCATCGCCGCCGCCGCCGCCGCATTCTGCGCGTTGTGCGGCCCGGGCAGCGCAGGGGCGTCCCGCATCGCGAGGATCACGCCCGCCGCATCCCTTAGCAGCCCGCCCCCGCACCAAACATCCGCCGGCCGCGCGCCCGAAACGCGCAGCCCGGCGACCGGCAGGCTCGCCGTCAGCGCGTCGTCGATGCCGAGCACCGCCGCGTCGCCGCGCTCCTGCCGATCGAAGATGTGCCGCTTGGCCGCCGCATACCCCTCCATCGTCCCGTGCCGGTCGAGATGGTCGGGGCTCAGATTGAGCAGGCAGGCCACATCGAACCGCAGATGCTGCAGCCGCTCCAACATGTAGGACGACATCTCCAGCACATACACGCCCGCATCGCCCAGGGCGGGCAGGGTGAGGGCGGGGATGCCGAGGTTGCCGCCCGCCGCCGCGTCCCACCCAGCCGAGACCAACAGGTGGTGCAGCAGCGCCGTCGTGGTGCTCTTGCCGTTGGTTCCCGTGATGCCGGCGAACCGGGCCGCCGACCCCCGGCGCCGCGTCGCGACATAGAGCAGGTCCGCATCCGACAGGATCGGCACGCCCGCTTCCCGCGCCGCCACCGCCGCGGGATGGGCCGTCGGCAGCAGGTGCGGAATGCCGGGACTGAGCACCAGCGCGTCGAACCCGCGGAGATCGAACGGGGGCGGGAGCGTCGGCAGGTCGCCCGGCCCATGCCGGTCGTCCCACGCGGCCACCTCGGCCCCCATCGCGATCAGCGCGCGCGCCACCGGCAGCCCGTTGCGCCCGAGCCCCACCACCGCATACCGCTCGCCGGCGAACACCCCGCTCATCGGATCTTCAACGTCGCCAGCCCGACCAGCGCCAGGATCATCGACACGATCCAGAACCGGATCACGATGGTCGGTTCCGACCAGCCCTTCTTCTCGTAATGGTGGTGCAGCGGCGCCATCAGAAACACGCGCCGCCCCGTCCGCTTGTACCAGAACACCTGGATGATGACGGACACCGTCTCCAGCACGAACAGGCCGCCCACGATGGACAGCACGATCTCGTGCTTGGTCGCCACCGCCACCGCCCCGAGCGCGCCGCCCAGCGCGAGGCTCCCCGTATCGCCCATGAACACCGCCGCCGGCGGCGCATTGAACCACAGGAAGCCCAGCCCGGCCCCGATCAGCCCCGCCAGGAACACCCCCAGCTCGCCCACCCCCGGCACCGGATGCAGCTGCAGGTAGTCGGCGAACACCCGGTTGCCGACCAGATAGGAGATCAGCGCGAACACGCCCGCCGCGATGATCGTCGGCACGATCGCCAGCCCATCCAGCCCGTCCGTCAGATTGACCGCGTTGCTCGCCCCGATCATCACCACCATCCCCACCAGCGGGAACGCGTAGCCGAACGGGATCAGCACGTCCTTGAACACCGGCAGCGTCAGCCCGGTCCCCAGCGGCCCGCGAATCATCAGCGAGATCGCGATCGCGCACGCCAGCCCCATCACGAGCTGCGCGATCATCTTGCCCCGCGCCGAAACCCCCTTCGTGTTCCGCCGCGACAGCTTCAGGTAGTCGTCGACGAACCCGATCGCCCCGTAGCCCAGCGTCAGCAGCAGCACTGCCCAGACGAACCCGTTGCGCAGATCCGCCCACAGCAGCGTCGAGATCGTCAGCGACAGCAGGATCAGCACCCCGCCCATCGTCGGCGTGCCCTTCTTCTCGATCAGATGCCGCGCCGGCCCGTCTTCCCGGATCGGCTGCCCGCCCCGCTGCACCGAGCGGAGCCAGCGGATCACCATCGGCCCGAGCACGAAGCTCAGGAACAGCGCCGTCAGGCACGCCGCGCCCGACCGGAACGTGATGTAGCGAAACAAGTTCGCGACGATGAACTGGTCCGCGTAGGGGCGGGCAAGGTTATACAGCACCTACGGCGGGCCTTCCGAAAGACGGGCTTCCAGACCGCCGACGATCACGCGCATCCGGCTTCCGAGACTACCCTTGATCAACACGGCATCGCCGGGCCGGACGGCATCGGCGACGATGGGGGCAAGACTCGCCGAATCGGCCGCCAGCACGCCCCGTTGCGCTGCTGGCACCGCGTCGAACAGGTGCCGCATCAGCGGGCCGCACGCATAGAGCAGGTCGGCTGCGCCCGCAACGTCGGCGGCCAGGCCGCGGTGCTCCGCCGGCCCGAACTCGCCCAATTCCAGCATGTCGCCCAGCACCGCCAACCGCCGCGTGCCCGGCATCTCCCGCAGCACGGCCAGGGCCGCCCGCATCGACGCGGTATTCGCGTTGTAGCTCTCGTCGAGCAGCGTCACCGCGCCCAGTCGCCGCTGCAGCCCGCGCCCACCGAGCGGCCGGAAATCGGCCAAGTGCGCCGTCGCCACGATCGGGTCCAACCCCAGCGCCACCACCGCCGCGATCGCCGCGGCGGCGTTCACCCGCAGATGGGCGCCCGGCGCCGCCAGGGGCAGCCGCAGCCTCTGCCCCGCGACGGACACCTCGTCGCCATGCACCCGGACATCGGCCCACTCGGCCCGCCCGAACGTCAGTCCCGCGCCCGCCATGGACCGCAGACGCTCGAACTGCGCGCTGTCGGCGGGCAGCACTGCCCGTCCTCCCTGCCGCAAGCCGCGGAAAATCGCGCCTTTCTCGTCGGCGATGGCCTCGAGGCTGCCGAGGCGGCCGATATGCGCGGCCTCGATGTTCGTGATCACCGCCACGTCCGGCGACGCCAAGCGCGCCAGCGGCTCGATCTCGCCCGGATTGTTCATCCCGATCTCACAGACGCAGAACGCGGCGTCGGCCGGTAACCGCGCCAGCGTCAGCGGCACCCCCCAATGATTGTTGTAGGATGCCTCGGCCGCATGGGTCGCCCCGAACGCCCCCAGCGCCGCCCGCAGCATCTCCTTCGTCGTGGTCTTGCCGACGCTGCCCGTCACCGCCACGACCCGGCCGCCGAACCGCGCCCGACCCGCCGCGCCCAGCCCGTGCAACCCGGCCAGCGTGTCGTCGACCACCAGCGCCGGCGCACCCTCGGGCACCCGGTCCGCCCGATGGACCATCACCGCCGCCGCGCCCCGCTCCAGCGCCGCCGATGCGTGCTCGTGCCCGTCCCGCTCGCCGACCAGCGCCACGAACAGATCCCCCGGCGCCAGCGTCCGCGTATCGATGGAGACGCCGCTCGCCTGGAACGGCCGCGTCGCCGCGCCGATCCCCGCCAGCGCCGCACTATCCCACAGCGCCGTCACAGCAGCCGCCGCACGGTCGCGGCATCGTCGAAGGGAATGACGGTCGCGCCGATTGTCTGGCCCTGCTCGTGTCCTTTGCCGGCCACCGCCAACACGTCGCCCGCGCGCAGCGCCTCGAGCCCAGCCGCGATCGCCGCTGCCCGGTCCCCGATCTCGATCGCACCCGGGCAGGCCGCCCGAATCGCCGCCCGAATCGCCGCCGGGTCCTCGCTGCGCGGGTTGTCGTCCGTGATGATCGCGCGATCTGCCAGCCGCGCCGCCACCGCTCCCATCAGCGGCCGCTTGCCCCGGTCGCGGTCGCCGCCCGCACCGAACACCACATGCAGCCGCCCCGCCGTGTGCGGCCGCAACGCCAGCAGCAGCCGCTCCAGCGCGTCCGGCGTGTGCGCGTAATCGACGTAGACCGCGGCACCCCCGACCTCGGCCGCCAGCTCCATCCGCCCCCGCACCCCGGTGAGCCGCCCGAGCAGCCCCACCGCATTCGCCGTCCCCGTCACCATCGCGAGCCCCGCCGCCAGCAGTGCGTTGTCCGCCTGGAACCGCCCCGGCAACGGCAGCAGGACTTCCCCATATCCCTCGATCTCGAGCATCTGCCCGCCCGGCCGCGGCACCGCGCGGCGCAGGTTCAGCAGCGTCCCGCCTTCGCCCACGCTCTGCCGGCCCGGCACCAGCGCGGCCGTCTCCGCGTTTAGCGCCGTGCTCACCACCGCCGGCGCCCCCGCCGGCAGCAGCGCCCGGAACAGCCGCAACTTGGCGTCCCGATACGCTTCGAGCGTCCCGTGATAGTCCAGATGGTCGCGCGTCAGATTGGTGAACCCCGCCGCCGCCAGGCGCAGCCCGTCCAGCCGGAACTGGTCCAACCCGTGCGACGACGCCTCGATCGCGGCGACGGCGACCCCCTCCCGCGCCAGCCCCGCCATGGTCTGCGCGAGCGACACCGGGTCCGGCGTCGTCAGCCCGCCGCCGCCCGCATGCCCCGGCGCCACCACTCCCAGCGTGCCCAAACTCGCCGCCGCCACCCCGGCCGCCGCCTTCAGCTGCCGGATGAACTCGACCGTGCTCGTCTTGCCGTTGGTCCCGGTCACCGCGATCACGGTGGCCGGCTGCGCCCCCGCCTGCAGCGCCGCCAACCGCGCCAGCGCCCGCCGCGGCTCGCGATCGAAAAGCAGCGGCACCGCCGGCACGCCCTCGGGCCACCGCGTCCCCTCCGGCGCCAGCACCGCCGCCGCCCCCCTTGCCACCGCCTCCGCGATGAACGCCCGCCCGTCGAACCGCGCCCCCGGCAGCGCCGCGTAGAGCATCCCCGGCTCGATCGAGCGGCTATCCGCCGAGAGTCCGGTCACCCCCGCCGGCAGCCCGGCCACCACCGTTATCCCCACTTCGCTCAGCATCTCATCGAACCGCAGCGGGGACATAGCTCGCCTCGCGCTGGTGCGGCCCGACCGGCGCCGGCAGCTTCACCATCGGCGCTCCGGGCGGCACTCCTGGCGGGGTCGCCGGCGCCGCCGGCTTGGCCGGCGCCTCGTGCCAACCCGCGGGCCGGCCCGGGTTCAGCGGCATCGACAGCGTCGCCTGGATCGCCGCCGCGTTCGTCGTCTCCGGCATCAGCCCCAGCATCGGCGCAATCCGCGCGATCACCCGGCCCGCGCCCGGCGCGCTCACCGCACCCGCCGTCGAGAACCCGCCCGTGCTCGCATTGCCCTTCGGCTCGTCCAGCATGAAGTACACCGCATATTTCGGCGCATTCATCGGGAACACGCTCATGAACGCGCTGATGTTCGAGTGCTTCTTGTAGCCGTGGCCGGAGTTCTTCTCCGCCGTCCCCGTCTTGCCGCCCACGAAATAGCCCGGCACGTCCGCCGGCTTGCCATACCCGTCCGTCACGACCAGCCGCATCAGCTTGCGCATCGTGTCAGACGTTCCATGCGCCATCACCTGCGTGCCGCTCCGCGCCGCCATGTCCGGCTCCGGCGCCAGGATCGTCGGCCGCAGCACGATCCCGCCATTGGCGATCGCCGCCGTCCCGCGCACCACATGCAGCGGCGACACCGCGATCCCGTGGCCGAACCCCACCGTCATGGTGACGACGTCTTTCCAATTGGCCGCCGGCTGCACGATCGGCTGGCCCTGCTCCGGCAGCTCGATCCCCACGCGCTTGAACATTCCCATCGCCTGCAGCCACGCCCGCTGCCGCTCCGCACCCATCGCCTGCGCCATGTGCGCCGCCCCGAGATTCGACGAGTAGGCGATCACCTCCGGCAGGGTCAGCACCCGGTGCTTGCCCTCGAAATCGCTGATCGTGAAGCGCCCGATCTTGATGTTGTGCGCCGCGTCGTAGGTGCTCCACAAATGGCCCACGCCGCTGTCCAAGGTCATCGCTGCGGTCTGCAGCTTGAACGTGCTGCCGGGCTCGTACATGCCCGTCACCGCCCGGTTGAACCGCTCCTCCGGCGTCGCCGTGCCAAACTTGTTGGCGTCGTAATCCGGCAGGCTGACCATCGCGATCACCTCGCCGGTCCGCACGTCCATCACGATCCCGCACGCGCCGATCGCGTGGAACTCCTCCATGCTCTTGGCGAGCTCGTCGCGCACCACCGCCTGCACCCGCACGTCGAGCGACAGCCGCAGCGGCTCGGCATCGTCGTGCAGGCGCTGCTCGAAATACCGCTCGACGCCGGCCACCCCCTTGCCGTCCACGTCCACTCCCCCCAGCACCTGCGCCGCGACCCGGCCCTGCGGATACCGCCGCCGCTCCGTCGGCTGGAAATAGATGCCGGGGATGCCGAGATTGTTGATCGCCAGCTGCTGCCGCGGCGAAATTCCCCGCGCGATCCAGGCAAATTGCTTGTCGCTGTGCAGCCGTGCACTCACCGTCGCCAGATCCAGCGACGGCAACACGGATTTCAGCTTCGCCGCCACGTCGTCCGGGTCCATCATCTCCTTCGGGTTGGCGTAAACCCCCGCCGTCGGCAGCGACACCGCGAGGATCTCGCCGTTACGGTCGGTGATGGTCGCCCGCGGATGCGGCGCGTCGTGCGCCGGTTCGGCCGGCGGCAGCTCGACCGACGCGTTGGTCAACTCCGGCAGCCGGAACCCCCGCCCGCCCTCGAGCACGGCGAGCTTGGGCTCCATCGGGGCGATCACCGTCGCCACCGCCAGCTTCACCGCCACCGCTCCGAACAGCACCGTGAACCCGGCCGCCGCACACAGCAGCCGGCCCCGCGTCTTCTCCAGGGCGGCACGGCGGGCCAGGTCCGGCGCCGTCACCCGGACGGTGTGCATCCGCGGCTGGCCTTCATCCTCCGGCGGGCGGGGCGATCCCGGCATCGATCAGCGGGCGGCGAACGGCACGGGCGGCGGCAACCCGCTGCCGCCGAGCACGGAAGCGGCAGGTCCCGCGGCACTCGGCCCCGCATAGGCCGGCCGCATCGGCCCCGGCGCGTAGCTCGGCGCGGTCGCTACCGGCTGCGCGTAGGCCGGCGCCGGATTGTTGTAGGGGTGGACGGGCACGGCGCTCCCGCCGTTCTGGGCCCGCATCGCCCGCAGCACCGCCGCGCCCACCGTCCCGGGCGCCGTCGCCTCGCTGCTGCCAGGCTCGGGCTCCCAACGCGGCGACCGCGCCCGGATTGGCGCCAGCTCGGCCGTCGCCACCACCGGCGCCGGCTCCGCCTTCGCGACCGCCGGCCGCTCCACCCGGCGAACTGGCTTGGCCTCCGCCACCGCGCTCGGCTTCGGCTCAGCTTTCGTCTCGGGCTTCGGCTTGGCGTCCGCCGCCGCCACGTCGTGCGGTTTCGGCGCCGGCGCGGGCGTCACTGCCGCTGGCGGCGAAGCCTGCGCTACCGGCACCGCCGGTGCGCTGTCCGGCTCGGCTTCGGCGGGCAGAGACTCCGGCTTGCTGGCAACCGGCGCCGGCAACCGAGTCGCCAAATCGTTCACCGCAACGAATTGCGTCGGCTTCAGCGTCTGCAGCGTCGTATGCGCCTTAGCCAGCTCCGCCAGCCGGTCCGGCTCGTTCAGCAGCGCCCATTCCGCCCGCAGCATCCCCGTCCGCTCGCGGGTCGTTTCCGTCAGCTTCATCGTCCGCGCGATCTCACGGTCGAGCATCTGCGCCTGGTGCTTGCTCTGATACAGGTACAGCCCGGCGCCGAACGCGCAGACCATGCAAACGAGCGTGAACGGCCGGCTCATGGCGCGGTCTCCGTGGTAGGCGAGGGGAAAGGGGCGAGCCGCGTCAACGCGCGAAGCCGCGCGCTGCGGGCCCGGGGATTGGCACGGGTCTCGCTGGCGGTGGGCCGCTCCGCCCCACCGGTCAGCAACTTGAATTGCGCCGCTCCGCGCTCGACGAGCCCGGCCGGGTCGTGCCGCGAGGGGCCCGGCATGCGCCCCGCCGCCGCTTGCATGAAGCGCTTCACCAGCCGGTCCTCGAGCGAATGGAACGACACCACCACCAGCCGTCCGCCCGGCGCCAGCAGCGCCGCCGACGCCTCCAGCCCCCGCTCGATCTCGCCCAGCTCGTCATTGACGCGGATCCGCAGCGCCTGGAACGACCGCGTTGCCGGGTCGATCCCCGAGCGGTCGGCCGGCACGACCCGGCGGATGATCTCCGCCAATTGTAGCGTGGTCGTGATTGGCGCCTCCTTGCGGGCCGTTGCAATACTTTTGGCGATGCGTCTCGACAGTCGTTCTTCGCCGAGCTGATACAACGTATCCGCGAGTTCGGATTCGCCCAGCGTGTTAACTAAGTCGGCCGCCGTCGGCCCGCTCGCCGCCATACGCATGTCCAGCGGCCCGTCCGCCCGGAAGCTGAACCCCCGCTCGGCCGCGTCGATCTGGAACGACGACACGCCGAGGTCGAGCACGATCGCATCGAGCGCCGCCACGCCCCGCTCGGCCAGCAGCCGGACCATGTCGCCGAAGCACCCCTGCAGCAGGTGCAGCCGCCCCGGGTAGCGCTTGGCCAGCGCGGCGCCGCGTTCGATCGCTGCCGGGTCGCGGTCGATCGCCCAGACCGTGCAGTCCGCCGCCCCGAGGATCGCGTCCGTGTAGCCGCCGCCCCCGAACGTGCCGTCCAGCACGATCTCGCCCGCGCGCGGCGCCAAATGCGCCAGCACTTCCTGCAACATGACGGGCGCATGGCCGCTCATCGCGCCACCGCCGGAACCGTCAACCCGCGGGTGGCCGCACCCTGCCGCGCCGCATTCTTGCGCTGCAGCGCCGCTTCGGGGTCCCAGATCTGAAAGCGGGAACCCAGGCCCATGAAGGAGACAGCTTCAGTCAAACCAGCGTGTTGCACCAGCGAATCGGGGACGATGATCCGGCCCTCCCTGTCTGGTTCCACAGGCCAGGCATCCGCGTAAAGCGTTGTTGCGAGATCGTCCTGACCTTCCGCGAACAGGTCGATTTTATCGAACCCGGCCGCCAGCGCCTCGAACCGCGAAGCCGGCCACGCATCGATGCAGGCGAGCGTGTGCGACGGCCGCAGGATCAGCGACGGCACCCCTTCGGTCGCCGCCGCGCGCAACGCAGCACGGAACGCCGCCGGCACCGACATGCGGCCCTTTGCGTCCAAGCGCGACTGATGCGTGCCCATGAACTGAATGTCGCTCGTCCGAACAGCTAGGCCGACCCTCGCGTGGGCAGCGTTCCCCATCCCCCGGCCCGCCCGTGGGATAACTTGGGATATCATGGGACGGCATGGGTCGTCCATGGAAAATGGGCCGGGACGCCCGAACGGGTCGGCGAAAACGCGCCATCTTTTCAGCCGCTTATCGGCACTTTTTGCCGCCGGGAACGCAAAGCGCGCCCTTTCCCTGTTTGTTCTGGCTGTGGATGAGTTGGGGGATAGTGGAAAATGCCAGACGGCCTGTAAGCCGGGTTCTGTCCGCCTCCCGAAGGAGGCGGGGCGACCATTCCTCTGCGACGCGCGTCACCGCGCGCCTGACGCGACCAACCCGGGGAACGAGGCGGAAACGCCCCTGCGTCACGTCGCTCGCGCGACGCCGCCGGCCCCCCCTATTCGGTCTTGCTCCCGGTGGGGTTTACCCTGCCACCCCTGTTGCCAGGGGTGCGGTGCGCTCTTACCGCACCGTTTCACCCTTACCGGCGGCACCCTCGCGGGTAAGCCGCCGGCGGTTTGTTTTCTGTGGCACTATCCCTAGGGTCGCCCCCGCCGGCCGTTAGCCGGCACCGTATTCCCGTGGAGCCCGGACTTTCCTCCACCCCCCTTTTGGAGAGCAGCGGCCGCCCAGCCGTCTGGCCCGCCGGATGTGACCGCCTTACGCCGGCCCGTCAAGCGCGTGCAGCACGTCGGCCATCCGGCAGCGCGTCCCGTGGTCCGCCACCCCGTCCACCAGGCCCGGCCGCCACCGCCGCTGGAACGCCGTCACCGCCGTCGCCAAATCGGGCAAAGGATAGCCGATCCGCCCCAGCGCCTCTTCTGCATCCGGCACCGCGAAATCGCCGTGCTCCGGCCACACCCCGACCCC
Source organism: Acetobacteraceae bacterium (assembly GCA_032249615.1). Classification (GTDB taxonomy): domain Bacteria; phylum Pseudomonadota; class Alphaproteobacteria; order Acetobacterales; family Acetobacteraceae; genus JAVVHH01. The sequence continues at coordinate 28,932 of JAVVHH010000016.1, forward strand.
TTGCGCGGCGAGCCACGCCCACGGGAACAGCTCGCCCGGGTCCTGCTTGCGGTCGGGCGCGATGTCGCTGTGCCCCACCACGTTGCGCGCCGGAATCGGATGCCGCCGGAGGATGCCCGCGCACAGCGTCGCCACGGCGTCCATCTGCACCGCCGGAAACGCCCGGTAGCCCCACTCGTGCCCCGGATTGACGATCTCGATCCCGATCGAGCGGCCGTTCAGGGCCTCATGCCCGCGCCAGAACGACACCCCCGCGTGGAAAGCCCGGTGCGTCTCGTCGACCAGTTGCCAAATGGCCCCGCTCTCCTCGACCACGTAGTGCGAGGACACCCGCGCCGCCGGGTCGCGCAACCGCGCGACCGCCGCCTCCGCCGTCTGCATGCCCGTATAGTGCAGCACCAGGGTGTCGATCGGCTCGCCCGCCGGACGCGCGTCCCAGTTCGGGCTCGGCGCCGATCTCACAGCCCGCGTTCGCGCTTGATCCGGTCCCACGCGGCATTCGCCCGCGCCACCTTCTCGCTCGCCCGCGCCACGAAATCGGGCGGCACGCCTTTTGAGGCCAGCGTGTCCGGATGGTTCTCCCGGATCAGCCGCAGCCACGCCTTGCGCAACTCCTCGTCCGACGTCGTGCGCGCAACGCCCAGCACGGCATACGGGTCGTCGCCCCCGGGCGCCGCCCGCGTCGCGCCGCCGCTCGCCCCGTCCCACGCGCCGCTGCCCAGCCCGAACAGCGTGTGGATCCGCCGCAGCATCGTCTGCTCGGCCTGGTTGACCGGCTTGTCCGCCCGCGCGATCGCAAACAGCGCTGCCAGCACGTCCTCCAGCAGCCCCCGATTATCCGCGAAGCTTTCGCCCAGCTGCTTGGCATAGGGCTCCCAGCCCTCCGAGCTGTCCCGCGCCTGGTCGAACAGCCGCCCGATGTCGCGCACCGATTCCGGCGGGATCCGGAACTGCCGCTTGAACGCGTCGATCTCGGCACGCACCACCGGCCCGTCGCACTTCGCCACCTTGGCCGACAGCACCACCACGCCGACGGCGAACAGCTGCTGCTTGCCGCCGATCAGCGCCGCCAGCCGCGCCGGGTTGAGTGGCGAGTCGCCCATGCTGATCTTCGGTATCGCACCGCTATCGGCGGCATGGCCCAGCGCCGCGCCGATCATCGCGCCAACCGGACCGCCGGTCGCGAACCCGGCGATCCCGCCCAGCAACTTGCCCCAATAGCTCATAGAGGACAGGTTAGCGCCGTTTCCCCGCAGGGGGAAACGCGTGCAGCGGAGCGTCCCTCACTCGTGTCCACCTCGTCCGCCCCGATCCGCCCGCGCAGCCTGCGCGCGGGTCGCGCCGTCTTGCTGAGCATGGCCGCGATCCTCGTCGCCCTCGTCGCGGTCGTCTGGATCCTGCCGGGCATGCTGGATTGGAACCGCTACCGCAGTAGCATCGCAAGCCTCGTCGCCGCCGGAATCGGCCGCCCCGTGCAGATCGACGGCAACATCACCCTCCACCTCCTGCCGCAACCCTTCCTGACCGCGACCGACCTCAAGGTCGACGACACCGGCGACGGCATCCTGCTGCAGGTCAAGGCCGTCCGCCTCCGCGTCGCCCTCGGGCCGCTCATCGCCGGGCGCGTCGATGCCCGCGAGCTCACGCTCCAAGGCGCCGACCTGCGCCTCCCATGGCCGCCGCCACCGGGCGCCCTGAGCCGCCGCCCGCCCGCCTGGATCACCGGCCTGCAAGCCCGCGTGGAAGAAAGCCGCCTCCAGATCGGCGACTTCGTGCTGAGCGGCATCCATGCCGCACTCGGCGCCGACCCCGATACCGGCACCCTTTCCGCCGCCGGGACGGCGACCGTCTTCGACCGTCCGTTCCGCTTCACCACCCGCTTCGGGCGACCCGGCCGTGACGGCGCCGCCCCCATCGATTTCAGCCTCGACGGCCTCGCCAAGCTCCGCGACACCGGCGGCACCGTGTCCGGCACGGTCGAGGCCGACGGATCGCTCAGCGGCCGCGTCACCGCGCGCGGGCCCGATCTCTCCCAACTCCTGCCGGCCCCGGCCGTCGCCTGGCGCGGCGATGGGCGGATCTCGGCCGCCGGCGGCGTGGTCGTCGCCGACGAACTCGCCGTCGAACTGGCCGGCTCCCCCGCCCGCGGCGCCGTCGCGCTCCGCGTCCAGCCAGACGTCCGGCTCGACGTCGCCATCGCCGCAAGCCGCCTCGATCTCGATACCTGGACGCCGGTGCTGCTGCGCGCTGCCCAGCCCGGCCACCCCCCCGGCATCCCGACCGGCATCGACCTCTCGACCGAGTCGGCGATGCTCGCCGGCGGCACGCTGCGCCAGGTCCGGGCGGCGTTCGACATGGACCCGGACGGCGTGGTCATCCGCGAAGCGAGCGCGATCCTGCCGGGGGACGCCAAGCTCTCGGTCCGCGGCCGCTTCCCCAATCGCGGCAAGGTCGCCGCCTTCGAAGGCATCGGCCAGCTGATCGCCCCCGACCTCCGCACCACCCTGCACTGGCTCGAGCCGGCCGCCCCCGCGGTCATCCAGGCTCTCCCGCAGGCCGCGTTCCGCACCGCCAACATCACCGCCAAGCTCGCCCTCGACCCGGCCCAACTCTCGCTCACCGACCTGAAAGGCACGCTCGACGGGGCCGCCGCGCAGGGCGGGCTGGCCATCCGTCTCGCGGCCCGGCTCGGGCTGAGCGGCGGATTGACGCTCGACCGCCTCCTGCTCGACCCGTGGCTCCCCGAACCGGCGGTGTTCGACCACCCGGCCGCCGCCTATGCGGGAGCCGTCAAGGCGCTTGCCACGGCGGGCTTCGATACCGATCTGAAACTCCAGGTGCGCGAGGCGGATTGGCGGGGCGCGCGGTTCGGCCCGCTCGCCGCCGACGTGCAGAGCGAGGCAGGGCGACTGACCGTCCGCCGCCTGGAGGTCACCATGGACGGCTTCCACGCCGCCGTCTCCGGCACCCTCGGCGACGGCGGCCGCGTGACGGAGGGGCGCATCGACCTCGGCGCGACCGACGCCGCCCCGATCCGTTCCTTCCTGCCATCCAGCCTCACCGACCTCGCGCCGCTGGCCAAGGGTCCGGCCAATCTGCTCGTCTCGCTCGCCGGCCCGCCAGAAGCGCTCGCCGTCCGGGCCACCCTCGATCTCGGCGATCTCCGCGCCGAGCTGCAGCCCGTGTTCAACGTGCCTGCCCGCCGCTTCGCCGGGCCGGTCACGGTGCACCATCCCGGCGCCCCGCGGCTCCTGGCCCAGCTCGGCTACGCCGGCACGGCATCCTGGCTCGGCGACGGTTCCTTCTCGCTCATCGCCCATCTGGCGGCCGTGCCGGGCCAACTCGATCTCAACGGCCTCGACCTCGTCGCCGGAGCCATGCGCCTCACCGGCCAAGCCTCGCTCGCCCAGCACAGGCTGCAGGGACGCCTGCGGGCCGAAACGCTGACGGTGCCCGCCATCGACCCCCGCTCCCCCGACCCCCTACCGCTCCTGACACTCGGCGACGGCGCCGTGTCCCTCCATGTCGAAGCCGAGCGCATGCTGGTCGGATTGGCCCCGACGGTCACCGATCTGGCGACCGACGTGGTCGCCAACCGCGACGGGCTGGCGCTCGAGGGCCTCTCGGCCAAGCTCGCGGGCGGCACGATCGCGCTCTCGGCCAAGGTCGAGCCCGGCGACCTGCCGCACCTCTCGCTCACCGCCCGCCTCAACAACATCGTCCTCCCCGATCCGGTGTTGGGCGCCCCGCTCGACCTGACGGCGGGAACCCTCGCCGCGACGGCGTCCCTCACCGCCGAAGGCTTCAGCCCGGCCGCGCTCGCCGCAACCCTCGGCGGCACCGGCAAGCTGACCGTGGAGAACGCGGCCGTCACCGGCTTCGATCTGGCCGCCGCCCGCGCGGCCCTGGTCGAGACCACCCCGTCGACCGCAGCGCTGCGCTCGGCGGTGCTGTCGGGAACGACCGTGTTCCCCTTCCTCGAACTCTCCCTCGGCGCCAAACGCGGCGTGGTCACCGTCGAGGCCCAAGGCGCCGTCCCGCCAGGGTCGGCGACGCTGACCGGCACGCTCGATGCCCTGAGCCGCACGTTCGAGGGCCGTCTGGACCTGTTGCCCGCGCCCGACTTGCCCGTCCTGCCCGTGCGCCTCAGCGGGCCCCTAGCGAACCCGGCACGCACTCCCGAGTTGGCAGGGGCATCGCGATGGCTGGCGGAGCGCCCCTGAATGAAATTGGTCCTGGTAACTCTAGTCGGCAGCTTTCTGGTGCTGGGTTCGGCTTGGTCACACGCCGCGCCCATGAGCCCGCTCGGCCTGTGGCGCACCGTCGACGACAAATCCGGCGAGGTCCGCGGCGCCGTGCGCCTGTTCGAAAGCAACGGCATGATCTACGGCCGCATCGAGCAGGTCATCGACCCCAAAGCGGTCGGCCAGGTCTGCGTGAAATGCACCGGCGATCGTCACGACAAACCCATTCTCGGCCTCGACGTCATCCGCGGCGTCCGCCCCGATGGCCCCGATTTCTGGAACGGTGGCGAGATCCTCGACCCGGAGACGGGCGACACCTACCGGGTCTCCCTGCGGCTCGTGGACGGCGGCCAGAAGCTGGTCGTGCGCGGCTCCATCCTCGGCGGCATGATCGGCCGTAGCCAGACCTGGATCCGCGCCGCCCCCTGATCAACCATTCTCGTCGTCGAGCACGGCGTAAACCAGCCCGAGCAGGCGCGAAGCACTGTCGTGCAACCCGGCCCGGTCCGCCTCTTGGGCAAGCGAAATCAGCCGATCGGCGAGGATCAGCGGGCTGAAGCGGGGGGTCTGGCCCAGCGGGGACGAGGTGCTGGCGATGGCGAAAAAGTCTGGCGTCATTGGAGTTTCTCCTTGCCCGCGGCGTGTTTACTGTCCGCAAAAGGAGAATGAAGCGGCAACTCTTGCCAAAGAGTTAAGGCCGATGACGAAGCGCAAAAATTCTGAGCCGCGAGGCCAGCGGCTGGTCCGGCAACCGCTCCGAATCGAGGTCGGCCACCAGCGCCGACAGCGTGCTGCCCCGCGCCGCGGCGATCTCGCCCAACGCCTCCCAGAACTCCGGCTCGAGCGCCACGCTGGTCCGATGCCCCGCCAGACTGAAACTGTGCTTGATCAGCCGCATAGCCGGGCCACCGCCCACGCTCCGGCTTCCGCCACGACCGGATCGGCGTCCGCACGGAGGCGCTCGGCGGCCGGCAACAGCCGCCGCTCTCCGGAATTGCCGATCGCGATCGCCACGTTGCGAACGAAGCGGTTGCGCCCGATTCGCTTGATCGGCCCCCCGGCGAACAGCGCCCGGAACCCGGCCTCGTCCAACCCCGCCAAGCTCTCCAGCGCCGGCGCGGCGAACTCGGCCCGCGCCCGCAGCTTCTCGTGCGCCCCCGCCGCGAACTTGTTCCACGGGCAGACCGCAAGGCAATCGTCGCACCCGTAGATGCGGTTGCCCATCGCCGGCCGCAGCTCCTCCGGAATCGGTCCCGCGTGCTCGATCGTCAGATACGAGATGCACCTTGTCGCATCGAGCCGGTAGGGCGCCGGGAACGCGTCGGTCGGGCACGCTGAGAGGCATCGCGTGCAGGAGCCGCACCGGTCCGCCCCGGCCGGGTCCGGCTCCAGCGCCAGCGTCGTCATGATCTCGCCCAGGAACAGCCACGAGCCGAACGACCGCGACACCAGGTTGGTGTGCTTGCCCTGCCAACCGAGCCCGGCCGCTTGCGCCACCGGCTTCTCCATCACCGGCGCCGTGTCGACGAACACCTTGATCTCCGGCCCGAATCGCCCGACCAGCCAGCCCCCGAGCTGCTTGAGCATGCCTTTGACCACGTCGTGGTAGTCCCGGTTGCGCGCATAGACCGAGATGTTGCCCCGGTCTGCCCGCCCCAGCGTCGCCAAAGGATCGCCCTCCGGCGTGTAGGCGACGCCCAGCGCCACCACGCTCCGCGCTTCCGGCCACAGCGCCTGCGGGGCGGCCCGCTGCGCCGCGCGCGCCGCCATCCACCCCATCTCGCCGTGCTGCCCCGCGGCCAGGAACGCCGCCAGCCGCTCCCGCGCCTCCGCCCCCAGCGTCGCCGGCCCGAACCCTACCGCATGGAACCCGAGCGCCAGCGCCCGGCTGCGGATCAGCGCCTTCGCGTCAGCCGCGGCCACGATAGGTCGGCACGCCCTGGTCCGGCACCCACAACCCGGCGGGTGGCGCCCCCGTCTGCCAGAACACGTCGATCGGCATCCCGCCGCGCGGATACCAGTACGCCCCGATCCGCAGCCAAACCGGCTCCAGCAGCCCCACCAGCCGCTGCGCGATCTGCATGGTGCACGCCTCGTGGAACGCGCCGTGGTTGCGGAAGCTCGCCAGGTAGAATTTCAGCGACTTGCTCTCCACCAGCCACGCCTCCGGCACGTAATCCAGCACGATATGGGCAAAATCCGGCTGCCCCGTCAGCGGGCAGAGCGAGGTGAACTCGGGCGCCGTGAACCGCACCAGATAGCGCGTGCCCGCCTCCGGATTGGCGACGCGCTCCAGCACCGCCGCGTCCGGCGACGCGGCCACGGTCGTGGGCTGGCCCAGTTGGGTCAGATGGGCAAGATCGTTCATCGGCTCTCTCCGGCGGCCCACGCCGCCCGGGTCGCGGCAGCATGGGCATTCAACTCGCCGCGGCATATGGCGTCGCGCAAGCCATGCATCAGGTCTTGGTAGTAGGTGATGTTGTGCTGGGTGAGCAGCATCGGCCCCAGGATCTCATCCGCGCGGAACAGGTGATGCAGGTAAGCCCGGCTGTGCCGCACGCAGGCGGTGCACCCGCAGGCCGGGTCGAGCGGCCGCTCGTCCTCCTGATGCCGCGCGTTGCGCAGGTTGAGCGTCCCGTGCCGCGTATAGGCCCGCGCCGTCCGTCCCGCCCGGGTCGGCATCACGCAGTCGAACATGTCGATCCCGCGCTGCACCCCGCCCACGATGTCGTCCGGCGTGCCTACCCCCATGAGGTAGCGCGGTCGCTCCGCCGGCAGCAGCGGCACCGTCACCTCCAGCGTCGCGAACATCGCCGCCTGTCCCTCGCCAACCGCGAGCCCGCCCACCGCATAGCCCTCGAACCCGATGTCGAGCAGCGCGGCGACCGACCGCGCCCGCAACACCGGGTCCACGCCGCCCTGCACGATCCCGAATTGCCCATAGCCCGGCCGCGCCACTAACGCGTCCCGCGAGCGCCGCGCCCACCGCATCGAGCGCTCCATGCTCGACTCCACCTCTTCCGCGGTCGCCGGGAACTTGGTGCACTCGTCGAACGCCATCGTGATGGTCGCGTCCAGCTTGTGCTGGATGCCGGTGGCGATCTCCGGCGTCAGCCGGTGCGCGCTGCCGTCCAAATGCGAGCGGAACGTCACCCCATCCTCGTCGAGCGTCCGTAGCGCCGACAGCGACATTACCTGGAACCCGCCGCTATCTGTCAGGATCGGCCCGGGCCAATCCATGAACCGGTGCAGCCCGCCGAACCGCTCGATCCGGTCCGCGCCGGGCCGCAGCATGAGGTGATAGGTGTTGCCCAGCACGACGCTGGCCCCCGTCGCCCGCACCTGGTCCGCCGTCATCGCCTTGACCGTCCCCGCGGTCCCCACCGGCATGAAAACCGGCGTGCTCACCGCGCCGTGCGCCGTCTGCAGGAGCCCGGCCCGCGCCGCCCCGTCCGTCGCCGCCGCTTCCCAGCCGAAGCTCACGCGCGCTCCAGCAGCGAGGCGTCGCCATAGCTGTAGAACCGGTACCCCGCCTCGATCGCGTGCGCATACGCCGCCCGCATCCGTTCCGTCCCCGCAAACGCACAAGCCAGCATGAACAGCGTCGACCGCGGTAAATGAAAGTTCGTCATCAGCGCGCCGACCCGCCGGAACCGGTAGCCGGGCGTGATGAACAGGCTCGTATCGCCCCGGAACGCCCGCACAATCCCGTCCTCTTCCGCCGCACTCTCCACCAGCCGCAACGACGTGGTCCCCACCGCAACAACCCGCCGCGCCGCGTTAATGGCCTCCGCCGCCGCCGCCGTGATCTCGCCCCGCTCCGCATGCATCCGGTGCGCCGACACATCGTCCGTCCGCACCGGCAGGAACGTCCCCGCGCCGACATGCAGCGTCACCGTCACCCGCGCGACGCCAGCCGCGTCCAACGCCTCGAGCAGCCGCGGCGTGAAGTGCAGCCCGGCCGTGGGTGCCGCCACCGCTCCCGGATCGGCCGCGAACACCGTCTGATAATCCGCCTCGTCCGCCTCCGTCGGCCCATCCCGCCGCTCGATATAGGGCGGCAGGGCCAGCGCACCCGCCCCCTCGAACGGCCCGTTGAACCGCACCGTCACGCTGTCCCCGTCCCGCGCCAGCACCTCAGCCTCGAGCCCCGGATCCCGCTCGAACCGGATCAAATCCCCCGCCTTGAGCCGCCGCGCATTGCGCGCCAGCGCGTGCCAGGAACCGTCCGCCAGCGGCTGATCCAGCGTCAGCCCGACCCGCGCCTCGCCGCGCCTGCCCTCGAGCTGTGCCGGTATAACCCGCGTGTCGTTTACGACGAGGAGGTCGCCGGGCTGCAGTAGGGCAGGGAGGTCGGCCACGACCCGGTCCTCCAGCTGCCGCCCCACATGCAGCAGCCGCGCGGCATCGCGGGGCCGCGCCGGCTCCTGCGCGATGCACCCCGGCGGCAACGGGAAATCGTACTCGGAAAGCTTCACGCCGGCGTCGGCGCGACCCGGCGCAATAGCCGGATCAGCGGCACGCTGAACAGCACCGCCCACGCTTTGCCCACCACCTGTCCCGCCAGGAAATCCAGGCTGCCGAACGCCAGCTGCAGGAACACCACGCTGTCGATCACCAGCCCAACACCGGATGACAGCACCACCGCCAGCACCAGCCGACGCCGCTGCAACGGGGTGTAGACGGCGAAATCGGCGACCTCGCTCAGCAGGAACGCCAGCGCCGACGCCTCCACCAGCGCCGGCGGCGCCAACAGCGCGGACAGCGCCGAGCCGACCACGATCGCCCCCAACCCCCAGGTCGGCCCCAAGCAGCGCTGCACCACGTCCCGCAGCACCAGCGCCGCCCCCGCCGCCAGCACGCCCGACGGCGCCATCACCCCCGGCAGCACCGGCACCACGCACGGCCCCGCCGGCACGCAGAACGTCCCCACATGGCCGATCAGCCAGTTGGCGAGCGGAATGCACAGGAGGAACGCGGCGAGCGCCGCACCGCCGACCGCCCGCATCAGCCGCGCGTCAGATACGACGCGATCTCGATCAGATTGCCATCGGGGTCGCGGCAATAGACCGATTCCATCATGCCCAGCGCGCCCTCGCGCGCCACCGGCCCGGCCACGATCTCCACCTTGCACTCGTCCAGATGGTCCGCCACGTCGTCCGGCCGCACCG
>JAVVHH010000017.1:0-36482 GCA_032249615.1 Acetobacteraceae bacterium
CCGGGCGGGAGGCGGTTGGCTTGCGGTTGGCGCAGCTTGGTCCGCCCCCAGAGGCCTTCACCCAACACTCGCGCGGGAGCGGGCTTGTGATCGAGCAGGAGATCGAGGCTCTCGGCGATCCGGCCGGGCAGGCGGGGGTGGTAGAGGCCGACATCGGGGTAGTTGACGGGGGCGGCGGCCTTGACGGTGTCGTGGCCACAATAGCGGCCGACCAGCATGCGGACCAGGTTGGCCATGTTCTCGTCGGAGCCGGCAAGCCAGTATTGCAGGCCGAGGAAGTAGGTCCGGACGTCCTGCGCGGTGCCGGGAATGAAGCGCATCAGCTTGGGGAGGCGGCGCAGCATCCGCATCTGCGACTTGCCGTCGGAGCCGACGCCGCTGTTCTTGCCTTCGCCCTTTTTGGCGCCGCGCAGCTTCTTCAGCATGGCCAGGGCGCCGGTGGCCTCTTCCATCATGTCGAACCGCCCGAGCCGGGTCAGCCGGGTGATCTCGTTGGCCGACATGCAGCACATCATGGCTTTGCAGTCGTCGCGCCGGGCGGCGAGCGCCGCCTGCACCGGGCGGATGTGGTCCTCGAGGAACAGCATGGTGGCGATGACGACGTCGCCCTGGCCGATATCGGCGATGCATTCGGCCAGCGCGTGCGGGTCGCTGCCCCATTCGTCGGCGGCGTGGACGGCGAGCGATAGGCCCGGCAGTTCGCGGCGCAGCATGGTTTCCGCGCGCGAAGCGGCGCCGGAGAGATGGCTGTCCATCGTCACCACGACGACCCGGATCGGGTCGACGAGGGTGAGCCGGTTCGCGGGTTCAGCGGCCATAATGGGCTTTTGCGTCATACAGCGTGTCCACCGTGATGGTCGCGAGACCGCGTTCCTGGGCGAAGCGTTCCGTGTTGCGCCGGGCCTTGCCGCGGACGAAGAACGGAATTTTGCCGAGCTCCTTTTCGGCGTCCGCCGCCCAACCGGCCGGCCCGGTCGGGGCCGCTTCCGGCTGTGCGGCGGCCTGGTGGCCGAGATGGCTGGCGCCGGCGGTGTCGGAGAACTCGAAGTCGCCGCGGAACATGGTGATCAGGTGCTCTTCGAGGCCCATCATCAGCGGGTGGACCCAGGTGTCGAACAGCACGTTGGCGCCCTCGAACCCCATCTGCGGCGAGTGCCGGGCCGGGAAGTCCTGAACGTGGATGGGGGCGGAGATGACGGCGCAGGGCACGCCGAGGCGCTTGGCGATATGCCGCTCCATCTGAGTGCCGAGCACGAGTTCTGGCTGCAGGGCGGTGATCGCCGCCTCGATCTCGAGGTAGTCGTCGCTGATCAGCGCCTCGATACCGAACTCGGCGGCGGCGGCGCGGAGCTCGCGGCCGAACTCGCGGCTGTAGCTGCCGAGGCCGACGACCTTGAAGCCCAGTTCGTCGCGCGCGACGCGGGCGGCGGCCATGGCGTGGGTGGCGTCGCCGAACACGAAGACGCGCTTGCCGGTAAGGTAGGTGCTGTCGACGGAGCGGGAATACCAGGGCAGCCGGCTGTCGTTGGCGACCAGGGCGGGCAACCCGGCAAGCGCGGCGACTTCCTCGAGGAAGGCCTCGGTGGCGCCGACGCCGATCGGGATCGTGGTGGTGGCCTTCTGGCCCAGGCTGCGCTCGAGGAAGCGGGCGGCTACGCCGGCGACCTCCGGATACAGCACGACATTGAAGGCCGCATTGCCGAGGCGCGCCAGATCGGCGGGCGTGGCGCCGAGCGGGGCGACCACGTTGACGGCGACGCCGAGCCGCTCGAGCAGCGCGACGACCTCTTTGACGTCGTCGCGGTGGCGGAAGCCAAGCGAGCAGGGGCCGAGCACGTTGCAGCTGGCCCGAGGGGGTGCGGCGTCGGGCTTGGTCGCGAAGGTGCGGACCAGCTGGTAGAACGTCTCGGCGGCGCCCCAATTCTCTTTCTTTTGGTAGGCGGGCAGCTCGAGCGCCACGACCGGGACGTCGAGCCCGAGGGCGCGGGCGAGGCCGCCCGGGTCGTCCTGGATGAGTTCGGCGGTGCAGGAGGCGCCGACCAGCAGCGCATCGGGCCGGAAGCGTTCCACAGCATCCTGCGCCGTGTTCTTGAAAAGCTGCGCCGTGTCGCCGCCCAGGTCGCGCGCCTGGAAGGTGGTGTAGCTGACGGGCGGGCGCCCGGCCCGACGTTCGATCATGGTGAACAGCAGGTCGGCGTAGGTGTCGCCCTGTGGCGCATGCAGCACGAGGTGCACGCCCTGCATGGAAGCGGCGATTCGCATCGCCCCCACATGGGGCGGGCCTTCGTAGGTCCAGAGCGTGAGTTGCACGGCTACACCTTCAGCACGGCGCGGCGCGCCAAGGGGCGGGCGAACAATTCGGCCAGATCGCCCGCTTGGTCGAAGCCCTGGATCGGCGTGAACAGCAGCTCGATCGACCATTTGGTCGTGATGCCCTCGGCCTCCAGCGGATTGGCCAGGCCGAGGCCGCAGACGGCGATGTCGGGGGCGTCGTGGCGACAGCGGTCAAGCTGGCGCTCGACGTCCTGGCCTTCGGAGAGCGCGGTGCCGGCCGGCAGAAGGGCGAGCTCGGCGGCCATGTGGCGCCTGTGCAGGTAGGGCGTGCCGACCTCGGCCAGCCGCATGCCGAGCTCACGCGAGAGGAAGCGGGCGAGCGGGAGTTCGAGTTGGCTGTCGGGGAAGAAGAAGATCGTCTTGCCGGCCAGCTGCTCGCGATGCCGCGCGATCGCCGCGGTGGCGCGGGCCTTTGCCGGCCCGGTGGCGGCCTCGATCTGGGCCGGGCCGATCCCGAAGGCGCGCCCGGCGGCCTCGAGCCAGGCGGCGGTGCCTTCGGCGCCGAGCGGGAAAGGCGCCGGGAGCCAGGTGGCGCCGCGGGCCTCGAGGGCGCGCGCGGTGTCGGCGAGGAAAGGTTGGGCCAGCAGCATCTGTGTCTCCGGCCCCACCGCCGGCAGCTCCTCGGCCCGGCGCGGCGGCAGGAACGCGACGCGGTCGATGCCCATGGCGGCCAGGAGCCGGCGGAACTGGTCTTCCACCACCTCGGCCAGGGCGCCCACGATCAGCAGCGACCGACCGGCGGCCTTTGGCATGATCGGCACCAGCGCCGCCAGGCAGGCATCCTCGCCTTGCGTGAACGTCGTCTCAATGCCGCTGCCGGAATAGTTCAGCACGCGGCATTGACCGACATAGGAGGCGTTCAGCCGTTCCGCCGCCCGGGACAGGTCCAGCTTGATCACTTCGGACGGGCAGGAGCCGACCAGAAACAGCAGCTTGATCTCCGGGCGGCGCGACAGCAGCTGGCCCACGACCCGGTCCAGCTCGTCATTGGCGTCGGCGAGACCGGCCAGATCGCGCTCGTCGATGATGGCGGTGGCGAAGCGCGGCTCGGCGAAGATCATCACGCCGGCAGCCGATTGGATCAGGTGGGCGCAGGTCCGCGAGCCCACGACGAGGAAGAAGGCGTCCTGGATCTTGCGGTGCAGCCAGATGATCCCGGTCAGGCCGCAGAACACCTCCCGCTGCCCCCGCTCGCGGAGAACCGGGGCATCCGTGCAGCCGATTGCGGCCGTGTGGCTCACGAGAACTGACCAACCCCGGCGGGCAACGTCTCGCGGATCGGCCAGTGGCTCTCATCGAGCCGGGCTGCCCGCAGCTTCAGGAGAAACTGCCCCGCGTTAATCACGTAGGTCGCGTAGGCCATCAGGGCGAGCAGCATCAGCCCGTGGGGGTCGAGCCAGCCGCCGAGCAGCGCGAAGAGGTAGACCGTGTGCAGGGCGAGAACGATCATGCTCATGGCGTCTTCCCAGAAGAACGCCGGGGCAAACAGAAACTTGCCGAAGATTTCCCGCTCCCAGATGGAGCCGGTCACCATGATCAGGTAGAGCATTCCCGTTTTTGCGATGACCGACCCGGCAGCGACGGCCTCACCCTGCCCCGTGAGCAGGAACCGCACCACCAGCGAAAGGCTGACGAGGAAAACAAGGAACTGGGCGGGGGCGAGCACGCCTTGGACGAGCGTCCAGGGCGACGCGTCGCGCCGCTGGCGCTGCTCGGGCGTGTAGAGGCGGAAAGGTGTCGGGAGCGGGCGGCCGGCGGCGCCAGCCCAGGGGCACGAATCTATTTGATTCAGAAAGGTTTCAAGAGCCCGTGTAAACATTTCTTGACAATGCCTCCCTGACGGTTTGCGCTGCTCTCTGGAGCCGCGAAGAAGCTCCGGGGAACGCACATCTTGGCGCCTCATCCTGCCCCCTGAAATCGTCTGTTGGCGGTGGGGCACGATCGAACGCTAAGGCCGTGTTGGAGGATGTGTCAAGCTCGCGTTACGTAAATCGTGGTTGACACTTGGGGGGTAGAGTCGATCAAATGCGGGAGCACAGTCGATGGACAAGATGACGTTCGATGCCGTTGCCCTCAATCGCCCGATGGACGGCGCTGCCGCTCCGCCGAGCCAGTCGTTCCCCCGACTGCGCAAGGTGGACCTGGCCGGTGTCGCCTCGGACGTTCAGGTCGGCGTGCAGACCGGTATCCAGTCCGGCGTCCAAACCACCATACAGACCGGCGCGCAGCAACGCCGAGCCATCTTGACCCGGGCCGTCCAGCTGCAGGTGATCCCGCAACTCCTGGAACGCCCCGCGCTGCGTAGCGTGGGTTCGGCCGCCGTCATCGAGGCGCACGTGCGCCGACTTGCGGGGCTGTCACTGCAGGCGACCAGCCACGAGGTGGTCGATTTCGTCACCGGGCTGATGGAGAACGGTTTCGACGTCGAGCGGCTCTATCTTGGCTTGCTCACGCCGACGGCCGCGCTGCTCGGCACCTTTTGGGAAGACGATCTTTGCACCTTCGCCGACGTCACGATCGGCATCGGCCACCTGCAAACGGCCATGCGCGCGCTGCGGCCGGCCTTCTTGAACGCGACGGCCGTGCTCAAGCCTGGCGCTCCGCGGGCCATCCTGATGCCGCTCCCGGGCGAGCAGCACACTTTTGGCCTGGCCATGCTGTCCACGTTTTTCACCCGGGCGGGTTGGGACACCTGGTCCGGTACCGTCGCCACTGCGGGCGAGCTCGACAGCATGATGCGCGGGGACTGGATCGACCTCATCGGCTTTTCGATCTCGCACGACGCCCTGCTGGACACCGCCCGCCACCAGGTTGCGGCGATCCGCGCCTCGTCGCGCAATCCGGCCGTGGTCGTCATGGTCGGCGGGCTGCCCTTTGCAGGGGACGGCGCGCTCGCGCTCGCGATCGGCGCCGACGGGACGGCGCAGGACGGTGCACAGGCAGTGGCTACAGCTGCACGTTTGCTCAAGGGCCGAGCAGGGCCGCGGTGATCAAAGAAATGGTTGGGTTTCGACGGGACGAGAAGAGGCAAGTCGCGAACATCAATGAGGCTTCGCTCGACTGGAAGGTAATCAAGGGCGTGCATAGAGGGGGTTCCGCACCCGTGAAGCGCTTCGACTCTCCCAAGACGACCTTGGGTGATCTTGATGCCGAGGCGGTCGCCGCGCTGATTGCGGCCGCAGCGGACATCACACTGGTGCTTGACACAACCGGCATCGTGCACGACGTCGCGGTCCGCACCGACGACCTCGCGGCCGACCTGCGCGACCTCGCCGGTTGGCGCGGCAAGTCGTTCGCCTCGATCACCGCGCCCGACAGCCGCCCGAAGGTCGAAGCTTTGATCGCCGATGCCGGCAACAACACCGAGACGCGCTGGCGCCACGTCAACCACCTGACGCCCGACGGCCGCTCCATCCCCATTCTCTATTGCTGCGTCCAGCTCGAGGGCACCCGGCTCGTCGCCTTCGGCCGCGATCTCCGCGACCTCTCCGCCCTGCAGCAGCGCCTGGTGGCCGCGCAGCAGAGCATGGAGCGCGACTATTCCCGCCTGCGGGACGTCGAGACACGCTATCGCCTGCTGTTCCAGCTTTCGTCGGAAGCGGTCATCATCCTCGATGCGGCGCGCATGCGCGTGCTCGAGGCCAACCCGGCCGCGCGCACGCTTTTCGATGCCAATGGGGACGATCTGCCCGGCGCCGCCCTGGCCGCCCTGTTCATGCCGGAGTCGGTCGCCCTGGTGGAAGCCAACCTCGGCGCGGTCCGCGCCGGCGTGCGGGTCGACGACATCACCGCGCGCACCCGCGGCGGCCGCGACATGATCGTGAAGGCCTCGTTCTTCCGCCAGGAGGGCGACGCTCTGTTCCTGGTCCGTATCGCGCCCTTGCATGGGTCGACGGCGCTGACGGAGATGCCGGACGCCAAGGCCAAGCTGCTCTGGGCCGTCGAGCGGGCGCCGGACGGGTTCGTCGTCACGGATGGCGACGGCCGGGTCATCATCGCCAATGCGGCGTTCTTCGACATGGCGGAGATCGTCCACGAGGAGAGCGCCCGGGGCCGGCCGCTCGACGACTGGCTCGGCGCGTCGGGCGTGGACGTCGCGGTGCTGATTGCCAACCTGCGCCAGCGCGGGGCGGTGCGGTTCTTCTCCAGCACGATGCGGGGGGAAGAGGGCACGACCGTGCAGGTGGAGATCTCCGCCGTGTCCATCCGTAACGGCGGCCAGCCCTGTTTCGGCTTCGCCATCCGCAACGTGGCGCCGCGCATTGCCGTCCCGGGCCCGGACGGCCCGGCCGCCGCCCGCGCCCTGCCACGCTCCGTCGAGCAGCTGACCGAACTCATCGGCCAAGTGCCGCTGAAGGACCTCGTGCGCGAGGCCACCGAGGTGATCGAGCGGCTGTGCATCGAGGCGGCGCTCGAGCTGACCGGGAACAACCGCGCCTCGGCCGCCGAGATGCTCGGCCTGTCGCGCCAGAGCCTCTACGTGAAGCTGCGCCGCTACGGGCTCGGCGATCTCGGCGCGGGCGCCGACGAAGCGGCCGAAGCGGAATAGATGTCAGCGACGGTCCGCCACTCCCCGTCATCCCGGACCGAGTGGTCGGCCGCGCTCGAACTGCTGAAGCCGATCACCTGGTTCGCGCCGATGTGGGCGTTCGGCTGCGGGCTGGTCTCCGCCGGGGTGTCGTTGAGCGACAGGCTGCCGCACGCGCTCGCCGGCATCGCGCTCGCGGGACCGCTGGTGTGCGCCACGAGCCAGGCCGCCAACGATTGGTTCGACCGGCATGTCGATGCGATCAACGAGCCGAACCGGCCGATCCCGTCCGGGCGCTTGCCGGGGCGGACCGGGCTCTGGATCGCGGTGGCTTGGACAGCGTTATCCATCGCCGTGGCGAGCACGCTGGGCCCTTGGGCGTTTGGGGCGGCCCTGCTCGGGTTGGCGCTGGCGTGGGCCTATAGCGCCCCGCCGATCCGCCTGAAGCAGAATGGCTGGTGGGGCAACCTCGCCTGCGGCGCCTGCTACGAGGGGCTGCCCTGGTTCACCGGCGCCGCGGTCGCGACGGGCGCGTTGCCGGACACCCGGATCGTGGTGGTGGCACTGCTCTACAGCGCGGGCGCCCACGGCATCATGACGCTGAACGATTTCAAAAGCGTCGAGGGCGATACGCAGACCGGAATCCGGTCCTTGCCGGTGATCCTGGGGGTGAGCCGCGCGGCCGGGCTGGCGTGCTGGGTGATGGCGCTGCCGCAGGTGGTCGTGATCGCCGTGCTGCTGCGCTGGGGAGCGCCGTTCCAGGCTTGCGGTGTGGTCGCGCTGCTGGCCGCGCAGCTCATCCTCATGCCGCGCTTCCTGCGGGCGCCGCGGGCGCAGGCGATCTGGTACAACGCGACCGGCACGACTCTGTATGTGGTCGGCATGCTGCTGGCCGCGTTCGCGCTGCGCGGGCTGGCATGACCCCGCTCGGCTGGGCCGACACGATCCGCCTGGGCCTGGTGCAGATGGCGCTGGGCAGCGTCGTCGTGCTGGTCACCTCCACGTTGAACCGGGTCATGGTGGTCGAGTTCGCGTTGCCGGCCATCCTGCCGGGGGCGCTGGTGGCGCTGCATTACGGCGTGCAGATCCTGCGGCCGCGCATGGGCTGGGGTTCCGACATGGGCGGGCGGCGGACGCCGTGGATCGTGGGCGGCATCGCCGCGATGGCCGCCGGGGCCTTGGTCGCGGCGGGCGGGGCCTGCCTGATGCCGGCGAGTCTGGCTGGCGGGGTCGCGCTGGCGACGCTCGGCTTCGTAGCGCTCGGCTTGGGCGTGGGCGCCGCCGGGACATCGTTGCTGACGCTCGTCGCGCATCGCGTCCTGCCGAACCGCCGCGCGGCGGCCGCGACCGTGCTGTGGCTGATGATGATCGCCGGGATCGCGATCACCGCGGGCGTCGCGTCACGCTTGCTCGACCCGTTCTCGCCCTTGCGGCTGCTGGAGATCACGGCCTGTGTGGGCGCCATCGCCATGGTGTTGACGCTCGGGGCCGTCTGGCGCGTCGAGGGCCCGGCCGGTGCGCCGCCTCCCGCTGCCCGGGCCCCGTTCCTGCCGGCGCTGCGGGAGATTTGGCGGGAGCGGCAGTCGCGGCGGTTCGCGCAATTCGTGTTCGTCTCCATGCTGGCCTACTCCGCGCAGGAATTGCTGCTCGAGCCGTTCGCCGGCGCGGTGTTTCATCTCACGCCGGGTCAGACGGCCGGGCTTACCGGGCTGCAGCATGGCGGGGTGCTCGCGGGCATGGCGCTGGTCGCGGTCGGCACGGTGTGGGCCGGAGCCTACCGGGGCCGGGTCATGCGGGCCTGGACGATGGGCGGCTGCATCGCGTCTGCGGTCGGCATCGTGTTGCTGGCGCTTGCCGCCGCCACGCCGGCGCTGCCGCTGCGGGCGGTCGTGGTCATGCTGGGCATGGCCAACGGCGCGTTCGCGGTTTCGGCCATCGGCGCCATGCTGGGCCTGGCCGCCGAGGGGCGTGGCGCGCGTGACGGCACCCGGATCGGGCTTTGGGGCGCCGCGCAGGCCGTGGCGTTCGGCGCCGGCGGCCTGCTCGGTACCGGCGCCTCCGACCTCGCGCACCGCCTGACCGACACGCCCGCGCTGGCCTATGGCGCCGTGTTCGTCGCGGAAGCCGCCACCTTCCTGCTCGCGGCCCGCCTGGCGGCCGGCCTGTTCGGCGAGGCGCCGACCGCCAAGCCCAGCCTCAACCCAATCGAAGCCGGAGCCACGGGATGACAGACACTTACGATGCCGTCGTCGTTGGCGGCGGACCGGCTGGCGCGACCGCCGCGGCCGACCTCGCGGGCAACGGCCGCTCCGTCCTGCTGCTCGACAAGGCCGGCCGCATCAAGCCGTGCGGCGGGGCCGTGCCGCCGATCCTGATCCGCGATTTCGCCATTCCCGACCATCTCCTGGTCGCCCGTGCCAAGGGCGCCCGTATCGTCGCCCCCAGCGCCGCCGAAGCCGACATGCCGATCGAGGGCGGCTACGTGGGCATGGTCGACCGCGAGCAGTTCGACGAATGGCTCCGCGAGCGGGCTGCCACCGCCGGGGCGGAGCGCCGCGAGGGCAGTTTCGAGAGCGTCACGCGCGATCCGGACGGCGTGGCCCGAGTTCATTTCATGCCCAAGGGCGCCACGGAGTCGGCCAGCGTGCGGGCCCGCGCCGTGATCGGAGCCGACGGGGCTAAATCGGCCGTGGCGCGGCAATGCGTGCCAGGGGCGGACCACGTCAAATACGTGTTCGCCTACCACGAGATCGTCCGCGCGCCGGCGCCGTCGCCTGGCTACGACCCAACGCGGTGCGACATCTATTACCAGGGTCCGCTGTCGCCCGATTTCTACGCCTGGGTGTTTCCGCACGGGGACACGATGAGCATCGGCACCGGCTCGGCACGCAAGGGCTTCGGGCTGCGCCCCGCCGTGACCCGGCTCCGCGAACAGACCGGGCTGGCCGGGCTGGAGACGATCCGGCGCGAGGGCGCGCCGATCCCGCTCCGCCCGATGAAGCGGTGGGACAACGGCCGCGACATCGTGCTGGCGGGGGATGCGGCCGGCGTGGTCGCTCCGGCGTCGGGCGAAGGCATCTACTACGCGATGCTGGGGGGCCGGCTCGCCGCCGATGCGGTCGAGCTGCTCTGCAAGACGGGCGAGGCCAAGTCGCTGCGCACGGCCCGCAAGCGCTTCATGAAGGCGCACGGGCGGGTCTTCCTGGTGCTCGGCTTTATGCAATGGTTCTGGTACCACAACGACAAGCGTCGCGAGACGTTCGTCAAGATGTGCCGCGACAAGGACGTGCAGCGCCTGACGTGGGACAGCTACATGAACAAGAAGATCACCAAGCGTGATCCGATGGCGCATGTGCGCGTGTTCCTGAAGGACATGGCGCAGCTCGTCGGCATGGCTCGCCAACGCGCGTGACGTTGCGCCGCCCCGTCCTGACGGCTGCTGGAGCCGCGCTGCTCGTCGCCATCCTGGGCGGCGCGGCGACGCAGATCGGGCCGTGGTACTACGCGTTGCACAAGCCCGCGTGGCAGCCGCCGGATTGGCTGTTCGCACCGGTGTGGACCCTGATCTACGGGCTGACCGCGCTGGCCGGGGTGCTGGTGTGGAACCGCGTCGCCGACCGCGAGCGGCGGCTGCGGCTGATGGCGCTGTTCGCGCTCAACGCGTTGCTGAACGTGCTGTGGAGCGAGCTGTTCTTTGGCCGGCGGCGGCCCGATTGGGCGTTGGCCGAGGTCATTCCGTTCTGGTTGTCGATCCTTGTGCTGGTGCTGCTGGTGTTTCCGATTACCCGGACCGGCGGTTGGGCGTTGGTGCCCTATCTGCTCTGGGTGTTGTTCGCCGGGTTTCTGAACCTGGCCATCGTTCGTTTGAATTGGCCGTTCAGTGCCTGAGAGGGAGAGCGAGATCATGGGTGAGACCCTCAAGCCGAAGGCCCCTGCCGAAGCCAAACCGCCTAGCCATGCCGGCGCGGCGCCCATGGCCGGGACGGTCGCCCGGGCGCGGGAGGCGGTGGGCAAGCACTGCCCCTCGCTGCCTCTCCGCATCGGGACGCGCGCGTCGCCGCTGGCTCTCGTGCAGACCCGCGCTTTCCTGGCGCGGCTGACCCGGTTCTGCCCGGTCCTGCATGGGCTGGAGGTGTTCCAGGAGCTCGCGATCCGCACCACCGGCGACAAGAGCCAGGCCTCGGGCGTGCGGCTGGCCGATGTCGGCGGCAAGGGGCTGTTCTCCAAGGAGCTGCACGAGGCGATGCTGGACCGCCGCATCGACATGGCGGTGCACAGCCTGAAGGACCTCGAGACGGAACTGCCGCCCGGTATCGTACTGGCGTGCGTGCTGCCGCGGGAGGATAACCGCGACGTGCTGATCCTGGGCCCGGCCTGCGACACGTCGGACGCCGCCGGGCTGCCGTATCCCGAGCTGCCGATCGGCGCGGTGATCGGCTCCAGCTCGGTGCGGCGGCAAGCGCAGCTGCTGCACGCGCGGCCCGACCTGCGAGTGGAGGTCATCCGCGGCAACGTGCACGGCCGGCTCGACAAGGTGCGGCGCGGTGACTACGCGGCCTCGCTGCTGGCGATGGCCGGGCTGCGGCGGCTTGGGCTCGAACATGAGGCCGACATCGCGATCGATGCGGAGATCATGGTGCCGGCCGCGTGCCAGGGCATCGTCGGCATCACCGCGCGGGCGGAGGATACCGAGCTTCGGCACTTGCTGGCGGCATTGAGCGACGCCGATGCGGACAGCGCCGCGCAGGCGGAACGCGCCTTGCTCGGCGCGCTCGACGGGTCCTGCAACACGCCGATCGGGGCGCATGCCGTGCTCGTCGGCGGCGGGCGGATGCGCATCACCGGTCTGGTCGCCCAAGCGGATGGCAGCTTCCTGCTGCGCCGCTCGGCCGAGTGCCATCGCGATGACGCGGCCCGGGTGGGCGCGGCCTTGGGCGACGAGCTCCGGCGGGCCAGCCCGAGACATGTTTTTGGCTAACCAGCAAACGATGCCCGCTGGACGGGGCTGTCTAATTCTGTAGTGTCGTTCGCTAATCCGCCGTTAATCGGCACAACGGGATGGAGGCGAAACGATGAGTTCGACCAGAGCACGCAAATTGACGGTGGCCGCCCGCGCGTTCGCGCTTTCGCTTTTGGCGGGAACGGCTTTGTCCTGCGTGGGCAGCCCGGCCCAGGCCGCGGACAGCAAGCCGATCAAGATCGGCGTCATCGCCGAGCAACAGGCCATTTCCGGCGGGTCGATCCCCAAAGCCGCGCAGATGGCAGCCGACGAGATCAACGCCAAGGGCGGCGTCGACGGTCGCAAGGTCGAGATCATCGTCTATGACAACCACTCGTCCGCCGCGGACTCGGTCCGCGCGTTCCAGCGCGCCGTCAACGAAGACCACGTCAACGCCGTGATCGCGAGCTATATCAGCGAGGTGGTTCTGGCGCTGGAGCCGTGGGCGGGCCGGCTCAAGACCGTGATGATCACGCCCGGCGCGGCGTCGGACGTCATCACGGCGAACATCAAGAAAGACTACGACCACCTGAAATACGTGTTTCAGGGCTATTTGACCTCGACCTCGCTGTCCAATCTCGTTTGCGATGCGGGCAAGGAGATGATGGTCGAAAAGCTCCACGCGAAGAGCGCGGTGATCATGAGCGAGGATGCGGCCTGGACCACGCCGCTCGATGCCGGGTATGAGGCCTGCCTGCCCAAGATCGGCATCAAGGTGCTTGATCACATCCGCTTCTCGCCGGACACGACTGACTTCACGCCGATCTACAACAAGATCGAGAGCAGCAAGCCGGACATCATCGTGACCGGGATCTCCCACGTGGGTGTTCAGCCGACGGTGCAGTGGAAGAACCAGCAAGTGCCGATGCCGATGTTCGGCATCGCCTCGCAGGCGACCAACGCGACGTTCTGGGGCGATACCAATGGCGCGGCGGCTGGCGTGCTGTTCCAGTCGATCTCCGGACCCGGCGTGGCGATCACGCCCAAGACCATCCCGTTCGTTGAAGCCTACACCAAGCAGTTCGGCGCGCCGCCCTCCTATGCCGGATACACCGCTTACGACCAGGTCTACTACCTGACGGAAGCCATCAAGCGGGCCGGGTCGGACGACCAGGACAAGCTGGTCGACGAGTTGGAGAAGACGGACTATCAGGGCGTGATCGGCCAGACCAAGTTCACCGGCAAGGACACGAGCAACCCCCATACGCTAGTTACCGGTAAGGGGGGGATCGAGGGGCTGTTCCTGCAGTGGCAGGATGGCAAGCAGGTCAATCTGTGGCCGGATAATCTATCCAAGGGTAAGCTTGAGTTCCCGAGCTTCATCAAGACTTCCGTCAGTCAATAACAACGATGTCTTTGCGCCTCCCGCCATCTGGCGGGAGGTTCTGACGCGCACGAGGCATCATGGTTCTGCTGCAAGTACTGATCGACGGTTTCGCGATCAGCGCCCTCTACGCCCTCGGCGCCACTGGTTTCACGCTCATTTTCGGCGTCTCCGGCGTGCTGAACCTCTCGCACGGCTCGCTCATGGTCGCGGCTGCAGTCGGCGCCTGGTTCGCCAACGCGGTGCTGGGAACGGGCCCCTATGTCGGCGCGCTGTTCGGCGTCGTCGTGGGGATCGGCCTGGCGTTGCTGACCTACGGCGTGGTGGTCCGTCCCATTCAACGCTCCCGGCTCATCCGCAACGAAGAGCGTGAGATCTTCATCCTGACGGCGACTCTGCTCTGGGGCATCATGATCCAGGAGCTGATCGCCTACTTCTTCACCGACAGTGCCAAGACGGTGCTGCCCATCGTCGGCGGCGTGGTGCCGGTGTTGGGCGTCCGCACGCCGACCAACGAGCTGTTCACGGCGGCGATCTGCTGGGCCGTGATCGGCATCCTGTGGCTGCTGGTCAACCGCACCCGCACCGGCAAAGCCGTAATGGCCGCGTCGATGAACGCCCGCGGCGTAACGCTGCTGGGGATCGAGCTGTCCTGGATCTATCTGGTGGTCTGGATCATCTACGGCACGCTGGTCGGCATTGCCGGCGTGCTGCTCGGCATGTTCCTGGGCGTCAGTTCGTACAGCGCGGGGCCGCTCACCGGCAGCGCGTTCTCCATCGTCGTGCTCGGCGGGCTCGGCAGCGTGTCCGGTTCGCTGATCGCCGCTTACGTGGTCGGCTACATCGAGACGGTCACGGCGTATTTCGACCAGATCTTCGGCACCAGCTTCGGCTCGACCTCCTACCGGTTCATTCCCGCGCTATTGCTCCTGGTCGTCGTCATGTATGTCCGCCCGCGCGGCCTGCTCGGGAGGCGTTGAGCCATGAAACAATCGACCCGCCTTTTCTTCACCGCCGCCGTCGTGGTGATCCTCGCGCTGCTCGGCGTGCTGCCGCTCTGGGCGTCCGGCTATATCCTCGGCGTGCTGACGGTCGCCTACTATTTCAGCGTGTTCGCGATGGCGTGGGATCTGCTGTTCGGTTTCGCCAACGAGGTGAATTTCGGTCCGACGTTCCTGATCGGCCTCGGCGCCTACGGGGCCGGCATCCTGAATGGGCACGGCTTCCCGATCTGGTCGAGCGTCGTCCTCGGCACGCTGATCGCGCTGGTGGGCGGGGTCGTGCTGGCGCTGCCCGCGCTCCGGGTGACGGGCCCCTATTTCGGCCTGACCACGCTGGTCGCGGTGCTGATCCTGCAGAACCTCGTCGTGGTGTTCGCGGGCTTCACCGGCGGCGAGATCGGCTTGATGGTGCCCGACGTCCTCAGCCTCGACGCGTCAGTCAACTACTGGTTCGCTTTCGGCTTCATGGTCATCTGCGGTGCGATCCTCTACGCGCTCTCGCGGTCGCCGATGGGCCTCATCCTGCAAGCCAGCGGCCAGGATGCCGTGCAGGCGGGCGCGCTCGGCTTCAACATCACCAAGCACAAACTCGCGGCGTTCATCATCAGCGCCTTCTTCTCCGGGCTCTCCGGGGCGCTGCTCGTGTTCTACATGGGGACGGCGTCCGTCTCGACGCTGATCTCGATCACCGTGGGCGTGCAGATCATCATCGCGGCCGTCATCGGTGGCCGCCGCACCATCATCGGGGCCGCGATCGGGACCATCTTCCTGATCGCGATGACCGAGGCGCTGCGCAGCACGGGTGAATTGGCGACGTTCATCGTCTCGGCCATCGCGCTCGCGGTCGTGCTGGTGGCGCCCAACGGCTTTGTCGGGGTCGTCACCGGTCGCCGGGGGGAGCGCGCCTGATGGCCGGTCCGCTGCTGCAGGTGCAGAACCTGACCAAGCGCTTCGGCGGCCTCGTCGCCGTCAAGGGCATGTCGTTCGATGTCGCCGCCGGCGAGATCGTCGGCCTGATCGGGCCGAACGGCTCGGGCAAGTCGACGGTGATGAAATGCGTCATGGGGATTGAGCGTCCGACCGAAGGCACGGTGCGCATCGCCGGCACCAACGTCGCGGGCCAGCCTGCGCACAGCATCGCCCGCCAGGGCGTGGGCATCGTGTTCCAGCACTCCCGGCCGCTGCAGCGGCAGACCGTGCTCGAGAACATCAAGCTCGCGCTGCTGCCCGACAGCCTGATCCGCCTCCTCGCCGATCCGGCGCACGAACGCGAAGCCCGTGCGATCGCCGACCGCGTCGGGCTGACGGATGTGCTCGACCGCCGGCCCTCCACGCTGCCCTTCGCCGACCTGCGCAAGCTGGAACTCGCCAAGGCGATCGCCCGGCATCCGCAGGTCGTTTTGGTGGACGAGCCGTTCGCCGGGCTCACGCGTGGCGAGACGGAAACCTTCTCCGACCTGATCCGCACGTTCCGGGAGGAGGGCCGGGCGGTTCTGCTCGTCGACCACAACGTCAAGAGCGTGTCGGCGCTGGCCGACCGTGTTGTCGCGATGTATCTCGGCGAGCGCATCGCGGTCGGGACCGCCGATCAGGTGATGCGCGACGAGCAGGTTCGCCGGGTCTATCTCGGCGGCGCGATCACGACGGCGGCGCGCCCGGAGACGAGCTTTGCGGACGGCGACAATCCGTTGCTCTCGATCCGCGACCTGTCGGTGTTCTACGGCAAGGCCCAGGCGCTCGAGAAGGTCTCGCTGCACGTGCACGAGCGGGAGTTCGTCTCGGTCGTCGGCTTGAACGGCGCCGGGAAGACTACCCTGTTCAACGCCATTTCCGGCCTGGTGCCGTACGATGGCGAGATCCGCTGGGATGGCAGCAGCCTCGCCGGCCGCTCCGGCGCGGCCATCGCCCGCAGCGGCATCGTGCACTGTCCCGAGACGCGCGAACTGTTCGGCGACATGTCCGTGCGGGAAAACCTCGACCTCGGCGGGCAGCATCTCAGCGATGCCGAACGGGCCCAGCAACTCGAGTGGCTGTTTGACCTGTTCCCGCGCTTGAAGGAGAGGGAGGGGCAGAACGCGTCGACGATGTCAGGCGGCGAGCAGCAGATGCTGGCGATCGCGCGGGCGCTGATGATGAAGCCGAAGTTGCTCATCCTCGACGAGCCGACGCTCGGGCTGGCGCCCGTCATCCTCGAGCAACTCTCCCACGCGCTCGAGAGGCTGCGCCAGAGCACGCCCATCACCGTGCTGCTCGGCGAGCAGAACGTGACGTTCGCGCTGCCGCACGCCGACCGGGTCTATGTGCTCGAACACGCGCGCACGATCTGGGAAGGGCCGCCGGACCGGTTCGAGGAAGAGGCCGGCGAGGGCTATCTTTAGCGGGCCGAACTTGCGCGGGGCGGCGCGAGCCGTCCGGCGTAGTTGAGCCGATCGGCCGCACCCCAGGCGTATTTGTAGGCCTCCCGCCCGCGCAGGAAGTGCGCCTCCGTGCGCCCTTCGGCGTTCGCCTGCTCGAGCATCGCGCCGAGCAGCAGCGTGCCGGGGCTGACGAAGCTCTGCGTCACGTCGAATCCGCTCAGGTAGAAGAACAGCCGGCCCGGCGCCAGCAGCGCCATAATGGCCGCGGCAGCCACTCTGCCCACCCGGAGCAACTGCAGCCGCAGCAGCCCGGCCGCGAGCAAGCCCGGCGCGGCGTCCCGCCAAAACGCCAGGACCATCGGGTCCGCCAACACTCCCGGCAGCCCCTCCGCCATCCACCGGCTCTGGTGGAGGTGGACGAGCACCTCCAAGGATGCATGGAGGTTTGCTGCATCGGCCGTCTCGACCGACCAGCCACCCGCCCGGTCGGCACGATGGCGGTTCATGCGAAGCTTGCGGCGTATGCCGGCCGGCAGGTCCGGCAGGGTCAGCACCGGGCAGGGGCTGCTCTGGTGCCAGTCAATGTCCGCTATTTCGAGCAGCCGGGACCAGGGAGGGACCTCGATCAGGTCGAGTTGATCCACCGGGTCGTCGGCGAGGCGGGCAAGCAGCTGGGGCAGGAGCGGGGCCGGGTCGCCGAGCGCGTCGAGGTAGTCGGCCGTGCCGGCTCCGATCGGCAGCGCCTTGCGCTCGCCGGGCAGGATATAGAGCGGCAGGAGCCCTCCCAGCGCACCGCCCCGCCGCTCGACAGCCACGCGCGGCATTCCCGTGCCGAACTGGCGCCACCACGGCAGGAGCCAATGGGGCGATTGGAACGGCGTTGCCGCCGGGCAGCGCTGCCAGAGCGCCGCCCATTCCGGGGCTAGTGCGGCCAGGTCCGGATCAGTCTCGATGACCTCGATCACGCCGCCAGCGTCACCGCGTGGCCCGTCAACTCGGCGTAGCGGGCGAGGTAGGCCCCCGTCATGCGCTCGAGTGAGAAACGCTCGGCCGCCACGCGCCGGCACAGGGCGCGGTCAATCGTTCCGATCCGCCCCAGCGCGTCGATCATGCCGTCCAAATCATTCACCACGAACCCGGTCCGCCCGTCTTCGACCACCTCCGGCAGGGCGCCGCGGCGGAAGGCGATGACCGGTGTGCCGCAACTCGCGGCCTCCATCGCCACCAGCGAGCTCGTTTCGGCGACGAGGCTGGGGATCAGCAGGCATCGCGCCCCGGCCAGCAGCCGCCGCTTACGGTCGAACGCGAGCGGCCCCAGGTAGCGCCACCGCTCATCGAGCAGCGGCGCCACCTCGGTTTCGAAGTACCGCCGATGCGCGGGATAGGGGAAGATCTCGCCGCCGATGAGGAGCGGCACGTCGGCCGCTCGGGCGGCTTGCAGCCCCAGATGCAGGCCCTTCTCGGGGCAGACCCGGGCCAGCATGAGCGCGTAATCCCGCTGGCCGACCCGGGTCGCGGCGAGGCGGCCGACCGGGACGCCGTTGGGGATTGGCGGTAGCAGATGCGGACACGCCCGCGTGCTGCCGGCCTCGCTGTCGGACACGCAGTTCAGCCAGGTCTGCGGGCGTCGCATCTCGAACGCGCCCGGCGGATACCAGTCCGGCGGCAGATGCAGCGTCGCCAGCATCGGCGGGCCCGGTGGCACGCGGAACTCGTGGAAGTCGAGCCCGTGCATGTGCACCAGATCGATCGCATTCTGGCCCATCGCGTGCTCGATGGCTTCCTGCACGCGTTGGCGCTGCAGCACGACGGCCGGTTCCAGGATGGGTTCGCTCGGGGGAGGGCCGGGGACGGCGATCAACTCGCCCGCGGTGCGCGAGCCCTCCATCGCCACCACGATCGAGCGATGGCCGGCCCGGACGAGCGCCTGGTCGATGGCGGTCAGCACCTGCTCCGAGCCGCCGACCGCGTCCGGTCCGACCGGCGCGAATTTGTAGCCGACGCTGAGGATAGTCAGGCGGCGCATCGCACCCGCTTCCGCCAAGCCGCACCGCTCATCCAGCCCCACTCCTCATACAGAAGCCGCCCCGGATGGGGCGGGCTTTGGAAATCGTAGGCGGGCGCGCGGCGAAACCGCTCAAAGGTCGGATCGAACCGGCTCAACACGTCGCGTTGGGTCTGGAAGCACGCGAGCATCGCGCGCTTGCGCTGAAGATCGCTTTCGCACAGCGGGACCGTGATCTGCTCGCGGTCGCCCGCCTCGAGGAACACCCCAGTCCGCATGCCGCCATCGGGGCCGGCGTGATAACCCGTGAATTCGAACACCTCGGACCCGGCGGCATGAACGGCGGCCGTCACCGCGTCATGGTCGGGATGGCCGCCCTCGTAGGGGTGGGTCAGCGCGCATGCGATCCCGTGCGCCGCGAACAGCATGCGCAGGCGCGCCGCGATGGCGGGCACGGCCTCCGTCGCTTCCTGATCGGGGATGCCGAGGGCGATCCGGGTCGGCTCCGCCCCCGACAAGGCCAGCGCCGCTTCCAACTCGCGAGCCCGGGCTGCCGCATAGTCGGCCGGGCTGGCGAAGCCTTCGCGCGCGGCGTCACCAAGGCGGCGGGGGGCGCCATCGGTCACATGGACCAGCAGCAAGCGGCGGAACAGAGGCAGGCTGCCGCCCGCCGCGAGCGTTTCGTCATCGGGATGCGCCACCACGAGGGCGACGGGCTGGTCCACCGGGCGGCGCTCGCGGAGCGCGGCGAGCATGGGGCTAGAGCGCACCCGCCTGCGCGGCGACCGGGGTGTCCGCACGGCCCGGCGCGTAGCGGCGGATCATCTCGCCGCAGAATTCCGCGAACCGTTCCGGATGTTTCGGGACGGCGGTGTAGTGCTCCCACTGGCCCTCGTGATCCGGCGTGAAGCAGAAGGTCGCCGTCACGTTGAACTTCTCCAACGCGCGCATCTGCCGGTCGAACCACCGTTCGCAATCGGGCCGGAACCAATCGGCCCAAGAGAGCCCGGTCCGCAGATAGGTGACGCCCAAATCCTCGAGCCACCGCACCGCGTCGTCGAGCCGATGGTCTTCGTAGTGGAACCATTGGCAGATGCCGAATTCGGGCGTGAACTGGTGGAAGGCCTTGGCGGCCAGTTTCGGCCGGCCGTTCTCGTCGAGCAGCCCCATGTGGAAATGGCGGTAGTAGGAGCTGCCTTCGGCCTCGCGATGCCGGGTCGTGGCGGGCCAGGCGGCCGGGAGGTCGTAGAGGCTGTACCAATGGATCCGCGGCGCCTTGCCGGTCAGCAATTGCGCGGTCCGCTCCAGGCCCCAGGCCTGCACTTCCTCGGCCCCGAACGTCGAGATTCCGACCTCCGACACCCAGACCGGCAACGCGGTCACCGCGCGGATGCTCTCGATCTTCTGCGGCCACTCGTCGAGCATCCAATGGTTCCAGTCGAGCGGGAAGCCGTGCACCGCCACGGCGTCCAGTTGGTCGAGGCCACCGTGCTTCTGCAGCACGCGGATGAAGTCGGGATCGATCGGGCTGATCCCGCCCAGCACGCGGGGCAGCCCGGGCGCCTCGGCGGCGATCGCCTGGCCCGCCAGCGTCGCCATGCGGGAGAACACTGCCCATTCGGGGTCGTTCTCGAAATCCCAGTGCGACTTGTTGTTCGGCTCGTTCCAGATCATCGCCGCTTCGATCATGGCCTAGCCCTTCGCCGGGTAGACGGCGCCGTAGCGGGGGTCCTGCGCCTCGCCACGGCGGCAGATGAAGATTTCCTCCTCCGGGTTCGCCTCGATGGTGAACCCGGAGGACCGCAGCATCGCTGCCGAGCAGGCGCGGTTCGGCGCCCACCAGTTGGTGTCGTCGTGCGAGTAGCTGTGCTCGATGAAGTGCATCTTGGGGTAGCCGGGCTCGTCGAACACGGCTTTGTCCCAGAACTCGTAATCCGGCTTGACGTCCAGGATCGCGTCGGAGCCGCGCTGGAGCGATTGGAACACGAGCAGGTCGCCGGCGACGTGGTCGTGTACGAGGTCCAACGCGAGAAGGGGATGGCGCAGATGGTAGAGCACGCCGATGAAGAAGACGAGGTCGAACTTCTCGCCGAGCGCGCCCACGTCATAGACGCTCATCTGGCGGAATTCGACGTCGACCCCGCGCACCTCGGCGGCAAACCGCGCCTGCTTGAGGTAGTCCGCATCGAAGTCGATGCCCAGCACCCGGTCGGCCCCGCGCCGCTTCATCTCGATGGAGTAGAATCCGGCGTTGCAGCCGATGTCGAGCACCGTCCGCCCGCTCATGTCTTCCGGCAGGCAGTGCTTGAAGCGCTCCCATTTGACCTGCGGGAAGTCACCTAGGAAGTGCTCCGGCGCGGTCTTGACCCCGTTCAGGTCGAGGTTGTGGAACCATGGGCCCAACGCCTCCGCCTGTGTTCTGATCCGCTCTTCGGTCCACCCTGAAGTCACGCTCTGCTCTGCTCCAATCTGCTTGCCCGGTCGGCGCCGCCGGCGGCCACGGGTGTGTCTTGCCCACCCAGTAACCGCATGGCTTCGCGGTAGCCGTGCAACGTTCCCACATCCACGTAGCTCTCGCCGGCGCACACGCCCCACGCCGTGCCGCCCTGTCGCAGCCAGGCGTTGATCAGCGTGCCCATGAATTCGTCCTGCCGTTCCCGCTCGAGCCAGAGCCGATGCAGCGCGAACAGCGTCCGTCCCGGCATCTTGAAGGCGCCCCAGATCCAGCGGGAGCGCGCGGCGGCCGACTTGACCTCGATCTCGACCACCCGGCCCTCGTCGTCCAGCACCACCGCGTCGAACAATTCCGGCCGTTCCACTGGGAACAGCAGGAACGACAGCCGGTCGTCCGGCAGCGATGCAAGCGCGTCGGAGGGGAACCAGATCGTGTCGGGCAGGCCGACGAGCACCGGCTCGTCCGGCGCGATGACCGGCAGCGCGCGGAAGATCGCGTCGCACAGGCCGGCGGCGCCCGCCTGGCACACATAGGCGATGTCCACGTCGCCGACCGCGCCGCCGTAATATTGCAGGATGTCGCTTTTGAACGGCGAGATGACGAAGCAGATCTTGTCGGCGCCGGCCCGCACCATCCGCTCGATCAGGTATTCGCTGACCGCCCGCGGCCGCTCCACTCCGCTCGCATCGAGACGGGAGCCGACCGGGAGCAACTCCTTGCTGAAGGCGAGCGGCTGAATGCGGGTGCCGTTGCCGGCCGCGGGAATGATGCCCCACATCAGGCCGCAACCCCCGCATGGGCCATCTCGAACGCCGCGATCATCTCTGCGGCCCGCCGGGTCGCGCTGTGCTCCTCGAGGGCGCGCGCCCGGGCACGCGCCGCGATCCGGGCCAGCGCGCCGTCGTCGAGCTGAAGCGCGGCCATGGCGTCCTCGGTGGTATGCGCGACCAGGATCTCGTCCCCGGGCACGAAGAAGGCGTCGAGGCCGGCAAACCAGTCCGACAGGATCGGCACGCCACAGGCGGCCGCCTCGAACAGCCGGCCGGACGGGCACCAGCCCATGCGACCCATGGCCTCGCGGGTGATGTTCAGTGTCAGCCGCGAGGAGGAGTAGAACGCCTTGTGTTCCGGCGGCGGCAGGTGCCGCACGAAGTAGGTGTTGGGTGTCCAGGGGAAACTGTCGGGATACTGCGCGCCGCCGATCACGAAGCGCTCGTTCGGCAGCCGGCGCGCGGGCTCGACGAATAGAAGCTCCAGCGCGGCCTGCCGGTCGGCCGCATAGGTGCCAAGATAGGAGAGCAGCGCGGCGTAGCTGGGCCTCGGTTCCGCCGGGTGGTGCAGCGCCGGGTCGACGGAGCCGTAGATCGGCACCGTCCGCCGCGCGCCCAGGCGGGTCCGGAGCGCATCGAGCGCGCCGCCGCCGGTGTAGCTCAGCACGAGGTCGAAGGGTGCGAGCCCGTCCGGCCCGATGTAGCCGACGTCTTCCCCGGCCGCGATCCGTGCGAGCGTCACCGGCGTGTCCAGGTCGTAGAAGCATCGCACGGCCAGATTGGACCCAACAACCAGTTCGGTCGCCGACGGCGCGTCGGGGCAATAGGACGTCACCATGCCCACGTCGGCATCGGCCAGCTCGGCCCGCATGCGAGGCAGGGCGTCGGCCCATTGATCGTAGAGGACGAGGGTGCCGCCCGGCGGCAATTCGTGCAGGTCGCGGTTGTTCGCGTAGTACGGCACGTCTTTTTCGAAGAACACGACCCGGTGGTCGGCCGCGAGCAGCGCCTGGATCAACCCCCGCCAGAGCGCCGCGTGTCCGTTGCCCCACGAGGAACTCACCGCCAGGCCGAAGATGACGATCTTCATGCGGTCACTCGCGGCCGTTGCTGCGATTGCAGGGCTTCGCGGGCATAGAACTCCAACTCGGCCGCGCGGTGGTCGCCGGTATGGGCGGCCATGACGCGCGCGCGGCCTGCCGCACCGATCGCGACCCGCCGGGCTTCCGGCAGGGAGCGGATCGCGGCGAGGACGTCGTCGGTTCCATTCGCGATCAGGATCTCTTTGCCGGGGGTAAAGAGCGCGTCGAGCCCGTCCCACCAGTCGCTGATGATGGGCGTGCCGCAGCACGCCGCCTCGAACAGCCGCACGCTCGGGCTGTAGCCGCGCCGGACCATGTCCGCCCGGGTCACGTTGAGCGTGAAGCGCTGGGCGGCGTAGAAATCCCGGTGCTCGGCGGGCGGCGCGTGCTCGATGCGTTCGACCCCTGCCGGCCACGCCAAATCGTCGGGATAGAGCGGTCCCGCCACCACGAAGCGCCCGTCCGGCCAGGCGCAGGCGGGCGCACAGAGGAGGGCGTCGAGCACTGGCTGCCGGTCGGGGCTGTAGGTGCCGAGGTAGCCGAGATCCCACCGCACGGCCGCGTCCGGCGCCGGCCGGTAGAGGTCGGGATCGGCGGAGCAATAGAGCGGCCGCGCCGCCCGGGCGCCCCAAACCCGCTCCAACTCGCGCAAGGTCGGGCCGCCGGTGAACGAGAGATAGAGATCGTAGCGCCGCAGCAGATCGGCGGAGAGGTAGTCGCACGATCCGGCTTCGAGTGCGGCGAGGGTCACGGGCGTGTCGATATCGTAGAGCGCCGTGGCGCCCCGGGCGAACGATTGCACGAGTCGGCCGACCTCGATCCCTTCCGGGACGTAGGAGCCGACGATCACTAAATCGGCATTGGCGATCGCGCCCGCCCAGCGGCCCCGCAATTCATCGAGGCTGTCGTAGAGCGCGGTCTCGCCATAGGGCGGATCAGGCAGGTCGCGGCTCTCGGCGTACCAAGGCTTGTCGCGCTCGAGGAACAGCACGTCGTGACCGCGCCGCACCAGGCCGCGGACCAGGCCGCGATAGGTCGTGGCGTGGCCGTTGCCCCAGGATGACGTGATCGTCAGTCCCAGGATGACGATGCGAAGGCCTTTTGACATGCGTTTCAGAGAACCCGTTCAAACCTCAACAGTTCCCGCCTGCCCCAAATGGGTCAAGTCGGCGGCAACAGATCGAAGCGGGTCGGTCCAGTTGCCCGGGCGGGCTTGGCGGTATTTACGGACGCCTCGATACCAAGGGCTGCCCCGGCCGCCGGCGAGCCAGCGCCAGTCCGGCGTCGTGTCCAGCAAGAGCCAGATCGGCACCCCAATCGCGCCGGCGAGGTGGGCGACCATCGTGTCGACCGTGATGACCAGGTCCAGCCCGGCAATGGCCGCAGCCGTGTCGAGCAATGCGTCGGGGCAGGCGGCCATGCCTCGCAGGGCCATTCCCTTCTGCAGGCTCTGAAGCGGCAGGTCGACGCATGCGACCAGTCGGGATGCCGCGGAGGTCGAGATGGAGCGTTCCGGGCGCCAGCCGGCCTGGGCCTGCCAACAAAACCCGACCCGCGGCCCGGTGGCTCCCCGGGTTCGCGGCAGAAGCAGATAGGGCGTGGGCTCCGGGACGAGCCGCAGCGCGTGCGCCAATTCCATGATCTCCACGTCGCATCGGGACGGCGGGGAAGGGGAGGCCGGGTCGAACGGCACGATGTCGTTGGGGCCGCCGATCAGCCGCATCAACGGGATCAACTCGGGCTGCACCTCCAGCGTCACCCGCGCCGCCCGCTGCCGCAGGGCGGGGAGATAGCGGGCGAATTGCAGCGTGTCGCCGAGGCCGTGGTAGCAGCGTACGAGAACGTCGCTTCCATCGAGCGGCGTGCCATCCCAGAGCCATCGCAGGTGATAAGGCTGGGCCGGGTCGTCGCGCTGCTCGGGGCGGCGGCGCTGCAGCACGCGGTCGCTTGCCGCCCAGGCGCGGGGGAACTCGCCGTCGGCCATCGCTGCCCACCACTCCTGGCCTGCGTTCTCGCAAGCCTGCCCGAGGCCGGGTTGAGGCAGCTCAGCTTGTTGCATAGGTTCCCGTCCAACGCCGAAGCGCGCGGGGCCGGCGCTCACCGAGGCCGGCGCTCATCGAGGATGTGGATGACGACACAAAAACCGTCCGGCGCGGCCCGGACCTGGGCCGAGATGCTGCGCTTCATGCGCACAGAGAGCGCTGGCGGGGCCTTGCTGATCACGTCGGGGATTGTGGCGCTGGTCTGGGCGAATTCGGCTGCGGGCGGGCTGTACCACCGCGCGCTCGACGCGAGGGTCGGTCCGCTCGACGTGCATCTCTGGATCAACGACGGTCTGATGGCCGTGTTCTTCCTGCTGGTCGGGCTCGAGTTGCGGCGCGAGATGACGGTGGGCGAACTCGCCTCGCCCAGCCGTCTGGCTGCGCCCGCCATGGCGGCGCTCGGCGGCATGATCGTGCCGGCCGTCATCTTCTCCGCCTTCAACTACTATGACCGGGAACTGATGCGCGGCTGGGCCGTGCCCGTCGCCACCGACATCGCCTTCACTCTCGCGGTGCTGAGCGTTCTGGGCTCCCGCGTCCCTATGGCGCTCAAGGTCTTCCTGACCGCGCTGGCCATCATCGACGATCTCGGCGCGATCGTCGTCATCGCGCTGTTCTACGCCAACGCGCTCGACCTCGTGATGCTCGGCTCGGCGGTCGCCATACTGGCGGTGCTGTGGGGTTTGCGGCGGGCCGGGGTGCGCGCGCTGCCGGCCTATCTGCTCGGCGGCGCGATCCTCTGGGTGCTGGTATTCCGGTCCGGCCTGCACGCGACGCTGGCGGGGGTCGCTCTGGCCTTCGTCATCCCTGCCGGCGGAGAGCGGGACTTGGCGCTGCGGGTCGAGCACGGGCTTCAGCCCTGGGTCGCCTTCCTGATCCTGCCGCTGTTCGGCTTGGCGAATGCGGGGCTGAGCTTCGACACGCTGCCGCCGGCCGCCTGGCGCGACACGCTGGCGCTCGGCACCGCGCTGGGCCTGGTAATCGGCAAGCAGGCGGGGGTGTTCGGCGCGGTGCTGCTCGCGGCAAAGCTGAAGCTCGCCACGCTGCCCTCCGGCGTGACCCGGCCGCAGCTCTATGGCGGCGCCATCCTCTGCGGGATCGGCTTCACGATGAGCTTGTTCATCGGCGACCTCGCGTTCCGCGAATCGCCGCGCGGCGACGAGGTGAAGCTTGCCGTCTTCGTCGGGTCGATCATTTCGGCCGTGCTCGGACTGATTGTATTGTCCGTGACGACCCGGGTCCCGCAGGACGAGGTTCCCCTGCCGGCGCCGCACCCCTAGAACGGGGCCGTCGAGGAGAACAGGCATGACAACGGTTGGTTCGCGCACGTCAGACCATGAGATCGATCCCATATTCCTCGAACGCTGGTCGCCGCGCGCGTTCACCGGCGAGGCGATGCCGCTACCGGTGCTCATGCAGATCTTGGAAGCGGCACGATGGGCGCCGTCGGCCTATAATTCCCAGCCCTGGCGGTTCGTCTACGCACTGCGCGACAGCCCGTCATGGGCCAACCTCCTGAGCCTGTTCGTCGACGGCAACCGCGTGTGGTGCCAGCACGCCGGCGCGCTCATCGTGATCGCGTCCGATTCGATGATGCTGCCGCCAGGCAAGGACACCAAGGTGCCCTCGCACAGCCACTCCTTCGACACGGGCTCGGCGTTCGCGAGCCTTGCGCTGCAGGCCACCAAGCTGGGTTGGCACGCGCACGGGATGATCGGGTTCGACCGCGAGCGGGCCTTCGCCGAACTCGGCTTCAAGGAGGGGTACCGCGTGGAAGCCGCGGTGGCGCTTGGCAAGATGGGCAACAAAGAGGCGCTGCCTCCGGCACTGCTTGCGCGGGAAACCCCGAACAGCCGCAAGCCGCTTGCCGAGACGGCGTTCGAGGGCAAGTTCGGCGGCTGATCCGGCCCGCGTCAGATGTCGAGCTTCTTGGCGGCTTCGTGCAGCAGGGCGATCCCTGCGACCGCGAGACCCGCCATGAAGGCCATCTTGTGCCGGTCGGTGAACATCTCCCAGCTGCCCTTCCGCGGATGGCGCTTGTCGAAGCGGCCATGCGCGCCATAGGGACCCGGCACCGGATTGAACAGGTTGGCGGGCGCGTCCGCCGGCTCATTCTGGTCGGTGAGCTGACCGCTATAGCCGGTCTTGGCCAGGTAGCGGTCGATAAGCCCCGGCGCAATGCGGTTCGCCAGAATGGCCTTCACCGTCGGGAAGCCGACCCAAATGTCGCGGCGGCGGTGCGTGGCGGCAAAATAGATCGCGCGAGCCGGCACTTCCGGCTGGTAGATCGGCGGCACCGGCTGGGCCTTCTTGCCCATCTTGTTCATCGCCCAGTCGAATTGCGGCGTGTTGACCGCCGGCAGGTCGACCATAGTAATGTGGACGTTCAACTTATCGTGTAAGATTTCGGAACGAAGACTGTCCGTGAAGCCGCGGATCGCGGATTTTGCGCCACAGTAAATGGATTGGAGCGGAACGGACCGGTAGGCCAGTGCCGAGCCGACGTTGACGATGGTGCCGCGGTTCCGTTGCCGCATGCGCTTCAGCGCGGTCATCATCCCGTGGACCTGACCCAGATAGGTCACCTCCGTCCCGCGCTTGACCTCTTCGGGCGTTAGTTTGCTCACCGGCGCGAACACGGTGGCCATCGCGACGTTCACCCAGACGTCGATGGGGCCGAGTTCTTGCTCGATCCGCTCCGCCGCGGCTTCCACGGCGCCCGCATCGGCGACGTCGGTCGGAATCGGCAGTGCTTTGACGCCGTAGCGTTCACGGATTTCCTGTGCGGCTCGCTCGAGCCTCGTCTCGTCACGGGATAGTAACGCAACCGAATGCCCGTGACGGGCGAACTCTTCGACGGTCGCACGGCCAACACCGGCTCCCGCCCCCGTGATCACCACAACACTCGGCATAACAGCCCCCGACTCTTTCAACGCGTAATGTTAAGTATCCCGGGGCCGAAAGGTTCGCGTTGATCCCCAGCGCACGCCATTACAACTATGTTAGTTGCCGCATGCCGCTTGATCAGCCAGGCTGACCAGCGACAATGCTGCAACTCATCCAACCGCTTCGTCGCGTCCGGCAGGATGCCTAGCGACATCTCGCGTGGCCAGGCCGCATCCCGGCAACTCTTTGCGCCAGGTGCGGACGCCGTGCTCAGGCTCGTCCTGTGGTCCATCCTGCTCTCCATCATCCTGGGCAGCATCGGATTGTTCATCTGGGCGCAGAGCGATTACGTCGGCTCCGTCGGCATCGCGCCCGCGCAGCCGGTGCCGTTCAGCCACAAGCATCATTCCGGCGAGCTAGGGCTCGATTGCCGGAACTGCCACGAGCAGGTCGAACAGGAGGCGACGGCCGGGCTGCCGCCGACCCATACCTGCATGACGTGCCATTCCGAGATCTGGACAGGCTCGTCGATGCTGGCGCCCGTGCGTCAGAGCCTCGCCAAGGACGAGCCGCTGCACTGGGCTCGGGTCAATCGTTTGCCGGATTACGTCTATTTTAATCACTCGATCCACATCACGAAGGGTATCGGTTGCTCGTCCTGCCACGGCGCGGTCAACGAGATGCAACTCACCTACGCGGCCCAATCGTTCCGGATGGAGTTCTGCCTCACCTGCCACCGCAACCCGGCCCAGTACGTGAGGCCCGCGAAGGAAATCTGGAACATGGAGTGGCAGCCGCCGGCCAATCAGGCGACGCTCGGCCCGGCGCTCGTGGCGCAGAACCACATCCTAGGCCCGCAGCAGCTGTCCGATTGCTCGGTTTGCCACCGGTGAGCCAACCGACCCGGCCCCGGCAGTGGCTGAGCGCCGACCATCAGGCCGATACGCCCGCCTTCCGCCGTTTGATCGAGCGGGAGTTCCCGGCCGTGACGGATCTCTGCACCGGCCCCGACCGCCGCCAGTTCCTCCGGCTCATGGCCGCCTCGCTGTCCATGGCAGGCCTGGCCGGGTGCGACGATGAGACGGACGGCCGTGCGCAGGAGGTGCCGTACGTGCACAACCCGCTCCGCATCCAGCCCGGCACGCGCGCGGAATACTCGACCATGTCGCTGCTCGACGGCGTGGCCAACGGCATGGTCGCCATCACCCGCAACGCGCGTCCGACCAAAATCGAAGGCAATCCCGACCATCCCTGGAGCCGGGGCGGCACCGACATCTGGGCGCAGGCCAGCGTACTCGACCTTTACGACCCGCTGCGGTCGCAGACCGTGCGTTACCTCGACAAGCCGGCCTCCTGGCAAGCGTTCCGCGGTCAGATAGCCGGCAAATGGGCCGAGTTGCGCGATCGGAATGGCCAGGGCCTGCATGTCCTCACCGGCCCGCTCACCTCTCCGAGCTTCCTCGCCCAGCTGCAGGGCATGCTGACCGCCATGCCGAAGGCGGTTTGGTACACCCATAGCGCCACTGGTGGGGCGCATCGTTATGCCGGGTCGGTCGCCGCGTTCGGCAAGCCGCTCGAGACTCGCTACCGGTTCGGCGCCGCGCGCGTGATCGTCTCGTTCGAAGGGGACTTCCTCGATGGCGGACCCGATCAGATCGGGCAGGCGCTCGACTGGGTCGCAGCCCGGCAGGCCAGTGCTGCCGGCATGCCCGACAACGATGTCCGCCGCCCGTTGCTGGCCCTGTATGCGGCGGCGGCCGTTCCGAACCTGACCGCGGCGAAGGCCGATCATCCGCTGGTGACGACTCCGGCCGAGATGCTGGCGCTCGCCGCCGGGCTGCTGGCCGATGTCGAGCCCGGTGCAACTCCGAGCGTGGGCGACAATCCGATCGACCGGTGGCGCGCCGCCGTTGCCGCGGCACTCCGGCAGAACCGCGGCGCCAGCCTGGTCATCGCCGGCGCCACCGCCTCTCCGGCGCTGGCGAGCGCGGTCCACCGCTTGAACCAGGCGCTCGGCAACACTGGCAAGACGGTGTTCCACACGGAGCCCGTCGTCTCCAACGGCCAGGATGTGGCAGCCCTCGCCACCGCCATCCACGCCGGCACGGTGGACACCCTGCTCATGCTAGATACGAACCCGGCCTACAGCGCGCCCGGTTCGCTCGATTTCCACGGCGCCCTGGAGCGGGTCGAGCTGCGCATCCATGCCGGCCAGTATGTCGACGAGACCGCGCTGCAGAGCCACTGGCACCTGCCGCTGCTGCACACGCTCGAGGCCTGGCACGACGCGCGGGCGGCGGATGGCACGATCACGTTCGCGCAGCCGGCGATCGCGCCGCTGTACGAGGGCCGCACGGCCGGCGAGATCCTGTCGCTGCTGAACGACGACGCGCCCCGCAAGGCGCTCGACATCCTGCGCAGCCACTACCAGGGCGATGCCGACGACGCGGCGTTCGCGCCCCGGTGGGAGACGATGCTGCGCGACGGCTGCGTGCCCGAGACGGCCCTGCCGCCGGTCGACGCGCCGCTCGCGCCGGGCAGCCCGGCCCCGCCGGCGCCGCCGGGCCTGGTGGTGGTCATCCGCCCGGACCCGACGCTTTACGCCGGCGACAACGCCAACAACGCCTGGCTCCAGGAGCTGCCCAAGCCGCTCACCAAGCTCGTGTGGGACAACGTGCTGACCGTCTCGCCGGCCCTGGCCGCCCGCGAGGGTTTTGCCAACGGTGACATCGCGTCGCTGGAGGTGGCCGGCCGGCATGTCGAAGGCCCGATCTGGGTGCTGCCGGGCCAGGCGGACCATACCGTCGGCGCGACGCTCGGCTATGGCCGGCGGACGCCGGGTCTGCTCTGCGACGGCGTCGGCTACAACGCGACGGTGCTGCGCGACGACGGCGATCCGTGGCTGCTGACCGGCGCGGTGCTGGGCAAGACCGGGCGGACCGCGCAACTCGCCTCCACGCAAGACCACGATACGATGGAAGGCCACGACTTCATCCGCGTCCAGCACGAGGGCGCCGCCCCGGTGGGCGAAACGAAGAGCTGGCACCAGCCCAGCCTCTACGGCGAGGGCCGGAAGGAGATCGGCCCGCAATGGGGCATGGTCATCGATCTCGACGCCTGCATCGGCTGCAACGCCTGCGTCGTGGCG
Source organism: Acetobacteraceae bacterium (assembly GCA_032249615.1). Classification (GTDB taxonomy): domain Bacteria; phylum Pseudomonadota; class Alphaproteobacteria; order Acetobacterales; family Acetobacteraceae; genus JAVVHH01. Next base: position 30,932 of record JAVVHH010000017.1, read on the forward strand.
TGCCAGAGCGAGAACAACATCGCCGTGGTGGGCAAGGAGCAGGTGGCGCTCGGCCGGGAAATGCATTGGCTCCGCGTCGATCGCTACTACGAGGGCTCGGCCGAGGCGCCGCAGACGCGGTTCCAGCCGGTCCCGTGCATGCATTGCGAGAACGCGCCCTGTGAAGTCGGCTGCCCGGTCGAGGCCACGCTGCACGATAGCGAGGGGCTCAACCTTATGGTGTACAACCGCTGCGTCGGCACCCGCGCCTGCTCCGGCTACTGCCCCTACAAGGTGCGTCACTTCAACTACCTCGACTATTCCGCCGGGGCCGCGCCGACCATCGAGCTGATGCGCAATCCGGAGGTGACCGTCCGCGCGCGGGGCGTGATGGAGAAGTGCACCTATTGCGTGCAGCGGATCGAGACGGCCCGCATCGAGGCGCACAAGGCCAACGTGCCCATTCCGGACGGCGCCGTGCAGACCGCCTGCCAGGGTGCCTGTCCGACCCGGGCGATCAGCTTCGGCAACCTCGGCGACGCCGCGAGCGCCGTCTCGGCGGCGCGCGCGGATGGCCGCAACTACGCGCTGCTCGGCGAGCTCAACACCAAGCCGCGCACGAGCTACCTGGCGGCCCGCGCGGCCAGGCCCGCGCTGCCAGGAGAGACCGGATGAGCGAACTCGTCCGCGCGCACAGCCCGGCCGACCCGCTGGTCGCGCCCGAGCATAATTGGTCGAGCACCGGCCGCCTCGTCGCCCACGTCACCCTCGAGCACCAGGCACGCTGGCGCTGGTGGATCGCCTTCGGGGCCGCCCTGATGCTGATCGGCGTGCTCGCCGGCAGCGTCGGCTGGCTGCTCTACGAGGGGGTCGGCGTTTGGGGCAACAACATCCCCGTCACCTGGGCGCTCGATATCGTCGGCTACGATTGGTGGATCGGCGTGGCGACCGGCAGCCTCGCCGTCTCCTCGCTGCTGCTGTTGCTCGGGTCGGAATGGCGGGGCGCGGTCAATCGTCTGGCGGAGACGATCGCGCTGCTGGGCGTGTGCGCCGCCGGGCTGTACCCGATCATCCATCTGGGGCGGCCCTGGTTCTTCTACTGGAACCTGCCGTATCCCAACACCTTCCTGCTGTGGCCGCAGTTCCGCAGCCCGCTCTACTGGGACGCGATCGACATCGTGTCGTTCCTCGGCGTGGCCTTCCTGTTCTGGTTCACCGGGCTGATCCCCGACCTCGCCTCCATGCGCGACCGGGCGATCGAGCGGATGGAGAAAGGGGAGGGCAAGCCCGGCCAGTTCTACCGGCGCCTCAAGGCCCAGCTCTACGGGATCGCCGCCCTCGGATGGCGCGGCTCGGTGACGCACTGGCAGCGTTGGGAGCACTCGTACCGCGCGATCGCGGCCATGGGCCTCGTCGTGGTGCTTTCGTTGCAGATGGGCGCGGCCGTCATGTTCGCCGGAACGGTGGAGCCCGGTTGGCACGACCCCATGCTGCCGGTCGCCTATATCGCGGGCGCGCTGCTGTCCGGCGTCGCCGTCACGGGCACGCTGCTGTCCATCGTGCGGTTCGTGCTGCCCTACAAGCCGCTGATCACGCCGCGGCACTTCGCCCTGCTGGGCTGGCTGATGCTCGGATTGTCGTTGCTGTTCCTCTACTGCGATTTCTGCTCGTTCGGCGCCACCGCCCTGTTCGGCAACGATTACGACCGCGGCGTGTTGAGCCGGCGCCTGCATGGTGATCACGCCTGGGCCACCTGGTGCAGCGTCCTGTGTTCGGTGCTGCCGCCGCAGCTGTTCTGGATCCCGCTGTTCCGGCGCTCCAGCATCGTGGTTGGCCTGGTCGGCATCGTCGTCGCGTTCGGCGCCTGGTGCGACCACTTCATGCTGATCGTCATCACGCTGCAGCACGATTTCCTGCCCTCGGCCGCTCACCCCTATTCCATCGCGCTGTTCGGCATGGCGACCTTCGTCGGCACCGGGGGGCTGTTCCTGTTCTTGTTCCTCTTGGTGCTGCGCTACGTTCCGGTGATCTCGATCGTGAATCTCCGCTGGCTGCTGCCGGCGCTGCCGATCCGGCACAATGGCTGAACCGAAGCACAGCTCGGGGGCTCCGCTCTGGGGCGTGTCGGCGGAATTCGACACGCCGGAGGCGATGCTGTCGGCGATCCGGTCGCTCAAGCCCAGGCGCTTCGGCCGGATCGACGCCTATTCGCCCATCCCCGTCGAGGGTGCGTCCGAGGCGCTGGGCCTGCCGCCTCGCCCGATCTATCCGTTTGCGCTCGGCGCCTCGCTACTGGGCGCGGCGGCGAGGTTCGGGATGTGCACCTACGCCACGATCTGGGGCTACCGCTTCGACATCGGCGGCCGCCCCCTGTTTTCCTGGCCGGCCTTCGTGGTGCCGAGCGTGTCGTTCGCGGCCCTGCTCGGCGCGATCGTGGTCTATGCCCTGCTACTGCTGATGAGTCGCCTGCCGCGCCTCAACCACCCGGCCTTCAACACGGCGAACTTCACCCGGGCGAGCGCGGACCGCTTCTTCGTCGCCGTAGAGGCGCGGGACGACAGCTTCGATGCCGACGCGATCGAGGCCGCTTTCGTCGCCTTGCCGGCCCGCCCCCACGCGATCCATCGAGTGCCCCGATGAGGCCGGCTCTGCTCCTGGCGGCGACCCTGATGCTGCTGGCCGGCTGCAAGCGCGAGGACATGTATGTCCAACGCTACTACCGCAACTGGAACCAGAGCAGCTTCTTCGGCAACGGCACCGGCATGCGGCATCCGCCGGAGGGCACCGTGGCCCGCACGCCGTATCGGGCCGATGTCCACGCGCCGACGGTCATCTCGGAAGCGTTGCTCGAGCGGGGTAAGGAGAGGTACGACATCTTCTGCACGCCCTGTCACGGCCGGGCTGGCCATGGTGACGGGATGATCGTGCAGCGTGGGTTCCCCGCGCCGCCCTCGTTCGTCGAAGGGGCGTTGCGCAAGGCCGACAACAAGGTGTTCTACGACGCGATCACCAACGGCTATGGCGCGATGTACAGCTTCGACACCCGGGTCGCCCCCGCCGACCGCTGGGCCGTCATCTCGTATATCCGCGCTCTGCAGCGGAGCCAGAATACGGCGGTCGCCAGTCTGCCGCCGGATCTGCAGGCCAGATTGGACGCCATCAAATGATGCGCGCCGCTTGGACCTTGCTCATCGTCGGCGCCGTCGCGGCAGGGGTCTGGCTGGTGTTTGCCAGCTCCATGCCGGCCTATTTCGCCGCGTGGCTATTCTGGATCGGGGTGCCGATGGGGGCGCTGCCGATCGTGATGGCCATGGAGGGCGCCGGCGCCCTGGAATCGCCGCTGCTGCCGGCGCTGCGGGCCATGCTGCCGCTGCTCCCGCTCGGCACCCTGTTTGCCTTGCCAATGCTGGGGGACCTTTCCTTCCTGTTCGCGCGGGCGGGCCTTCCCGGCGCACTGCCTGATTGGTGGACTGCGCCGCTGGCGCTGGCGCTGCGGGACGGCGCCATTCTCGTCGTGCTGTCGCTGCTGGCGGTGTTGTTCGCGCTCACGCCGCGGCGCCCGCGCCGGTCGTTGGCGACGTTCGGGCTGCTGCTGACCCTGTTCGTCTCGAGCTTGCTGGGCGTCGACTGGCTGCTCGCGCCGCAGCCGGCGTTGGGTTCGTCACTGGTCGGCCTGTTGTTGATGGCGGGGCAGATGGCGCTTGCCGGCGCAGTGGCCGGGCTGGTTCTGGCCGTCGGCTCGGATCCACACGCCCGGCTGTCCGGCTACAGCGGGCTGCTGCTCGCCTTGCTCGTGGCATTCTGGTCCGTGCTGCAGTTCGGGCAGTTCCTGGTGGTCTGGTCTGCCAACATGCCGGACGAAGCGGGTTGGTATCTGGCCCGGATCGCCGGCGCCGGTGCCCCCATCATCGCTTTCGCCGCGCTGGCCGCCGCAGCGGCGATCTTCTGCCTGCCGACCGCGCTCGGCCGAATCCCCGCCGCGCTGGCGACGATCACCGCCACGGTCGCGCTGGCCCTAATGCTGGTCACGCTGCTCTTCATCCTGCCGGCCTTCCGCGGCGCCTTCGCGCTGAGCGTCGCCGATGCGCTGGCGGTGATCGGCCTGGGCGGGCTGCTCATCGGCGCCATGTTGTTGCTCGTGTCCGCCGGCGAGCGCCGCCGCGCGATGGCGGCCCCATGATGTGGCGGGCGCTCCGCGACGGCGCGGCGAACCGGCGCGCCGGGTGGCTTGCCGCCGGTGCCGCCGCGATCCTCGGCGCCGCGACGGTCCTGCTCCGCCGTTCGTATCTCGAGCAGCTCCGCGCCGCCGTGGGCGGGCGTTACGGCGAGGCGAGCGGGCGCGGCCGCCCAAAGACGCCGCCCAGCCCGCGGGCGCGGGAGGCGGGGCATGAGACACGCGACATGCGCGGCGGCCTCATGGCCAAGCTCGTGGTGCTGCTCGGTTCGGTGGCGCTTGTCATGGTGTTCGCCATGGTCGGCCTGCGCTACTGGATCGCCACCGCGCAGCGGGACAGCGTCCCGCCGCTGACGCGGCAGCAGACCGTCATCATCACGCCGCCCGGGCCGCACCTGCAGCGCGCCCCGCTGACCGAGATCGCCAACCAGCAAGCACGCGAGGACCAAGCGCTGGACAGCTATGCCTATGTGGATGACGCCCACACCCGCGCCCGCATCCCGATCGACCGCGCCCTGTCGCTGACGGTCGGCCAACCGCTGGCGCCCCCACCTTGAAGCGCGTCTCATGAACTCGTCGAACCCGGTGCTGTCGATCTGGCCCGCTTCCGCCTCCGCCTCCGCGGTGGAGACGGACCACCTGATCTGGCTGTTTACCCTGCTGACGCTCGCGCTCGTGGTGCCGATCTTCATCGGCATAACCTTCTTCGCCGTCCGCTACCGCGACGGCAAGAGGGTGAACCGCGTGCATCGCGAGAACCGCGACCGCACGCTGGAGGTCAGCTGGATGCTGATCCCTTTCGTGCTGACGCTGATCTTCTTCGGCTGGGGCGCGCGGATGTTCATCATCCATAAGAACCCGCCACCGAATGCGATGCGGATCGAGGCGATCGGTCGGCAGTGGATGTGGAAGTTTCAGCATCCGGGTGGCCAGGCGGAGATCAACGACCTGCATGTGCCGACGGGCGAGCCGATCCTGATCCACATGATCAGCCAGGACGTGATCCACTCGCTGTACATCCCGGCGCTCCGGATCCAGATGGAGACGTTGCCGAACCGCTACACCGAGTTCTGGTTCAATGCGAACCGGCCCGGCACCTACCACATCCTCTGCAGCGAGTTCTGCGGCACCGACCATTCGGTGATGGGCGGCAACCTCGTCGTCATGACGCCGGCGGATTACGCCGACTGGCTGACCCGGTCCGGAAGCTCCATCAGCTTGGAAGCCGGCGGCGCGCGCTTGTTCGCCCAGCTGGGCTGCAGCGGCTGTCACGAGGGGGCCAGCACGCCGCGGGCGCCGAGCCTGGCGGGTCTGGCGGGCTCGCCGGTGCCGCTGGCCGACGGCGGCACCGTGATCGCCGACGACGCCTATATCCGCGACAAGATCCTCAACCCGGAC
>JAVVHH010000018.1:0-35967 GCA_032249615.1 Acetobacteraceae bacterium
TCGTCGACACCTGGTGGCAGACGGAGACGGGCGGGATCATGATCTCACCGCTGCCGGGGGCCACCGCGCTCAAGCCGGGTTCGGCGACCTTGCCACTGCCCGGGGTCGTTCCGATTCTGGTGGATGGCGAGGGCAAGCCCGTCGAGGGCGCCGCGGAGGGCAATCTCTGCATCGCCAAGCCTTGGCCGGGCATGCTGCGCAGCGTGTTCCGCGACCACGAGCGCTTCATCCAGACGTATTTCTCGACCTTTCCCGGCTACTACTTCACCGGCGACGGCGCCCGGCGGGACCAGGACGGCTATTACTGGATCACCGGCCGGGTCGATGACGTGATCAACGTCAGCGGCCACCGGATGGGCACCGCCGAGGTCGAGAGCGCCCTGGTCGCGCATCCAAAGGTGGCCGAGGCAGCCGTGGTCGGCTTCCCGCACGACCTGAAGGGGCAGGGCATCTACGCGTATGTCACGCTGAACGCCGACGAGACGCCCAGCGAGGAACTCCGCCGCGAACTGGTGGCCTGGGTGCGCCGCGAGATCGGCCCGATCGCCTCGCCTGACGCGATCCAGTGGGCGCCGGGCTTGCCGAAGACGCGGTCGGGCAAGATCATGCGCCGTATCCTGCGCAAGATCGCCGCCAACGAGACGGATCAGCTGGGCGATACGAGTACGCTCGCCGACCCCGGCGTCGTCACCGAGCTCGTCGACAACCGGGTCGGCTAAAGCCTGCGCGGCTCCCGTTAGAGGGAGCCGCCTCGCCGGCCCGCGCTGGCGCCGAGCCGTAGGCGCAGCGAGTTCAGCTTGATGAAGCCTTCCGCGTCGACCTGGTTGTAGGCGCCCTCGTCGTCCTCGAAGGTCACGACGCGCATCGAGTAGAGGCTGTTCGGGCTCTCCCGGCCGATGCAGCTGACGTTGCCCTTGTAGAGCTTCAGGCGCACGCGGCCGCTCACGCTACGTTGGCTCTCGTCGATCGCCGCTTGCAGCATGCGTCGCTCCGGACTGAACCAGAAGCCGTTGTAGATCAGCTCGGCGTAGCGCGGCATCAGCTCGTCCTTGAGGTGCATCGCCTCCCGGTCGAGCGTGATCGACTCGATCGCGCGGTGAGCGGGCAGCAGGATGGAGCCGCCCGGCGTTTCGTAGATCCCGCGAGACTTCATGCCGACGAAGCGGTTTTCGACTAGGTCGAGCCGGCCGATACCGTTAGCGCGGCCGAGTTCGTTCAGCTTGGCCAGCAGCGTGGCCGGCGACAGCTTGACGCCGTCGATGGCGACGGGGTCGCCGCGCTCGAAGTCGATGGTGATCACGGTAGCCCGGTCCGGCGCGTCCTCCGGGCGGATGGTGCGCTGATAGACCGTCTCGGGCGCCTCGATCGCGGGGTCCTCGAGCACCTTGCCCTCGGAGGACGAGTGCAGCAGGTTCGCGTCGACGCTGAACGGGCTCTCGCCGCGCTTGTCTTTCGCGATCGGGATCTGGTTCCGCTCGGCGAACTCAAGCAGCTTGGTCCGCGAGGTCAGGTCCCACTCCCGCCACGGCGCGATGACCTTGATGTCGGGTTTGAGCGCGTAATAGGCGATCTCGAAGCGGACTTGGTCGTTGCCCTTGCCGGTCGCGCCGTGGGCCACCGCATCGGCGCCGACCTGCTCGGCGATCTCGATCTGGCGCTGCGCGATCAGCGGCCGGGCGATGCTGGTGCCGAGCAGGTATTGCCCTTCATAGACCGTATTGGCGCGGAACATGGGGAACACGAAGTCTCGGGTGAACGTCTCGCGCAGATCGTCGACGAAGATCTCCTTGACCCCGAACATCTCCGCCTTGCGGCGGGCCGGCTCGAGCTCCTCGCCCTGGCCGAGATCGGCGGTGAACGTCACGACCTCGCATTGGTATTCGGTCTGCAGCCAGCGCAGGATCACACTGGTGTCGAGCCCCCCGGAATAGGCCAGCACCACTTTCTTGACGTCCTTGACGCGCATCTCAAACCGTATTTTCCGTGACAATTCGGCGTATCGCACCGCGGCATCAGCCGCAAGGCACCTCGACCGCCGCCGTCAGCCCCAAGCGGTTCGCCAGCCGGTCCAGCCGCCGCTGCACGCCCTCGCCCGCGAACACGCCGGGGCCATCCAGCCGCAGCACGACCCGGCCCGGCTCCAGCCTGACCGCGGCGCCCGTCAGCAAGTCGGGGGTTCCCGCCGAAAGCGTGTAGGCCAGCCGCAGGGCACACCCCAGCAGTTCCGCCCGCGCGATCGAGGCCGGGTCCAGCAGCGACCGCGCGGTGGTCAGATAGGAGGCGTCCGGCTCCGCCTCGTACCGCGTCGCGAGAACAAGGGCCAGGAACGCCCGGGTCGGGTGATCGAAGGGGCCGGGGGCGTAGAGGCTGCGCTGGAAATTGAATTCCGCCCGATACTCCGGATGGTCGTGGCTGCCGGTGTCGGACATCCAGCAGGCGGCTTGGCGCAAGCGCCGGGCTGTGGCGGTCTCGAAGGGGAACAGCAGCGCAGTCCAGTCGATCAGCGCCGGCGGCAGGGTGATGTCGCGGCTCAGCCGCTGCGCATCGTCCTGCACTGCCGTCATCAGCGGGTCCTCCGCCCGCACCGTGGGCGGGACCGCCTGCATGAACCAGCCCTCGCGGATGCCGTAGGCGCTGAACACCACCTGCTTGGCCCCGGTTGCCCGCAGCAGCCGCCGCAGCACCACGCCCGCGTAGGGGAGATCGTCCGCACGCCGGCGCGGTGCCCCAGCGAGCTTGCCCGGCGCCGTCGCGAGCAGCGTCAACTCACGCGCCGCGTCCTGCCCGATCGTATAGCAGTGGACGATGCTCAGCGGGTATTTCACATGCTGCATGTGCATCCGCGCGAGGGCCCGCCAGGCGCCCCCCACGAGATAGAGGCTCCGGTCCGTCCCCTGCCCCAGCCAGGGCACGTCGCCGAGATCGGCATCCGCCAGGTCGCGCGCGCGCTCGAGATTGCCCTCGGAGCGGTCGGCCAGCCGGATCACGCCCAGCCGCAGCGTGACCGCGTTGCGCACCCCGTCCGGATCGAGCTGAACCAGCTCGAGCGAGCCGCCCCCGATGTCGGCCAGCACGCCATCAGCGCCGGCAATCCCGCAATGCAGCCCGGCCGCGGACAGCTCTGCTTCCTCCTTGCCCGAAAGGACGCGGATGGTCGCGCCCGGCATCTTCTCCTGCAACGCCGCGACGAAGGCCGGGCCGTTGCTGGCGTCGCGCACCGCCGCGGTCGCCAGCACCTCGAACGGCGCGGCCTGCATCGCGCGCGCGATCACGTGGTAGCGCACCATAACCTTGAGCGCCTGCGTGACCCCGGCCTCGTTCAACCGCCCGGTGGTCTGCAGCCCTTTGCCGAGCTTCAGCACCGCCTTCTCGTTGAAGATCGGCACCGGGTTGCGCCCCCTCCCCTCGTAAACGACGAGGCGGACCGAGTTCGACCCCAGATCCACGACGGCGCAGCGCGGGGCGGCGCCGGACATAGCGGCGCCGTAGCGTTCAGATTGATCCACGCCCATCAATCCTGGCTGACGCGGTCCTGCTTGCGGGCCGCGGATTGGTGGGTCACCGCGGAGCTGTGCAGCGCCGACCCGCGGCCCGAAAGGGACGGGTTCGTCATGAAGTAGTCATGCGCCGACACCGGGCGCGGGCCGGGGGCGACCCGGCGCCACGCGCCATCCGGGCCCAGCTCCCACGATTGCAAATTGTCGCGCAGGTTCACCACCATGATCTGGTCCAGCACCTGCGCGTGCACCGTCGCGTTATGGATCGGCACCAGCGCCTCCACCCGCCACTCCATGCTGCGCGCCATCCAGTCGGCGCTGCTGATGAACACTTTCGCGTTGTGGCTCGGCATCCGGTGTCCGTTGCCGAACGCGTAGATGCGGCTGTGCTCGAGGAACCGCCCGACGATGCTCTTGACCCGGATGTTCTCCGAGAGCCCCGGCACCCCCGGCCGCAGGCAGCAGATGCCACGGATGACGCACATGACATGCACCCCGGCGGCCGATGCCGCATAGAGTCGGTCGATCAGCTTGTCGTCAACGAGGCTGTTCATCTTGAGCCAGATCGTGGCCGGCTTGCCCGCCTGGGCGAACGCGATTTCGGCGTCGATCAGCTCCTCGACGGTGCCGCGGATGGTCAGCGGGCTGAACGCAAGGCTGTCCATCTTCTCCGGCTTGGCATAGCCGGTCATGTAATTGAATAGCCGCGCGCTATCGCGGCACAGGTCTGGGTCGGAGGTGAAGAAACTCAGATCGGTGTAGATTCGGGCCGTGATCGGGTGGTAGTTGCCGGTCCCGAAATGCGCGTAGCTGCGCATGATCGGCCCCTCGCGCCGCACCACCAGCGACAGCTTGGCATGCGTCTTCAGCTCGACGAAGCCATACACCACCTGCACACCGGCCGCCTCCATCGTGCGGGCCAGCCGGATGTTGGCCTCCTCGTCGAACCGCGCCCGCAACTCCACCATCGCGGTCACGGACTTGCCGGCTTCCGCCGCCTCGATCAGCGCCTTGACGATGGGGCTGTCCCGGCTAGTACGGTACAGCGTCTGCTTGACGGCGACCACGTTCGGGTCGGCGGCGGCCTGGCGCAGGAACTGCAGCACGACGTCGAAGCTCTCGAACGGGTGGTGGACGATGATGTCCTTGGCCCGGATGGCCGCAAAGCAGTCGCCGGCGAAGTCGCGGATCCGCTCGGGGAAGCGCGGCGTGTAGGGCGGAAATAGCAGGTCGGGCCGGTCGTCGGTGATCATCTGCCTCAGGTCGGCCGCCCCGAGGAAGCCGTTCTGCACCGTGACCTCCTCGCCCGGCACCGTTTGGTCGTCGACCTCGATCTCGTCGACCACCAGCGCGCGCAGGTCTTCCGGCATACACGTGTTGACGACGAGATGGATCGCAACGCCCCGCCGCCGCCGCTTCAGCGCCGTCTCGTAGGAGCGGACCAGGTCTTCGGCCTCTTCCTCGAATTCGACCCCGGTGTCGCGGATCAGCCGGAACATCCCGCTGCCCTGCACGGTAAAGCCGGGAAACAGCCGGTCGAGGAACATGCCCACCAGGTCCTCGAGGAGCAGGAAGCGTATTCCCTTTCGCACCGGGTCGCTCGGCAGGCGGATGAAGCGTTCGATCGTCGCGGGCAGCGGGATCAGCGCCTGCATCCCGTGCCCGTCTTCGGCCCGGTGCAGCTTCAGCACGATCACGAGGCCCATGTTGGGGATGAAGGGGAACGGGTGCGCCGGGTCAATCGCGAGCGGGGTCAGCACCGGGAACACCCGGTCCATGAACCAGTGGTCGAGCCAGGCGCGGTCATCGGGGCCCAACGTATTGGTGTCGCAAAGGCGCACGCCCGCCTCGGCAAGCTGCTTCCGCAGGTCGTGCCAAACGCGCTGCTGCGATTCGATCAGCACCTGCGCCCGCGTCTGGATCGCCTCCAGCTGCTGCCCGGCCGTCCGCCCGTCCGCACTCACGGCGGCGACCCCGGCCTTCGCCTGCCCGATCAGGCCGGCGACGCGGACGCTGAAGAACTCGTCCAGGTTGCTGGCGCTGATCGACAGAAACCGCAGCCGTTCCAGCAGCGGATGGCGAGGGTTCTCCGCCTCCTCCACGACCCGGTGGTTGAAGTCGAGCCACGAGACTTCGCGGTTGATGAAGCGGTCCGGGCTGTCGCTCGTGAACGCCGGCGACAAGGGGCCGGGCGCGGGGGCCGGGGTGGTCCGGGCGGCTCTGACGCTGGTCACGAGGGAGTCTCCTCCAGGGGGTCGGCGACGAACAGATCGGCAAGGCAGCCGGCCGCAAGAGGGCGAGAGATGCTCGATTGGGCGGCGAGCGCCGCCGCGTCAAGCCGTCCGACCGCCTCGCGCACGGCGCCCGCGGTGCGCGGCAGCCGGGTCAGGACGTAGCGCTGCACGGCTGCCGACACGATCAGCTGCCGCTTCGAGAGCAGCTTGGCCAGCAGCGCCCCCAGCATGGCGTCGTCCGGCGCGCCGAGCTCGATGGCGACCGTCGCCCGCAGCCGGCTGGCGAGGTCCGGCAGGCCGATGCGAGACCGGGCCGGCGGCAACCGCGAGGTCACCAGCAACCGGTGTCCGGTTTCCGCGGCCGCGTTGAGGACATGCAGCAGGGCTTCTTCCGAGGGCGCCAGGTCGGCATCGTCGATCGCGACCGCGCCCTCGGGCCAGAACGGCTCATTGAGAAGCGGCCCGGCCACGATGGTGGCCCCGTGCTCCCGCGCCCATACATGCAGCAGATGCGTCTTGCCCGTGCCCGGGCCACCCCACAGCCCCAGCCGGTCCTGCGGCCAAACCCGGCCGCGGGCAAGCATCTCGAGCGCGAGCCGAACGCCGTCGTGCGGTAGCAGGTCGGCCGCGTCCAGCCCCGGGCGGTGCGGCAGCGCCAGCGCGAGTTGGCCCTCATTCATGGTGGGGCGGCTCGAGGTAGATCGGGCTCGCCAGGTAGCGCCGAAGCCAGAACCGGGCCAGCACGCCCAAAGCCGCGGCGACCGGCACCGCCAGCAGCACGCCAAGGAACCCGAAAGCCGCCCCGCCCGCGAACAGCGCGAAGATCACCCACACCGCATGCAGCTCGACCCGGTCGCCGAGAAAGCGTGGGTAGATCACGTACCCCTCGAGCACCTGCCCGACCACGAACACCGAGGCGACGACGGTCACCCCCTGCCAGTGGAACTGCGCCAGGGCCAGCGCAATGCTGGCAATGCCGCCCGTCACGCTGCCGACATATGGGATGAACGACAGCAGCCCGGCGGCCATGCCGACGATCAAGCCGAGATCGAGGCCCACCATCGTGAGCGTCAGCGCGTAAAACGCCGCCAGCAGCACGCAGCAGATCGCCTGTCCGCGCAGCCACGCCGACAGGATCCGGTCGACCTCACGCCCCTGCGCCCGCAGCACGCCCACGTAGCGGCGCGGCAGCCAGCTATCCAGCCGCGCCACCGCGCGCCGCCAGTCGCGCAGGAGATAGAACGCAACCACCGGGGTCACGACGACGAGTGAGAGCACGCTGAACAGCGCGAACCCGCTGCTGACGATCCGGGTCAGCGTGCCGGCCACCCATCCCAGCATGGCGCCCGCCTGTCCGGCCACGAGGTCGCGCAGCTTCTCGTCGACATAGGCGGAGCCGAGCCCCTCCTGCAGCCGATGCACCACATCGCCCGCCCAATCCCGGATATCGACCACGTAGTATGGCGCCCGGCTGACGAGCAGCCCGATCTGCGCCAGCAGCAGCGGATACAGCAGCAGCGCGAACAGCAGCATGGCCGCGAGCAGGGCCACGATCATGATCCCCGCCGCCAGGCCGCGCGGCATGCCGAGCCGGGTGAGCCGGGTCGTCGGCGGATCGAGGAAGTAGGCCAGGCACGCCGCGGCCACGAACGGCAGCAGGATGGAGGAGAACAGCCACAGCGCGACGCAGGTCGCCGCCAGAAGGCCGAGCATGAGGCCGAAGCGCTGCCGCGTGGTGGTGTGCGAGGGGGCGGGCACGAACCGTTCCGGGAACTCGCCGGCTTGCTCGATTTCGGCGCCGAGGATCGGGCGGCTCATGCCATCGCCTCGCGGATGTAGGCCGCCGACGAGAGCAGCGTCGTCGCCGCGACCGCCCAAATCAACAGCTGCAGAATCGTCTCGCCCGGCAGATCGAACCCCCGCAGCAGCAGCGCCACCGCCACCAGCAGCAATTGCAGCGCCGTGTTCACCTTCGAGACGGCCAGCGGCCGCATGCGCACCCGCACGGCGCGGAGCCACAGCACCAGCAATCCCCCGATGATGAGCAGGTCGCGCGCGACCGTCAGCCCGGCGAGCCACACCGGCAGGATGCCCAGGGCGGCCAAGGTCAGGAACATGGCCATCAGCAGGGCCTTGTCGGCCGCCGGGTCGAGGATCGCGCCGAGCGCGCTGCCGCCCCACCGGCGCGCCAGCCAGCCATCGATGGCGTCGGACACCCCCGCGGCGCTGAACACGACGAAGGTCGCCGCCAGGTGGTGACGCAACGCGAGCCACACGGCGACCGGCACCGCGCACAGCCGGGCCAGGCTGATCGCGTTGGGCAGATTGACCACGTCGCCGCGCCACGAGCGCGCCACGGTTTCGGGCTCGGACCCGGCTCGTGTTGCTGGGTCCGCACGGCTGTGGTTGTGTCCGGCAAGGCCGCTCATTCGCGCAGTCTATCCGCCTCCCGAGACAGAGTCTTTCCCGATGAGCCGTTCCCCCACCGACAATTCGATGACGAAGCGTGACGAGGCCGCCAGCCCGCCGGGTGGAAACGCGATGACATACCGCGGCGCCGGCGTCGACATCGAGGCCGGCGACGCGCTGGTCGACCGGATCAAGCCGCTCGCCCGCAGCACCGGCCGGGTCGGCACCATGGGCGGCCTCGGCGGCTTCGGCGCGCTGTTCGACCTCAGGGCCGCCGGCTTCCGCGACCCGGTGCTCGTCAGCACCACCGACGGCGTCGGCACCAAATTGAAGGTCGCCATCGATGTCGGACTGCACGACACCGTCGGCATCGACCTCGTCGCCATGTGCGTCAACGATCTGGTGGTTCAAGGGGCGGACCCCTTGTTCTTCCTCGATTATTTTGCCACCGGCGCGCTCGACGTGGCGCATGCCGCTAGCGTGGTCGCGGGCATCGCCGAGGGCTGCCGGCAGGCCGGGTGCGCGCTGGTCGGCGGGGAAACCGCCGAGATGCCCGGCCTCTACCGCGGCGGCGATTACGATCTGGCCGGCTTCAGCGTCGGCGCCGCCGAGCGCGAGAACCTGCTGCCCGCAGGCGTGGCTCCGGGCGACACCATCCTGGGCCTGCCCAGCAGCGGGGTGCACAGCAACGGCTTCTCGCTCGTCCGCCGCATCGTCGAGGCCAGCGGCCTCGATTGGAGCAGCCCGGCCCCGTTCGACCCCGCGCGCCCGCTCGGCACCGCCCTGCTCGACCCGACCCGGATCTACGTGCGGCCGATGCTCGCGCTGCACCGGGCCGGTCTACTGCGCGCGGCGGCGCACATCACCGGCGGCGGCCTGCCCGGCAACGTGCCCCGCGCGCTGCCGCCGGATACGCGGGCCACCCTGGATGCCAGCCTGTGGAAGGTGCCGCCGGTCTTCCGGTGGCTCGCAGGGGTAGGCGGCGTCGCCCATGCGGAGATGCTGCGCGTGTTCAACTGCGGCATCGGCATGGTGCTGATCGTGCAGGACCCGGACGCCGCGCTGGCGCTGTTGTCCGAGCAGGGCGAGGCGGCGATCGTCATCGGCCGGGTCGAGGCGGCCGAAGGCGAGCCGCGCGCGGATGTCCTGACCCCGGATGGCTGGCTGGCGTGAGCCGCGTCGGCATCCTGTTCAGCGGGCGCGGCAGCAACATGGGCGCGCTGCTCGCCGCCGCCGCGGCGCCGGGCTTCCCCGGCCGGGTCGTGCTCGCGCTGGGCAACGTTCCCGGCGCCGGCGGCTTCGACCTTGCCGCCGCCCACGGCGCGCCGTCCATCTGCATCGACCACCGCTCCTTCGCCGGCGACCGGGAAGCCCACGAGCGCGCCATCGACGCTGCACTCCAGGAGGCGGACGTCACGCTCGTCTGCCTCGCCGGCTACATGCGCCGCCTCACCCCCTATCTCGTCGCGCAATGGGCGGGCCGGATGCTCAACATCCATCCCAGCCTGCTGCCCTCGTTCCCCGGCCTGCACACCCACCGGCGCGCCCTCGAAGCCGGCGTCAAGCTGCATGGCTGCACCGTCCACATGGTCACCGACACGGTCGACGACGGCCCCATCCTAGCCCAGGCCGCGGTTCCCGTGCTGCCCGGCGACGACGAAGACCGCCTCGCCGCCCGTGTGCTGGCGCAGGAACATGCGCTTTACCCCGCGACGCTCGCGCGGGTGCTGACGGCCAGCCCCGGCCGGTTCGACCCGGCAGCCGCGCTGCTCAACCCCTTGCCCATCGAGCCGGCGGCACCGTAAAAGCCGCGGATCGACAGGGGCATGACGATGGCGCAGGTGCAGCAGGAAACCCGGGACGCGGACCCGATCACACAATCCTTTTTCGTGGACCGTCAGACATTCTGGAACCGCTTCACGCGGTTCGCCACCTACGTCGCCGGCGCGATCGTGGTGCTGCTGATCCTGATGTGGCTCTTCCTCGTCTAATACATCAGCTGCGTGTCCAGCACGTTGCGCATGTCGGTGCGCCGCCCCTCGAGCCAGCAGGCGAGGTTGTAGCAAAAGACCTCCGTGATGCGGGCGTTCTCGCGATGTACGGTGCTGGCCGAGTGCGGGCTGATGAACACGTTCGGCATCGCCCAGAGCGGATCGTCGGGCGGCAGCGGCTCCGGATCGGTGACGTCCAACGCCGCAAAGGCGACGTGGCCGGACCGGAGCGCTTCGATTAAGGCGGCGTGATCGATCGTCTGGCCCCGCCCGATGTTGACGAACATCACCCCCGGACGCATCTCGCCGAACGCGCGCGCATCCAGCATGCGCTCCGTCTCCGGCGTATGGGGCGCCGTCATGACCACGGCGTCCGCCATGCCGAGCGCCAGCGGCAATTCGCTCGCCGGCATGACGGCATCGAACAGCGCGGCGTGGGGCCGGTTACGGTCGGGATCCCGCGCCACCGCGATCACCCGCATGTCGAACGCCTTCGCGACTCGGGCGCAGCCGCGCGCGAGGTCGCCCGCCCCGATCAGCACCATCGTGCGCCCTGCCAGGTCCTCCCCGGCATGCCGCTCCCACCGCCGCTCCGCCTGCTCCGCGCGGCGCCGGTCGTAGCCCCGCAGGTGCGTGAGCAGCGCCATGAACACCCATTCGGCCAGCGGCCCCGCATGCACGCCGCGCGCGGTCGTCACCAGGATCCCGAGTTTGTCCAGGCCGAGTCGCGCCACCCGCGGCCCCACGCCGGTGCTGGTCGCCTGCACCCAGGCCAGTCGCGAGAGATGCGGGAGATCGCCGGGGGCCGGCAGGTCGAACAGGATCGTCGCCCGCGCCAGCATGCCCTGCCACCGGCCCTGCTGCTCGGGCGTGCGCTGAAAAGTCGGGTCGCCGCCATGATCGCCGATGAAGCGCGGGGGCGGCAGCAGTAACGGGTCGTGCAGCACCAGCAGCCGCTCGGGCGCGAGGCTGCGGATGCGCGCCACCAACTCGTCCTCGAGCGGCGACGCGATCAGGACGATGGTGGCAGGCTGGTTCATTCCCGAAGCCGACCATGGCGGCGCCGGGTTGGTCAATCAGCCGCGCGGCGCAGCCTCGGCTGAAGCGGCGTCAGAGCCCCGAGTTGTTCATCAGCACGTGGTAGCCCTTGCCGCGCATGCAGTCGGCGGTCGAGCCGCCCGCGAACGGGATCCAGCTGCCGCTGACCTGCTCGCGGCACTCCGCCATGTCGCGATTGTATTTCGCGTCGCTGACGTTGATGCGGTCGATCAGCGGTTGCGGCGCCGAACAGCCGGCCAACGCCGCACCGGCAAGGACGAGGGACAGGAGGGCGGGCATCTGGCGCATGGCCTACCCTAGCACGCCGGCCAGAGTCCCGGCACCCATCGCCTGACGCACGAACATGCGCTTCAATGCCGGCAGACGCTGCACGCCCGCGATCCCGAGGTCACGCACGCCACGCACCAGCGGATTGTCGGTGCTGAACAGCCGATCGAGAGCGTCCGTGGCGCCCAGCATCAGCAGATTGGCGCCGCGCCGCTGCCGTTGGTATTCCGCCAACAGCGCCGGCGCCCCCACATCGCCGCCGGCGCGCACCGCCTGCAGCACCAGTTCGGAGAGCGCGATCACGTCGCGGAAGCCGAGGTTGAGCCCCTGCCCGGCGATTGGGTGGATGCCGTGCGCGGCATCGCCGACCAGCACGAGCCGCGTGTCGACGTAGCGCTGGGCGTGCATCGCCGATAGCGGATAGCACCAGCGGCGCCCGACCGGCCGCACCGCGCCGAGATGGGAGCCCAGCCGCCGGGTCACCTCGCGGGCGAACACCGCGTCCGACGTGGTGTAGAGCCGATCGGCGAGCGTCGCCTCCTCCGTCCAGACGATGGCCGATACGTGCGGCGCGCCTTCCATGCCGACCATCGGCAACTGCGCGAACGGCCCGGCGGGCAGGAAATGCTCGAGCGCGACGTTGCCGTGCGGCCGCTCGTGCCCGATCGCCGCCACCAGGCCCCGCTGCTTGTAGGGCACCGACGTGATCGCGATGCCCGCCTGCTGGCGGAGCGGCGACTGCCGCCCCTCGGCCGCGACGACGAGCTTGCACCGGAAGCTGGGGCCGCCCGCCACCGTGACGGTCGCGCCCTCCGCATCCCGTGTCACCTGGGCCTCTGCCGGGGCGTGCACCTGCAGAGCGGGCAGCGCCCGCAAATGCGCGTTCAACGCCACCCGAACGCTGCGGGCCTCGACCATCCAGCCGAACGGCTCGTCACCGGCCGCGCGGTGGTCGAAATGCAGGTGGAGCCGCGACGCGGGCCGCCCCACCTTGCCGTCCGAAACCCGGATGTCCTCGATCGGGCACACCGGCAGCGGCAGCTTGGCCCAGACGCCGGCGGCCTCCAGCAGGCGCCGCGACCCGGCCGCGACCGCATAGGCGCGCCCGTCGAAATCAGGATGCTCCATGGGCGGCAGGTCGGCCCGGTCGATCACCGCGACGCGCGCCCCGCCCTCGGCCAGCCTGCAGGCCAAGGTGCCGCCGACCGGCCCGGCGCCTACGACACAAACATCCACATCCTGCATGGTGATCTCCCGCCAAGCGGCCCGAAACCGGGTTTGCTTGCCTAAATAACAGGCAGTCGACCGTGGCCAATCCGCCGCGGCTTCGTACACGCGCTGCATAAGCAGGCGGCAGAGTAGCAGCAAGACGGGCCCAAACCCACGACCCCGTGGTTCATCTCGGCGCGGCACGCTTCTTGAAAAGGGTTGGGCTGCGCCAGCCGCCGCTTTCTGCGTCGGAGCGCCGGACCAATCGAGAGAGGCGCTATGAAGCTCATCATGGCCATCATCAAACCCTTCAAGCTGGACGACGTGCGTGAAGCGCTGACGCCGCTCGGGGTTCAGGGCCTAACGGTATCGGAAGTCAAAGGTTTTGGCCGTCAGAAAGGCCAGACGGAAATCTACCGCGGTGCCGAGTACCACGTGAATTTCCTGCCGAAAGTGAAGATCGAAGTCGCTGTGCCGGCCGACCTGGCCGAGCAGGTCGTCGAAGCCATCATCCGCTCCGCCAGGACCGGCAAGATCGGCGACGGCAAAGTCTTCGTGATGGACATGCAGCGCGCAGTCCGCATCCGCACCGGCGAAACCGACAACGAGGCCCTATGATGATCAAAAAGCTCCGCGGGCTGCTGCCCGCGCTCCTTCTCTGCCTGGCCGTGGCGCTCCCCGCCATCGCCCAAACCACCGCCCCCGCTCCCGCCGCCCCCGCCGCCACGGCCCCCGCGCCGGCTGATGCCCCCGCCGTGCCGAACACGGAGAACGGCACCACCGGCAACCCGGCCACCGCCGCCACGCCCGCGGCCGAAGCGAAGGTCGACACCGGCGACACCGCCTGGATGCTCACCAGCACCGCGCTCGTGCTGATGATGACGATCCCGGGCCTGGCGCTGTTCTATGCCGGCATGGTCCGCAAGAAAAACGTGCTGGCCACCATGATGCAGTCGTTCGCCATCACCGCCATCGTGACGGTGGTCTGGTTCGCGATCGGCTACAGCCTCGCCTTCACCAATGGCAACGCCTACATCGGCGACTTCAGCCGGGTGTTCCTCCGCGGCATCGAAGTCGGCTGGGACAAGCCCTTCACGCTCGGCGCCGGCACCGACAACAGCACGGCTAACACGATCCCCGAGACCGTGTTCGTGATGTTCCAGATGACCTTCGCCATCATCACCCCCGCGCTCATCACCGGCGCGTTCGCCGACCGGATGAAGTTCTCGGCGATGGTGCTGTTCATGATCCTCTGGTCCATTTTCGTGTACAGCCCGATCGCCCACTGGGTCTGGAGCCCGCTCGGCTGGCTCAACGGCCTCGGCGCGGCCGACTTCGCGGGCGGCACGGTGGTCCACATCAACGCCGGCATCGCGGGGCTCATGTGCGCGCTCGTGCTCGGCAAGCGCACCGGCTACGGGCATGACAACATGAGCCCCTACAACCTCGCCTTCGCCGTCGTCGGCGCCGGGCTGCTCTGGGTGGGCTGGTTCGGCTTCAACGCGGGCTCCGCGGTGGGCGCGGGCGGGCGCGCCGGCATGGCCATGCTGGCCACCCAAGTCGCCACCGGTGCGGCGACGCTGGCCTGGCTCGCGGCGGAATGGGTCGCCAAGGGCAAGCCCTCCGTGCTCGGTGCCGCGTCGGGCGCCGTCGCCGGTCTCGTCGCGATCACCCCGGCTTCGGGCTTCGTCCTTCCCGGCCCGGCGCTGATCATCGGCATCGTCGCCGGCATCGGCTGCTTCTGGTCGGCCACGTCGCTCAAGCACCTGCTGGGCTACGACGACAGCCTGGACGCGTTCGGCGTGCACGGAATCGGCGGCATCATCGGCGCGCTGCTGACCGGCGTGTTCGCCTACGGCCCGCTCTCGGCCACGACGGACCACGCCGACGGCGTCTACATCGGCGGCCTGCCGCTGTTCATCAACCAGGTCTACGCGGTGGCCGCGACCCTGATCTACAGCGGCGTCGCCACCCTGGTGATCCTGTTCGTGGTGAAGATCCTCGTCGGGCTCCGCGTCAACGAGGAGGAAGAGCGGGAGGGCCTCGACGTCGTCCTGCACGGCGAACGCCTCGGCTAGCGTCAGCTTCGCCGCACGGTGTAGGACCCCGCGAGCGCCGCCATGATGAAGGCGGCGTGAGCGGGGTCCCTCGCTTCGATCATCAACTCCAGCTCCGCCGACTGCACGCTCGGCGCATCGAACAGCCGCTGGTGGACCACCTCGATGATGTTGCCGCCGGAATCGCCGATCCGGGTCGCGATGTCGGCCAGAACGCCCGGACGGTCCGGGATGTCCATCGTCAGCCGCAGCAGCCTGCCATCCCGCAGCAGCCCCCGCAGCAGCACGTTCGCCAGGATGCGCCCGTCGATGTTGCCGCCGCACACCACCGTCCCGACCCGGCGCCCGGCGAACCGCTCCGGATGCGCCAACAGCGCTCCCACCCCGATCGCCCCCGCGCCCTCGGCCACCTGCTTGGCGCCTTCCGCCAGCAGCGAGATCGCGTCCTCGACCACCCGCTCCGGCACGACCAGCACCTCACGCACGCGGCCACGGAGGGCTTCGAGGCATCGTTCGCCAATGCGCTGGACCGCGATTCCCTCGGCGATCGTCGCGCCCCCAGTCACCCCGTCCCGCCCCGCCAGCGCGGCCTGCAGCGAGGCATAGCTCTCCACCTCGACGCCGATCACCTCGACGTCGGGCCGCACGCCGGCCGCCGCCACCGCGCAACCCGCGATCATCCCGCCACCCCCGACCGGCACCAGCAGCACCTCGATATCCGGCGCATCCTCGAGGAACTCGAGCGCCAGCGTCCCCTGCCCCGCCATCACCGCTTCGTCGTCATAGGGATGCACGAACACCAGCCCGTCCCGCTCGGCCAGCGCACGCGCGTGAGAGGCGGATTGCGCCAGCATCTCGCCGTGCAGCACCACCTCGGCGCCCCAAGCCCGGGTTCGGCTGACCTTGGTCGCGGGCGTGAACAGCGGCATCACGATCGTGGCCTGAATGCCGAGCAGGCTCGCGTGCCGCGCGACCGCCTGGGCATGGTTGCCCGCCGACATCGCGATCACGCCCCGCGCCCGCTCCTCGGCCGTCAGCAGCGAAAGCCGGTTCGCCGCGCCGCGTTCCTTGAAGGAACCGATCCGCTGCAGGTTCTCGAGCTTGAGCGTCACCTCCGCCCCGGTCGCGAGACTCACTGCATGCGACGGGATCGACGGCGTTCGCAGCACGCGCCCTTCGATCCGCCGCGCCGCCGCGCGGACGTCCTCGAGCGTGATCACGGACGGCGCTTAGCCGTATTTGACGTCGAGAACCTCGTAGCTCCGGTCGCCGCCCGGCGCCGGCACCGAAATGGTGTCGCCCGTCTTCTTGCCGATCAGGGCCTTGGCCAGCGGCGACGAGATCGATAGCCGCCGCAGCTTGATGTCCGCCTCGTGCACGCCGACGATTTGATAGGTCGCCTCTTTCTCGGTTTCCTCGTCGACCAGCTTGATGTGCGCGCCGAACTTGATCTGGTCGCCCGACAGGGTCGCCGGGTCGATCACCTCGGCGGCCGACACGATCTCCTCGAGCTCGATGACCCGGCCCTCGATGAACGACTGCCGCTCCCGCGCTGCATGATATTCGGCGTTCTCCGACAGGTCCCCATGGCTCCGCGCCTCGGCGATGGCGCGGATGATCGCCGGCCGCTCCACCGATTTGAGATGCCGCAGTTCCTCTTCGAGACGCTGCAGGCCCGGCGCGGTCATCGGAAACTTCTGCACTATAACGATCCTCTTACCCGGTCGGCACACACTCGTCCGCGGCGCCAAGGGTCATCCCGGGCACCGCAGAAACCTGGCGCGACCCCTGCCGCGCTAGAATGATCGGTCAAAATACGATTGGAGCGGCGCCACTTCAAGCGTGCCTGATTTCAAGGCAGCAATCGCCCCCACGGCGGCCCGCGCCCCCGCGATCGTCGTGTAGTGCGGAACCCCGTTGGTCAGCGCCGTCCTGCGGATGGCGAAGCTGTCCGTCACCGACTGCGCGCCCGACGCGGTGTTGATCACGAGTTGGATCTCGCCCCCCTCGATCGCGTCCACGCAGTGCGGCCGCCCCTCCAGCACCTTGTTGACCACCTTGACCGGCAGCCCGGCCGCCGTGATCCGCGCCGCCGTTCCGCGCGTCGCCATCACCTGGAAGCCCATCTCCGTCAGCCGCCGCGCCATCGGCACCAGCCCCACCTTGTCGCCGTCCCGCACCGATAGGAACACCGTCCCGCTCGAGGGCAGCTTCACCCCCGCCCCCAGCTGCGACTTGGCGAACGCCCGCTCGAACGACTGGTCGAGCCCCATCACCTCGCCGGTCGACTTCATCTCCGGCCCGAGGATCGTGTCCACGCCGACGAACCGCGCGAAGGGGAACACAGCCTCCTTCACCGCCACGTGCGGCGCGACGCGGTCGTCATCCAGCGCGAACTCCGAAAGCTTGGCCCCGGCCATCACCCGCGCACCGATCTTGGCCACGGCCACCCCGGTCGCCTTTGCGACGAACGGCACCGTCCGCGACGCCCGCGGATTGACCTCCAGCACGTAGATCGCCCCGTCCTGGACCGCGAACTGCACGTTCATCAGCCCGACCACCCCCAGCGCCCGCGCCATCTCCTCGGTCTGCGTCTTCAGCTCCGTGATGGTGGACGGCGCCAGCGAGTAGGGCGGCAGCGAACAGGCGCTGTCGCCCGAATGGATGCCCGCCTCCTCGATGTGCTCCATCACGCCGGCAACATAGACGCTCTGCCCGTCGCAGATGCAGTCCACATCGACCTCGATGGCGTCGTTGAGATAGCGATCCAGCAGCACCGGACCCAGCGCCAGCGACGCCTCGCCGGAGTTCCGCATGTATCGCAGCAGCCCGGCGCGGTCGTGCACGATCTCCATCGCGCGGCCCCCCAGCACGTAAGAGGGGCGCATCACCACGGGATAGCCGACCTTCTCGGCAATCGCTTCCGCTTCGGCCGTCGAGCGCGCGATGCCGTTGTCCGGCTGGCGCAGGCCGAGCCGGTGCAGCAGCGCCTGGAACCGCTCGCGATCCTCCGCCACGTCGATCGCGTCGGCCGACGTGCCCAGGATGGGGATCCCGGCCTCCGACAGCGCCTGGCTCAGCTTCAGCGGCGTCTGCCCGCCATACTGCACGATGCAGCCGAGCACCTCGCCGCGCTCCTGCTCGCGCCGCACCACCGCGATCACGTCCTCGGCGGTCAGCGGCTCGAAATACAGTCGGTCGGACGTGTCGTAATCCGTGCTGACCGTCTCCGGGTTGCAGTTGACCATGATGGTCTCGAAGCCCGCCTCGCGCAGCGCGTAGCAGGCGTGGACGCAGCAATAATCGAACTCGATCCCCTGCCCGATCCGGTTCGGGCCGCCGCCGAGGATGATGATCTTCTGCCGATCGGTCGGGTCGGCTTCGCACATCGGGGTCCCGAACCCGCCCTCGAAGGTCGAATACATATAAGGCGTGCCGGACGCGAACTCGCCTGCGCAGGTGTCGATCCGCTTGTAGACCGGCTGCACCCCGAGCCGCGCGCGCTCGGCCCCAGCGTCCCGCCCGGAGAGCGCCGAGAGCCGCTCGTCCGAGAAGCCGAGCGCCTTCAAGCGCCGCATCCCGGTCGCATCCGTCGGCAGTCCGGCGCTCGCCACCTGGCGCTCCGCCGCCACGATCCGCTCCAACTCGCGCAGGAACCAGCGGTCGAATTTGCAGGCATCGTGGATCTCGTCGACCGTCAGCCCGGCCCGCAGCGCTTGCGCCGCCATCAGCAGCCGGTCCGGCCGCGGGCTCGACAGGGCGGCGCGGAACGCGTCATGCCCCTCGCCGGGCGCCTCCACCTCGTCGAGCCCCGACAGCCCGGTCTCCATCGACCGCAGCCCCTTCTGGAGCGCCTCGGCGAACGACCGCCCGATCGCCATCGCCTCGCCGACCGACTTCATCGACGTGCCCAGCAGCGCCGGCGTGCCGGGGAACTTCTCGAACGTGAAGCGCGGGATCTTCACGACCACGTAGTCGATCGTCGGCTCGAAGCTCGCCGGGATGCCGCGGGCGATGTCGTTGCCCAGCTCGTCCAGCGTGTAGCCCACCGCCAGCTTCGCCGCGATCTTCGCGATCGGGAACCCGGTCGCCTTGCTCGCCAGTGCCGAGGAGCGCGACACCCGCGGGTTCATCTCGATCACCACCATGCGGCCATCGACCGGGTTCAGCCCGAACTGCACGTTCGACCCGCCGGTATCGACCCCGATCTTGCGCAGGCACGCGATGCTCGCGTCGCGCATGATCTGGTATTCCTTGTCCGTCAGCGTCAGCGCCGGGGCGACCGTCACGCTGTCGCCGGTATGCACGCCCATCGGATCGACGTTCTCGATCGCGCACACGATGATGCAGTTGTCCTTGCTGTCGCGGACCACCTCCATCTCGTATTCCTTCCAGCCGAGCACGCTCTCCTCGACCAGCACCTCGGTGGTCGGGCTCGCACTCAGCCCGGCGGCCACGATCTGCTCGAACTCCTGCTTGTTGTAGGCGATCCCGCCGCCCGTGCCGCCCAGGGTGAACGACGGCCGGATCACCGCCGGCAGGCCCACCTCGGCCAGCACCGCCCGGGCCTCCTCCAGCGTGTGCGCGATCCCCGATTTCGGGCTCTCGATCCCGATCTCGCTCATCGCATCACGGAATTTGAGCCGGTCTTCCGCGCGGTCGATCACCTCGGCCTTGGCCCCGATCAGCTCCACACCGTGCCGCGCCAGCGCGCCCGAGGCCTCGAGCTGCATCGCCGTGTTCAGCGCGGTCTGCCCGCCCATGGTCGGCAGCAGCGCGTCCGGCTTCTCCCTGGCGATGATCTTCTCGACGATATCGGGCGTGATCGGCTCGACATAGGTCGCGTCCGCCAACCCCGGATCGGTCATGATCGTCGCCGGATTGGAGTTGACCAGCACGACCCGGTAGCCCTCCGCCCGCAGCGCCTTGCATGCCTGCGCGCCCGAGTAATCGAACTCACAGGCCTGACCGATCACGATCGGCCCGGCGCCGATGATCATGATCGTCTGGATGTCGGTGCGCTTCGGCATGGTCTAAACCTTCTCGCCCGCGGATTGAGCCTGCCCGTCCATCATCGCCATGAAGCGGTGGAACAGGTGGTGGCTGTCGGTCGGCCCAGGGCTCGCCTCCGGGTGATACTGCACGCTGAACGCCCGCTTGGCGTCGCAGGCGATGCCCTCGTTGCTGCCGTCGAACAGGCTCACATGCGTCACCCGCACGCCCTCCGGCAGGCTCTTCTCGTCGACCGCGAACCCATGGTTCTGGGCCGTGATCTCCACCTTGCCCGTCGCGAGGTCCTTCACCGGCTGGTTGGCGCCGCGATGGCCCTGCTCCAGCTTGTAGGTCTTGGCGCCCAGCGCCAGCGCCAGCAGCTGGTGGCCGAGGCAGATCCCGAACAGCGGCAGGCCCTTGTCCAGCACGCCCTGGATGGCCGGCACCGCGTAGGCGCCGGTGGCCGCCGGGTCGCCGGGTCCGTTGGAAAGGAACACGCCGTCCGGCCGATGGCGCAGGATGTCGTCGGCCGTCGCGTCCGCCGGCACCACCGTCACGCGGCAGCCGGCAGAGGCCAGGCAGCGGAGGATGTTGCGCTTGGCGCCGTAATCGACGGCGACCACGTGCCGGGTCGGTTCGGGCGCGACGTGGCGGTCCGGCCAGGCCCAAACGCCCTCGCTCCACTGGTAGCTCTGCGTGCAGCTCACTTGCTGGGCGAGGTCCATGCCCTCCAGCCCGGGCCACGAAGCCGCCTGCGCCCGCAGCGCCGCCAAATCAAACTTGCCGTCGGCGGGATAGCACAGCACCGCGGTCGGCGGCCCGCCATCGCGGACGCGCAGCGTCAGCGCCCGCGTATCGACGCCGGACAGCCCCGGCACGTTCCGCGCCCTCAACCACGCATCCAGCGTCGCCGTCGCGCGCCAGTTGGATGGTTCGGTGATGTCCTGCTTCACCACGAGGCCGAGTGCGGCCACGTTGGTGGCCTCCGCATCCTCGCCATTGGTGCCGACATTGCCGATATGCGGGAAGGTGAAGGTGATGATCTGCCCGGCATAGGAGGGGTCGGTGAGCGTCTCCTGGTATCCGGTCATGCCCGTGTTGAAGCAAAGCTCGCCCACGCGGCCCGCGCTCTGCGCCCCGAAGCCTACGCCCCAGAACACCCCGCCATCGGCCAGGACCAGCACCGCCGTCGCCCCGGGAGGCGCGCCGGTGTCGCCGGTGGTGGCTGGCGCCTCCTCCGGCGCGGCGTCGCCGGACAGGTCCGCAAGGCTGAGCCCGGTTGCGGCCACCACGGCCTGCCAATGTTTGCTCGGAACCGCCCGCGCCTGCCGCCATTTGCGGATGGCCTCGAGCCCGACGCCCGTCAGCCGCGCCGCCGCCTCGGGTCCACCCAACCGCGCTATGATATCGTCGATGCTCGCCATGGAGACAGCCTATGGGAAAAAACTTCCCAACTCAACCGGAACATGAGTTAGGCTGGGAATTCTTTTCCCGTTCGGAGTAGGCCATGAGTTTGCGCAACCAGTTCACCGACGCCCTGAAAACCTCCATGAAGGCCGGCGACTCCGCCCGCACCTCCACACTCCGCATGATCATGGCCAAGCTGAAGGACGCCGACATCGCCGGCCGGCCTCGGGGCGTGGCGGTGATCCTCGACGACGAGATCATTGCGATGCTCCGCGGCATGGTGAAATCTCGCCGCGAATCGGTGGAGCTCTATCGGCAGGGCAACCGACCCGAACTCGCAGCCAAGGAAGAGGCCGAGATTGCCGTCATCGAGAGCTTTCTGCCGCAGCCGATGGACGACGCGGCACTCGCTGCCGCTGTCGACAAGGCCATCGCCGACAGCGGCGCCACCACGCCGAAGGACATGGGCCGCGTCATGGCTGCCCTGAAATCGGCCCACGGCGCCGCGCTGGACATGTCCCGCGCCAACCCGCTGGTCAAAGCGCGCCTCGCGCCCTGACGCCATGGCGCTGCCGCCCGAATTCCTCGACGAGCTGCGCGCGCGCACGCCGCTGCCGGCGCTCGTCGGGCGCCGGGTCAAGCTCAGCAAATCCGGCCGCAACTGGAAGGGCTGCTGCCCCTTCCACAACGAGAAGACGCCGAGCTTCTATGTCTACGACGAGCGGTTCCACTGCTTCGGCTGCGGCGTCCACGGCGACGCGATCAGCTTCCAGATGCAGCTGTCCGGCGCCTCGTTCCCCGAGGCGGTCGAAAACCTGGCGGCCGAAGCCGGGCTGGAGGTGCCGCAGGCCTCGCCCGCGCAAGCCCGGGCCGAGCAGCGACGGCTGGACCTGCACGAGGTGCTCGAGCACGCCCAGACCAGCTTCCGCCGCCGTCTCGCAGCCCCCGAAGGCGCCGCCGCCCTCGCCTACCTCCGCCATCGCGGCCTCTCGGACGCGACCATCGAGCAATGGGGGCTCGGCTGGAGCGGCGACGGCCGGGGCAGCCTGACCGCCGAACTCCGCGCCCTCGGGATCGACTCCGATCGGGCGCTCGAAGCGGGCCTCCTGCGCGAGACGGAGGCCGGCGAGCGCCGCGAACTCTACTGGAATCGCGTCACCTTCCCGATCCGCGACCGGCGCGGCCGCCTCATCAGCTTCGGCGGCCGCGCGCTCGGGGACGTCTAGCCCAAATACATCAATGGGCCCGACAGCCCGGTCTTCCCTAAGCGCCGCACGCTCTACGCCGTCGACCGTGCCCGCGAACCCGTCCGCCACGGCCAGCGCCTCGTGGTGGTAGAGGGCTATATGGATGTCATCGCGCTGCATCAGGCCGGGCATACCGGCGCCGTCGCCCCGCTCGGCACCGCGCTGACCGACGAGCATTTGGACGAGATCTGGCGTCTCCACCCCAATCCGGTGCTGTGCTTCGACGGCGACGCGGCCGGCGCCAAGGCCGCCGAGCGCGCGATCATGCTCGCCTTGCCGCTGCTCAAGCCCGACCACAGCCTCCAGGTCGCCACCCTGCCCCCTGGCGAGGACCCGGACAGCCTCGTGCGCCTGCACGGTCCCGCGGCGTTCCAGGCCCTGTGCGACAACGCGACGCCGCTGGTGGACGCCCTCTTCGCCGCCCTGTCGCGAGGTGTGGGCGACGCGCCAGAACAGCGGGCCGCCCTCCGCGTCCGCATCGATGAAGCGTCCCGCTCCATCCCCGACCGCATCCTGTCCAGCGAGTTCCGCTCCGCACTGCTCGATCGCGTGTTCAAGGCCCGCGGGAACCGCAAGGCGCCGGCGCCCAAGCGCGCCCGCGCCGCGCCGTCCGGCGACGCGATCGCCGAGCGTCGCGCCATGATCCTGCTCGCCCTGTTGCTGCGCCACCCCTCGCTCATCGCGCCGCTCGACGACGCGCTCCATAGGATCCCGCTTCCCGCGGAACTTGAAACACTCCGCAATGAATTGAGTGCACTCGCCCACGTCGATGCGCTTGACTCGGATAGCGTGATTGACCACCTCACCCACTCTGGCGTGAACGGAGAAGCTTTCCGCGTGCTTTCGGCGACCGCTCAGGACCTTCCGGATCACGCGCTCTCGCATGCCATGCCGGTCGAGGTCCAGCGGACCTGGTGGCACTTCTATGGGTTGCTCACCGGGCCGTCGCATTTGCAGGAGGAGGTCGCTTATGCGCGCCAGGCGTTGGAGAACGAGTTTAGCAAGGCCAACCAAGACCGGGTCGTCGCCCTGCGCCAGGCAGAGATCGATCTGAACGACTTGTTCGACGCTGAATAGCCCACCCCGGCCCGCGCAGCCGGGACGTCTTTGAGGAGTTTCGCCGATGGCGACCAAGCAACCCGTGAACGGCGAAGCCACCCCGGCTGAACAGGACGGCGACAACACCCTGCTCGATACCAACGCGGTTGCCGTCAAGCGCCTCATCGCAAAGGGCAAGGAACGCGGCTACATCACGTTCGACGAGCTGAACGCCGTGCTGCCCTCCGAGCAGAACAGCTCCGAGCAGATCGAAGACGTGATGGCGATGCTCAGCGAGATGGGTATCCAGGTCGTCGAGAGCGAAGACAACGAAGACGCCGAAGCGCCCGCGGCCAAGCCGAAGGAAGAGGAAGAAGAGAAGGAGCCGGACGAGGCCACCGGTAACGTCGACGAAGCCAGCCTCGGCCGCACCGACGACCCGGTGCGCATGTACCTCCGCGAGATGGGCAGCGTCGAACTGCTCTCCCGCGAGGGCGAGATCGCCATCGCCAAGCGCATCGAAGCCGGCCGCGACATGATGATCGGCGGGCTCTGCGAGAGCCCGCTCACCTTCCGCGCCATCATCGCCTGGCACGACGCTCTCAAGGCCGGGCGCATGCTGCTGCGCGACATCGTCGACCTCGAGGCGACGCAGGGCGGCCCCAAGGTCGACGCGAACGAAGCCAGTGGCGACGCGCCCGCCGAGGCGGCCTTCGAGACGCCCGCCGAGGAGATGGACGACGACGTCGAGGGTGAAGGCCAGGGCATGTCGCTGTCCGCCCTCGAGGAGAAGCTGAAGCCCGAGGTGCTGGCGACCTTCGAGGAGATCGAGAACCTCTACAAGAAGCTGCAGAAGATGCAGTCCAAGCGCCTCGACGCCATGACGTCGGGCGAGGAAGTGGCGGTCCGCTCGGAAAAGACATACGAGAAGGCGCGCGAGGAACTCGTCAAGAAAGTCGAGCAGGTCCGGCTGCACAACAACCGGATCGAGGAGCTGGTCATCCAGCTCAAGCAGATCAGCCAGCGCCTCAACGGCCTGGAAGGCCAGCTTCTCCGGCTCGCCGAACAGTGCAAGGTCGGCCGCGACGACTTCCTGCGCGAATATCGCGGCCACGAGCTCGACCCCAACTGGATGGAGCGGGTCGAGAAGCTGCCGGGGAAGGCCTGGAAGGCGTTCGTTCTAAAGCAAAGTCTGCATGTCGCCGAGGTGCGGTCCAAGATCGGCGACGTCGCCCAGGAGACGCAGCTGCCGATCGCCGAGTTCCGCCGCGTCTATCAGACGGTGAGCAAGGGCGAACGCGACAGCGCACGCGCGAAGAAGGAGATGATCGAGGCCAACCTCCGCCTGGTGATCTCGATCGCCAAGAAATACACCAACCGCGGCCTGCAATTCCTTGATCTCATTCAGGAAGGCAATATCGGCCTGATGAAGGCTGTCGATAAGTTCGAATATCGCCGCGGCTACAAGTTCAGCACCTACGCGACCTGGTGGATCCGCCAAGCCATCACGCGCTCGATCGCCGACCAGGCCCGCACCATCCGCATCCCGGTCCATATGATCGAGACCATCAACAAGCTGGTCCGCACCAGCCGCCAGATGCTGCACGAGATCGGCCGCGAGCCCGCCCCGGAGGAACTCGCCGAAAAGCTCGGCATGCCGCTCGAGAAAGTGCGCAAGGTCCTCAAGATCGCGAAAGAGCCGATCTCCCTCGAAACCCCGATCGGCGACGAGGAGGATAGCCATCTCGGCGACTTCATCGAGGACAAGGCCGCTGTCATCCCGCTCGATGCCGCTATCCAGGCCAACCTGCGCGAGGCCACCACCCGCGTGCTCTCGAGCCTCACGCCCCGCGAGGAGCGCGTGCTCCGCATGCGGTTCGGCATCGGCATGAACACCGACCACACGCTGGAAGAAGTCGGCCAGCAGTTCAACGTCACCCGCGAGCGCATCCGCCAGATCGAAGCCAAGGCGCTCCGCAAGCTGAAGCACCCGAGCCGCAGCCGCAAACTGCGCAGCTTCCTTGACGACTGAGCGAAGGGACGGGAAGCGAGGTTTGCTTGAACCTCGCTTCCCGTTGCGTTAACCCGGTCGGTGATGAGCACCCCGTCATGACCAGCACCCGGGTCGCCGTCCGGGTCACCTTCATGCGCATGGATCAGCGCCAGCCGCCCCCGCGCCCCCTCCCGCCGGATACGACACTCGTCCGCCTGGCCGCCTGCAGCGTCCCGTTCTACCGCTACCTCTACGGCACGGTGGGGGGCCCCTACCTCTGGTGGCTCCGCCGCACGCTGTCCGACGCGGAACTCGCCTCAATCCTGCGCAATCCAGCCGTTTCGGTGCACGTTTTATATCAGGGCGGTGAGCCCGCCGGCTTCTTCGAACTGGACAACAGCCCGCGGCCGACCATCAACCTCAGTTATTTTGGCCTGATGCCGCACGCCGTCGGCCGCGGCCTCGGCGCTGCTTTCCTCGGCGCAGCCATCGAAACGGCCTGGCGCGCCGGCGCCCGCGCGCTGACCGTCAACACCTGCACCGCCGATCATGAGCGGGCCCTCCCCAATTACCTGCGCGCTGGCTTCTACAAGGTCCGCGTCGTCGACGAGGTCTGGGACATTCCAGCCCGGCTCGGGCTGACCGTCCCCGTCCATCTCAGGACGCTCGCCTAGTCGGGCACGTTTCTCGCATGGATGCCGCCGTGGACATCTCGCAGCCCGATCCGTCGAACGACGCCGACCTGCTCGCGCTGGTCCACCGCGCCCGTGCCCACGCCGCCGAAGACCCGTTCGGCAACCCGATCCTGTCGGCCGCCCTTGCCATCAGCCGCCGCCTCGACGACGGCCACCTCACCGAGGCCGACATCGCCGCCGCTATCCGCGCCGTGCGGGACCAGGCCATGGCGGACCGGGCGGCCCGCCTTCGTCAGTACGTGGGCGGAACCGACCCGGCCGCCGCCGCCGCTGCCCTCCGCCGGCTCGCCGCCGAACTCGTCACCCACGCCGGCCCCCGCCTGCAGGAAGCCCGTGCCCGCCTCGAGCGCCCCCGCTACGCCTGCGTGTTCACCGCCCACCCGACCTTCGCCGCCGCACCCCCCGTCTACGAATCCATTGCCTCGGCCGCCAGCGACCGCGACGCCTCCCCGCCGCTCGCCTCGCACCGGCCCGCCAAGCCCACCCTCGACCAGGAGTTCTCCGCGGCCACCACCGCCCTGCAGCACGGCCGCGACGCCCTCGACACGCTCTGCGGCACCCTGCTCGATGCGGCCCGGGACCATTGGGCCGAAGGCTGGCTCAACATCCAGCCCGCCCCCGTGGTGCTCGCCTCCTGGGTCGGCCTGGACACCGATGGCCGCACCGACATCGGCTGGTGGGACTCGCTTCGCTTCCGGCTGCACATGAAGCACCAGGGCCTCGCCCGGCTCCACGCCCAGGTCGCCGGCACCGGAACGCTGGAGCGGCGGGTCGGCGAAGCGCTGTCCGCCGTCGAGGCGCAACTCGCCCTCGTGCCCGCCGGCCCCGACCCGAAGCAGGTCGAACCGTTCGCCCGCGCGCTGATCGCAGACCGCGACCGCGCC
Source organism: Acetobacteraceae bacterium (assembly GCA_032249615.1). Taxonomy (GTDB): domain Bacteria; phylum Pseudomonadota; class Alphaproteobacteria; order Acetobacterales; family Acetobacteraceae; genus JAVVHH01. Next base: position 26,980 of record JAVVHH010000018.1, read on the forward strand.
CTGCTCTCGCCCGACCCCCTGCTCCCCCTGTTCGCCGCCGCCATCGCCGACGCCGCGCCGGACGACCGCCGCCGCCTCTGCATCGCCCGCGCCGGCATCTCCGGCCACGGCCTCTCCATCGCCCACGCCCATGTCCGCCTCAACGCCGCCCAGGTGCACAACGCCGCCCGCCTGCGCCTCGGCCTCGCCGACCCGCCCGACGACCGATCCCGACGCCGCACCCTGCTCGCCGCCATCGACGACGCGCTCGGCAGCACCCAAGCCCAGCCCGTCGACTTCGGCGCGCTCATCGGCGAGCAAGCCTCCGCCGTCCGCCTGATGATGCTGGTCGCCCAGATCACCAAGCACGTCGACCGCCACACCCCCGTCCGCTTCCTGATCGCCGAAACCCGCACCGGCTTCACCCTGCTCGCCGCCCTCTGGCTCGCCCGCCTCTGCGGCTGCGAGCGCCACGTCGAGATCTCGCCCCTGTTCGAGACGCCGGACGCGCTCGAAGAGGGCATCCGCATCCTCGAGGAAGCGCTCCGCTCCCCGCACTACCGCAACTACCTCCGCGGCATCGGCCGCCTGTGCCTGCAATTCGGCTATTCCGACAGCGGCCGCTTCCTCGGCCAGCTCGCCGCCAGCTACCTCATCGAGCGCCTCAAGCTCCGCCTCGCCGAAGCCATGGCCCGGCATGGCCTCGGCGACATCGAGATCGTCCTGTTCGATACCCATGGCGAAAGCATCGGCCGCGGCGCCCACCCGGGCACGCTCGCCGACCGGCTGCTCTACCTCTCGCCCACCGCCGCCCGCGCGACCCTCGCCGAAGCCGGCCTGCGGGTCCGCGAGGAGAGCAGCTTCCAGGGCGGCGACGGCTACCTCCTGTTCGGCACCCCGGAGCTCGCGCTGGCCACCGTCGCCCGCGTCGCCGAACACGCGCTCCGCCCCACCGTCACCGCGCCGGACCCGATCTACCGCGAGCCCGATTTCGCCGCCGGCTTCTTTGCCACCATCCGCAGCGAACTCGAGGAACTGCTGGAAGACCCGGGCTACGCCGCCCTGCTCGGCGCGTTCGGCCCGGCCCTGCTCGACCCCACCGGATCCCGCCCCAGCGCCCGCCAGTCCGATTCTGGCGGCCCCGCCACCATCCGGCACCCGCGCGAACTGCGGGCCATCCTCAACAACGCCATCCTTCAGCAGCTCGGCTGGTGCGCCAACACGCTGCACGGGCTCGGCGCCGCCGCCGCGCGCGACCCCGAGCTGTTTGCCGAACTCCGCCGGTCGAGCCCCCGTTTCCGCCGCGCGCTCGACTTGGCCGAATACGCGGCCGCCTGCTCCGACCTCGACGTCCTGCGCGCCACCGTCTCCCTGCTCGACCCGGGCTCCTGGCTCGACCGCGCCGCCCATGCGCAGATCGCCGGGCGGGCCGATCGCCTCGCGGACATCGCCGAAGCCCTCGGCAGCCTCCGGCTCTGGGAGAGCATGCAGCTCACCGTCCGCCGGGCCCAAGCCGACCAGCGGCGGCTCCGCGGCGCCTGGCCCGACCTGCCCCGCATGGGCGACCGCGCTGCCCTGCTGCACGCGCTCCGCCTCGCGCTCATCGGCCGCATCTGGCTGCTCGCCACCGCGATCCCGGATTTCTCCCCGCGCTTCGGCGCGACGCCCGAGAGCCTCCGCATCCGCCTCCTGCGGCTCGACGTGCCCGCCGCGCTCGAGATCCTGCAGGCGATCTTCCCGCGCGACCCGGGCCCCGTCGCCGACCACGATTACGGCGAGCCCTCAGGCCCGGCCGCGCACCTCTCCTACGAAGCCGAGCACGAGACGCTGTTTCAGCCGATCGCGCGCCTGTTCGCCCTCACGCGCGAGATCACGGCCGCGATCAGCCACGAGATCGGCGCCTTCGGCTGAGCGCGCCTACCGCTGCTGCCAGGGCAGCGCGTCGGCCTTCCAGCCGCTCACGGTCCCGCGGTGCCCGTTCTCGTCTGGCGGCCCCTCGAACCCGTCGGCGATGTTGAATACCTGCGCGAAGCCTGCTGCCGCGGCCGCCTGCGCCGCGGCCAGGCTCCGCGCCCCGCTCCGGCACAGGAAATACAGCTTGTTCTCGGGCGTGAGCCCGGCCTGGCGCAGACGGTCCACGAAGCCGCCGTTGACTTGCATGCTCGGATAGACCTGCCATGGGATCAGCACCGGGTCGTGCCCCGTCTCGCCCAGGTCCGGCAGCCCGACGAAGTTCCACTCGGCGTCCGTCCGCACATCCACCAGCCGAGCCTGCCCATCGCTCCGCAACGCTTCGAACACCGCGCGCGGCGACACATCTTCAACCATTCGACCCTCTCCTCGGCGGTTCCCTTACGTCACCTTCCGCCACCCGCGCAATCAACGCCAGTTGCCGCTGCAATGTCTCGTCCAGCCGCAGATGCGCCTCCGCGAACCGCCGCGCGCCCGCCCGCAACGCGGCCGCCAGCCCCCGGTCTTCCAGCAGTTCCAGCACCCGCTCGGCCAGTCGCGCCGGATCGAGGCACGGCGTGAGCAGCCCGCTCACCCCATCCTCGATGAACTCCCGCACCGGCGCCGTATCGCTGCCCACGATGGCGCACCCGGAGGCCATCGCCTCGCGCAGGCTCCACGACGCGACGAACGGATAGGTCAGGTAGACATGCGCGTCCGACCGCAGCAGCAGCGCGATGAAGACGGAGTAGTCGACCTTGCCGGCGAACAGCACGCGCGCCGGGTCGAGGCCGCCGATCTCGGCCAGCATGAAGGACCGCCAGCTCATCCCCTGCAGCGCCGCCCCGTAGCTGACGCCGTCCCCGCCGACGATCACGACCTTGAGTCGCGGCCGTTCTCGCAGCAGGCGGGGCAGCGCCCGCATCAGCACGTGGAACCCCCGATAGGGCTCGAGGTCCCGCGCGACGTAGGTCAGCAGTTCGTCGCCGAGCTCGACCCGGAACCCGCCGAGCGCGAACGCTCGCCGGCGGGCCGTGGGATCGGGCCGGCAGATCGCGAGATCGACCCCTTCCGCCACCACCGCAATCCGCTCCTGCGCCCAACCGGGATACGTCTCCTGCTGGAAGCGCGTCGGCGTCTGCCCCATCCCCGGGTTGGTCAGCGCGAGCAGGTTGACCGCATTCTTGGCCCGGACCGCCCCCAGGGCGCTGGGCGGCAACGGGAACTCCGGATCGAAGCCGACGTCGAGCCCTTCCGTCCGGTAGAAGAACTCGAAATAGCCCAGCACCGGCACGTCCGGCCAAACATCCCCGATGTTGAGCAGCTCGCCCCATCCGTGATGGCCCACGACGATGTCGGGCCGGTAGCCGAGCGACTGAAGCTGCCCCGCCGCCCCCGCGACGGCCGCCGCTCGGGTCATGGCGGAGGGGAGATCAGCCGCGACGGCGCCGCCCACTGCGGGCGGGCCGCGGTAGATCACCTTGCGGACGCCGGCGATGAAGTTGGCGTTGGCTTCCGTGACGAACAGGACGTCGTGCGCCGGGTCCGCCACGAGATGGCGGACCAGATGCAGGAACTGGCCCGGGAAGTTCTGGTGGACGAAGAGGACGCGCAAGGCCGCGCTCGCCAATCAGCGTCGCTTGCCGGGAGCGGCCGCCGGCGCCGCGCGCGGCTGCAGCACGACCTGGAAGGCCTCGAGCGGCGCCAGGCTCGGCGTCTCGCAGGGCACGTCGGTGACCGGTCCCACCGATGTTCCATCCAGGAACGTCGCCGTCACCGCGACGTCGAACGCCTCGGCCGCCGCCCCACGCAGCCGCACGTGCAAGCCGAGCACCGGCAGCGACATGCCGCGGCTGCCGCAGAACTGGCCCGCCTCCAGCCAGGGCGACAGCCAGCCTCGCCCGAGAACCGCCTGATATTCCAGCTCACTCGGGACCGTGAGCCGCAGCGATTGCAGCGCGAAACCCTCGATCCAGCGCCGGCTTCCCCGTTCGCCGATCCAGTCCCCGAACCGCCCGCCGACATCGCCGCGCCCGAACAAATGCGCCATCGCCTCGATCGGCTGAGGCGGTGGCGCAGCCGGGTCGGGACGCGCTTCGCTCAGCCGCAGAACCTGTATCCTCGGCGCGTCCTGCCCGGTATCGGCGCCCTGGTACACCGTCACCATCACCTGCGCCGGCCCGCCCCGCACCCGGATCAGCGCAGCATCCTCGCGCCCCGACAGCCATCCCTCGCCGTCGAACCCCACGATTGCGACCCGGCCCGCATCCGCCCCCGGCGCAACCGACAGCCGCACCGCCGGCAACCCGGTCTGCACATTCGGCACCGGCGTTCCCGCGGCCCCAAACACGGCATAGGTGCCCGCCTCGAGCTGCATTAACGTCGCCGTCGCCCGCAACTCGGTAGGAGGACGGCTCGCTTGGTCCGACATGGCTCCGGTCCGCTCAGGTTTCGCGCCATGGTTGCAGGCCGGCCCGTGGCGTTGCAAGCCGCAGCAGCCGGTCGTTGATGCCGGCGACCGGCAGCCCGAGCGGCAGCAAATGGCCGCCTCTCGTCGTGCGGATGCGCTCCGCCGGCGAGCCGAGGTCGAACGCCACGGCCGGCAGGCCGGCCTGCCAGGCGCGGCTCAGCGCGAAGCACCAGGTTTCCGGCCAGATCGACGGGATGAACGCGAGCTGCGCCCGCTGCCGGCGGATGAGCGCGACCGCCTCGGCCGGAGCGTAGCGTCCCGTCACGAATACCGGCCCGGCCGCCATCAGCCGCTCGTCGTCCTCCGTCACCCCGCACACGACGAATTCCAGCGCCAGCCCCCGCCGTCGCGCATCCTCGGCGCAGCCGAGCAGGACGTCGTAGCCCTTCTCGACCCCGATCGCCCCCACCACGCAGATTCGGACGGGACCATCCCGGGGCACCGGAGCGAGCGGTGGCCAGGAGCGATCGTCCTCCCAAGGCACGATCTCGGGCCGCACGGCCGGAAAGTGCCGCCTGATCCGCCGCGCCGCATCCGCCGTCGGCACCACCACCCGGCGGCTCCCCGCGAAGTCGGCCGCCGACCGCTCGACCAGCGCCGCCGCCCCGATCGGCTCGGCGAGATTGGACCCCAGCGCCTCGACGCACGCCTCGCAAGCCGCCACGTCCGGCTCGCCGCAATACCGCCGCTCCCGCCCGATCAGCGCCACGCGCGGGCAGAACGACGCGGCATCGTGGACCCAGTGTTCGATCGGAATGTCCAGCCAGCCTGCGAGCCCGATCACCTCATGCGCATGCCCCAACAAGTGGTGGACTTCCATATGCGTCGGCCGGTCGCCGCGGAGCAGCGCGGCCAACGCCGGCAACTCGTCCGGCACCGCGAAACGTAGATCGCTTGACCCCGCGACCCGGCAGCCGCCCGGCGCGGGCTCCAGCAGCACGGGCCGCGTGCCCGCGTCGCGCCACCGGGCGGCCCGTGCCGCCACGAGTTCGGCCACTCCGCCGCCCTCGCCGTGGCTGACCAGCAGGACCGACCGCGCTGCGCCTCCCTCCGCCCAGCGCAGCGCGTCCATCCGCCGCCGCGCTTCGAACAGCGGGTCGGCGGCGAGGTGGGCGGCGACCAGGGCGGCGTATCCGGGGTGCAGCCGCTCGAGGGTAGCCTGGTTGCGCCGCCGCAGGTCGGCCCGCCCCCCGCCGAACGAGCCGCCGCCCCGGTGTGCGACGAACAAATCCGCCGCGGCGACGTGGCCCCAGCCGCATTGCCGCGCCCGCAGGCAGAAATCGCTCTCCTCACCGTAGCCTTGCGCGAACAGATCCTCCCGCAGCATTCCGACCTGGTCGAGGCAATCCCGCCGGATGAACAGGCAGAAGCCGACGCCAACCGGCAAGGGCACCGTCAGGCCCGGGTTTGCCCGCTGGGCCAGGGCGTCGAGCGCCGGCGCGTCGCCCTCCCCCGCGTAGGACACGATCGTCCCGTCGCCAGAGAGCGGCGTGGCCGTGCCGGTGTCCGGCGCGGCATAGGCCGCCGCCCGCAACCGCTCGAGCCACCCTGGCGGCACGACGGTGTCGCTGTTGAGCAGCACGACGTCGCGCCCCATCGCTGCCCGCAACCCGGTGTTCGCGGCGGCCGGAAAACCGCGGTTGACCGCGTGCCGATGCAGCCGTAGGCGCGAAAGGTCCCGCAGCGCCTCGGCGCAGCCCGGCACCGACCCGTCGTCGACGACATGCACCACGCTGGTCTCCGGCAGGCTCTGGAGCAGCGCTTCGAGGCAGGCGCGCGTCGCCGCTAGATTACCGAACACGGGCACGACGACGTCGATCTCGCGAGCGCGCAGGTCGATGGCGGGTCGCGTCGCCACGGGTGGGATCAGCGCAGCGGGCACGCGAACCGGGCTGCCGAGCAGGGGGCGGCCGCTCTCATCGGCCACCGCCAACGGCTCGCCCAACGACGCCAGCACCGGATCGTGCACCCTGAACCGGCGCGGCCGCGCCAGCGGTGGCAGGTCCAGGACCCCCTCGGCCGGCGCGTCGGCCGTGACCCGATGGGTGCCGCCGGGCCCGCTGATCGTAACCATCGGAATGCGCTCGGGGTCGGCGGGATACCAGGCCCACCCTTCCAGTCTGCCTTCCGCCTCCGCCACGAACCCTGCCGACGCCCGCAGGCGATCGACCGGGAGCGGGCTGCCGAGATAGGGGCCGTCCGCTCCGGAGACGACCAGCTGCGCGCCGATGCCGATGCCCGTACCGATGCCGGCCGTGTGGACGCGCCGCCCATCGAGCCAGACGCCGCTGGGGTGGCCGGGCCCCGCGCGGAGCTGCCCGTCGGCGCCCAGCCCGCACCAGCCCGGCAGCCCGGCGGCCGCGACGACCCGCGCCGCAGGCGCCGCCAGCCCGGCGCCGACCACCGCGCTTTGCAGCGCACCCCGGATGGCGTCGCCGGCTTCCGGCACCCGATCCAGCAGCAGATAGGCCGAAGCGAGTGCGATCCGCGCCGCCGGAACCAGATCGCGCTCTGGAAGGTTGGTGAGCACGTCGACCGCCCAGCCGGGCTCCCCGGCAGCGATCAGCTGCGAGCCGAACGTCAGCGCCACCAGCGAGTCCGCCGGGTGCAGCCGGTAGGCGCGCTCCATCCACCGGAGCGCCGCGGCCGCGTCCCCGGCCTCCAGCGCCGCCTGCGCCCGCTGCCAGCTCAGGTAGCCGGGGTCACGCCGCTCGGGGCGGTCGTCCCCGGCGCCGATCCGGTCAGGCGCCTTGTGGAACAGGGGCCGCTTTTGATGTCAGCACGGCAAGGTCGTTGGCCGCATCCGTGACGCCCGCCGCCAAGGCGCGCCGCAGCATCGCTTCGGCCTGGACGGGATCGACGGTGCCCGCCAGGCCCCGCGCGAGATAGCGCCCCAGCATCAGCAGCGCGAACGGATGGTCGTTGGCCGCCGCCTTGGCGAACCAACCCTGGGCCGCTGGCCGGTCCACGGCGATGTCGTGCCCGCCCCCGAGCAGCGCGCCCATCGCGAACTGCGCCCCCGGGTGCCCGCGCTCCGCCGCGGCCTCGAAAAGCACCTTCGCGGCCGCATGGTCGCGGGGGCCGCCACGGCCGTTGACCATCATCTCGGCCAGCGCGACTTGCGCCTCCACAAAGCCCGCATCGGCCGCCCGCGCGATCCACGCGCGCCCGCCTTCCAGGTCGAGCGGCACCCCCCGCCCCTCCGCCAATAACCGCCCATACCAGAACTGCGCATTCACGACCCCGTCCGCAGCCCGGCGCAGCCAGTCCGCCGCCGCCGCCAGGTCGCGCTCGATCCCGATGCCCTCGGCAAGGCAAACCCCGTAGTTGAACGCGGCCACGAGGTCGCCGCCCTCCGCCGCGGCGGAGAACCACTCGCAGGTGCGCTTCCGATCCTCCGGCTGCCCGCCGCCGCGGAGCACGATCTCCGCCAGGTTCGCGCGGGCCGCCACATCGCCACGCTCGCCCGCGATGCGGAACCAGCGGGCCGCCTCGGTCTCGTCGCGGGCCAAGCCCACCACCCCGGTCCGATACAGTATTCCCAGTGCACGGGCCGCCGCGGGATGCCCGCCTTCCGCCGCGCGGGTGTACCAGAGCGCGGCTTCCGCGAAGTTCGGCGGCAGGTCGCCGCCCCTGGCGTAGAGGTCGCCCACCAGCGCGGCGGCTTCGACGTCACCGGCCAGGGCGGCACGGCGCAACCAGGACTCGCCGTTGGTGGTGTCCTGGGCGACGCCCCGCCCCTCCATCAGCGCGAGCCCCCACTTGGCCTGGCCCTGCCGCACCCCGCGCTCGGCGGACCGGCGGAAATGGTCCGCGGCGGCGGGGAGATTCTTCGCGACGCCGATTCCGTTCTCGAGCGAGACCCCGAGAAGATAGATCCCGAACGGGATGCCGGCCGCGGCCGCGCGCGCGAGTTGCGCCGTCGCCGCCTTCTGCTGCTCCTCCCCGTGCGCGCCCCGCATCAGCGCGAGCCCGTGACCCAGCGAGCCCTGGGCGGAACCCGCCTCCGCCGCAAGGCGGTACCAACGGTCCGATGCCGCGAGGTCCCGCAGGTGCGCGGGCCCCGAGCCATACACGAACCCCAGCAGAGCCTGCGCGTCGGCGTGCCCCGCCTCGGCCGCTTGCAGGCCGAACCGGAGCGCACGCTCGTAGTCCGGCTCGCCCCGATCGAGATCACTGTGCAGCGGGGAGCCCGGCGCGATCTCGCTCGCCCGGCCAGCGCCCGTCAGATAGACCGTCGCCAGGGTCGCCTGCGAATCGACGTGCCCGGCGACGGCGGCCTTCTCGAGCCAAAACGCGGCCGTGTTGCGGCTCGGCGGCACACCCTTGCCCTCGAGGTAGGCCTTGCCGACCCAGAACTGGCCGTCGACGTTGCCGCGCTCGGCCGCGGCGGCCAACACGGCGAACACCGGCGCCAGCTCGCCCGCCCGGGCGCGCTCGATCGCGTCCCGCAGCCGGGCCGCTGGAGACAAGCTGGCCGCCACGCGGCCGAACACGCTGGCCATCGTTATAGAGGCCCTGTGGAAGGGATCAGCAGGCGTTTCCTCCGCGCCGAGATAACTGGGGCATTATGGAGCATGCCCGGCCCG
>JAVVHH010000019.1:0-35935 GCA_032249615.1 Acetobacteraceae bacterium
CAGCTCGGCCTGTTCGACAGCCCCTGGTCACTGGTGCTGACCTACCCGACCTTCCTGATCCCGTTCTGCACATGGCTGCTGATCGGCTACTTCAAGTCGATCCCCTACGAGCTCGAGGAGTGCGCCCTGATCGACGGCGCCTCGCGGCTGCAGATCTTGCGGCGCATCACCCTGCCGCTCGCCGTCCCCGGGCTGATCAGCGCGGGCATCTTCGCGTTCACGCTCTCTTGGAACGAGTTCATCTACGCACTGGCCTTCATCCAATCCTCAGAGAAGAAGACCGTGCCGGTCGCCGTCCTGACACAGCTCGTGCAGGGCGATGACTATCAATGGGGCGCATTGATGGCCGGGGCGCTGTTCGGCTCGCTGCCGGTCGCGCTGCTATACTCGTTCTTTGTCGAGTACTACGTCAGCTCGCTGACCGGCGCCGTGAAGGAGTGAGCCTCAGCGCAGGGTGAGTCGGCCGGTGCCCCAGCGCTCGCTCCGCTCCTGGCGGATCACTTGCGCCTCCCGCGGCGGCCGGGCGAGGCTGCGCGTCTCGACCACCCAGGGGCCGCCCTCGCGCGCCGGACGCGGCTTCGGCGCCGGACGCTTGGCGACGATGCACATCGTATCGTCGGCCCGGCGCACGTCGACCCGGCGCCCGCCGGGACGCTCGGCCGACACGGCCTCGATCGCCGCTTCGACGACGCGTTCCGGCGCGAGTTCGACGAGTCCATGGCCCTGTGTCTGCCCGGTCTCCGGGTCGCGAGCCAGATAGGCGCGCAGGACGATGCCATACGGGTCGAACAATTCGGCCAGTTGCTCGTCGGTGAAGCCGAGCGGCAGGTTGGCAACGAACACGTTGCCCTTGACGACGTCAGGTCGCATGAAGCGTCCTCCTTCTCTGAGGCGCGCCGGAAACGTCCCCCGTCGACAGCGCGCGAGCCCTACAATGGGTTCGTTTATGCTGCAGTGCAACATGGTTCGTGAGCTGCGCTGCGGCATGCGGGCATGTGTGGCAATTGCGTCGCGCATGGCCGGGCAGACTGGGCCCGAAGGGGTGGGCACGCGCCTTGCAGGGCGATGGCCAGCGATGTCGCGACATCGCTCAAAGAAGGCTCACAGAAGGAAGGTGGACACGATGAACGAGGCAAAGACCGCGCTTGGGATGAAAATCAAAGCGGTCAAGAAGAAGAACGGGTGGACCTGGACGGAGGTGGCCACCAAGCTCGGCCAGTCGCCTGTCTGGACCACGGCGGCCTGTCTGGGCCAGATGAGCATGACGGCAGCGACGGCCGAGAAAGCTGGCGTGATGTTCGATCTGACCGATGATGAGGTGGCGTTGCTGCAGGAGGCGCCCTACCGCGGGTCACTGCCGACCCAGGTGCCGACCGATCCGTTGATCTACCGCTTCTACGAACTGATCACGGTGTACGGGACGACGTGGAAGGAGTTGATCCACGAGGAGTTCGGCGACGGCATCATGAGCGCCATCGATTTCGACATGTCGCTCGAGCGACAGCCGGACCAGAAGGGCGACCGGGTCAAGATCGGCATGTCGGGCAAGTTCCTCCCGTACAAGGTGTACTAACCCCGGACTAGCAGCGCCGCGAGGACGATCGCGAGCGCCAGCGCGACCGTCTTCCAGAACACGACCGGGTCACGCTCGGCCAGAGGCACGGACCGCGCCGTCAGTACCGGGTTGGGAGAGCGGAGATCCTGCACGAAGTCGGCCGCCGCGTCGTACCGGCGCGGCGGTGACGGGTGGACCGCTTTGCGCAAGGCGCCATCGACCCAATCGGGCAGGGTGGGCCGGCCTTCGGTGGCCGGGCGATAGCGCAACCGGCGCAACGCGGCGGGGTTGCGGGCCCGGGCGGGAGCGGCGCCATAGGGCAGCCGACCCGTCAGCATGTGATAGGCGATCAGGCCGAGCGAGCAGACGTCCGAGGCGGGGGAGGGCGGCGCGCCCAGGAGGAGCTCGGGCGCGGAATACTGGGCCGTGCCGAGCGGGGCGTCGCCGGGCTCGCCCTCCCAATCGTTGACCCCTGGCACCACGCTCGAGCCGAAATCGATCAGGCGGGCTGTGCCGGTCCTGTCGATGATGATGTTTTCCGGGCGCAGATCGCCATGCACCATCTCGCGCCGGTGGAACGCGTCCAGGCCGCGCGCGACTTGCTCGACGATGCCGCGGACGCTGTCGAGCGACGGCGACGCGTGATCGCGCATCCACTGCGCCAGCGTCGCCCCTTCGACATACTCGAGCACGAGGTAGAGCCGGCTGCGCGGGGCGTCGGGAGGCAGGTGCTTGACCACGTAGGGGCTGTCGACCCGGCGCGCGATCCACTCCTCCATCATGAACCGCCGCAAATAGCGCTGATCGCCGGCGAGCGCGACGGACGGGACCTTGAGCACGACCGTCCCGCCGTCCGGTGCGGTCGCCAGATAAAGGTGGCTGCGCGCGCTGTCGTGCAGGCTGCGGACCACCTTGTAGCCATCGAGCGTCTGGCCCGGTTCGAGCACCGGCGCGGGCGGCAGCTCGGCGGCTTGGTCGAGCAGATGACCGATGTCGGGCGGGGGAAGCGTCTCGACCCGGATCAGCTGAACCGTCAGGTTGTCCCGGCTGCCAGCGGTCTCCGCCGCGGCAACGATAGCGGCCGCGGCAGCGTCTAGATCGGGGCCGATCGCGCCGGCGATCGCTTCGGGCGACAGATGGTCGTGCACCCCGTCCGTCGTCAGCACGAACACGTCGCCGGGCTGGATGGGAAGTTGGAGGTGATCGATTTCGACTCGCGAGTCGGCGCCGAGTGCTCGGGCGAGAAACGACTGCGCGGAGGACACCGCGACCCGGTGGTCGGTCGTCAGCCGCTCGAGCGTGCGGCCCGCGACACGCGCGATCCGCCCGTCGCCGACATGGAACAGGTGGGCCGAGCGGCCCCGAATGATCACCGCATCGAAGGTGCAGACGTAGCCGCGGTCGCGGTCCTCGCCGCCGTCGCCGTTCCTCGTCTCGGCATTGAGCCAGGCGTTGATGGCCGCGACGACCCGGTTGGCCGAGAGCGGCACCGACCAGGTCTCCGGCGTGCAGTAATAGTCATCGAGGAAGCTGCGCACGGCCACGCTGCTGGCGACTGCGCTGACGCGGCTGGAGCTGATGCCGTCGGCCAGCGCGACGGCCACGCCTTTGAGGCTGAGCGCCGGCTCGCCGGGCAGCACGGCGCCGTAGAAATCATCGTTGCTCGTCTTTCGGCCAGGCTTCGAGCACTGGCCGAGGGAGACGGAAAGTCGGGCGGGCAGGTGCTCAGGTCATCGCGAACCGCTTGGCGGCGGTGCGAACATGGGTGGAGTAGAGCGTCAGCCCGGTGAAGGCGATGCCGCCCACGAGGTTGCCCAGCACGGTCGGGATCTCGTTCCAGATCAGGTAGTCCATGATCGAGAAATGGCCGCCCATGATCAGGCCGGAGGGGAACAGGAACATGTTCACCACCGAGTGCTCGAAAGTCATGAAGAAGAACACCATGATGGGCATCCACATGGCTATGACCTTGCCGCTGACAGTGGTCGAGATCATGGCGCCGACGACGCCCGTGCTGACCATCCAGTTGCAAAGCATGCCGCGCACGAAAAGGGTCAGCATGCCGGCGGCGCCGTGGGCCGCGTAACCGAGCGTCCTGGCCTCGCCAATGCCGGCAATCACGGTACCGACCTTATCGGGCGGGCTGGAGAAGCCGAAGGTGAAGACGATCGACATGAGGACGGCGACCGTAAGCGCGCCCATGAAATTGCCGACGAAGGTCAGGCCCCAGTTCCGCAGCACGCCGCCCACCGTAACCCCGGGCGGCGGTCGATCAGCGCGAGCGGGCAAAGCACGAAGACGCCGGTCAGCAGGTCGAAGCCGAGCAGGTAGAGCATGCAGAAGCCGACCGGGAACAACGCCGCGCCGATGATGGAATAGCCTGTCTGGACATTGATGGAGACCGCGAACACGGCCGCCAGCGCGAGGATCGCGCCGGCCATGTAGGCGCGGATGACGGTGTCGCGGGTCGACATGAAGATTTTGGATTCGCCGGCGTCGACCATCTTGGTCACGAACTCGGAGGGGGCAAGATAGGCCATCGGTCGTCCTTCTGATCCGGGCGGACACGGCGGTCCGGCTCACGTGGCGCGAAGGACGCAAGATGCGTGCCGAGGCGGGCGCCCCCTTACCCGATGCCGCCCGCCAGCCGATGATCAGGAATTCGGCAAGTCAGCCGAGAAAGTCTAATCCTTAAGCAACGGCTCGTCCGTCAGTGCGCGGGAGCCGCGCCGGAGTTCTTGGCCGGCTTGCGGCCGGCGAGCAGGCAGACCGGCACAATGGTGAACGACAGGATCGCGGTCACGAGGAACACGTCGCTATAGGCCAGCACGGCGGCCTGCGTGTGCAATTGCTGGTAGAGCCAACTGGTCGCCCCTTGGGCCGTCGTGGCTGCCGCGTGGCCTTGCCGGAGCAGGTCGCTCTGCACGCGTTGCATCGTACTCACATAGCCGAGGTCGAGCGCCGACGTATGGATCGACAGGTGGGCCTGGTGCACCTGGGTCCGGTCCTGGACGATCGAGGTCGCTGCCGAGATCGCGATCGAGCCGAAATAGTTGCGCGACATGGTGAACAGCGCGGAGCCGTCGGCATTGCTCTCGCGCGGCAGCGTCGCGAACGCGATCGTACTGATGGGCACGAACATGAAAGCGAGTCCGGCGGTCTGGAAGGCTCGCATCTTGGCCAACGTCCAGAAATCGAGATTGGGCACGAGGCGATGCGAGTAGAGCAGCGAGCAGCCCATGATGAAGAAGCCGAACGCGATCACGTATTTCAGCGGAACGAGTTTGGTCACCTGGCTCACGATCGGGATGAGCACGATCACGACCAAGCCGCCCGGTGACAGGATCAGCCCGGCCCAAAGCGCCGTGTAGCCCAGCTGCTGCTGGGCGAATTGCGGGATGATGACGGCGCTGGCGTAGAGCACGCTGGCCATCGCCGCGATCATCAGGCAGCCGATTGCGAGATTGCGGTCGGTCAGAACGCGAAGATCGACAACCGGCGCCTTGGTGTAGAGCAGCCAGGCGATCGCTCCGGCGATCCCGAGGAAGGCGAGGATCGCCATGACGAGGATGAAATTCGAGGCGAACCAATCGAGCTCTTCGCCACGGTCCATCACCACCTCGAGGCAGCCCAGGCCGAGGGTGATGAGCCCGAGCCCGGTGTAGTCGATGCCGCGGGGGCGCGCCTTCGCCCAGGGCGGATCTTCGACCAGCGCTTGGACCGCAAAGAACGTCGCCGTGCCGACCGGGACGTTGATGAAGAACACCCAGCGCCAGCCGTAGGTGTCGGTCAGGAAGCCGCCGAGCGTCGGGCCGAGCACCGGTGCGACGATGGTGGCGACGGCCGTGATGGCGAACGCCTTGCCGCGCAGCCTCGGTGGGAAGGTGTCGAGGATGATCGATTGCTGGTTCGGCTGCAGTCCGCCGCCGAAGAAACCTTGCATCAGCCGAAATACGACGAGCTCGCCGAGGTTGGTGGAGATGCCGCAGAGGAAGGAGCAGACGGTGAAGCCGGCGATGCAGAGCAGGAAGTATTTGCGGCGGCCGAAGACGCTGCTGAGCCAGCCCGACACCGTCAGCACGATGCCGTTGGCGAGCAGGTAGGAGGTCAGCGCCCAGGTTGCGTCATCGTAGCTGACGGCCAGATTGCCGGCGATGTGGGGCAGCGAGACGTTCACGATGGTCGTGTCGAGCACCTCCATGAAGGCGCCCAGGGTGACCACGACGGCGACGAGCCAAATGTTGTGGGACGGCTGCCAATCGTTGCGCTCGGCCGGGTCGCTCATTTGACGTAGACGGTCGGCACGACGGAGATGCCCAGCGGCAAGGGCCGGTCGGGGTCGATGCCGCTGTCGATGACGATCTTGACCGGCACGCGCTGGACGATCTTGACGAAGTTGCCGGTCGCGTTCTCCGCCGGGAAGGCGCTGAACTTGGAGCCGGATCCGAGCTGGATCGAGTCGATATGGCCCTTCAGCTTCAGGTCGGGATAGGCGTCGACTTCGATGTCGACGTCCTGCCCGCGGCGCATTCGGGTGAGCTGGTTTTCCTTGAAGTTCGCCGTCACCCAGGTGTCGGGGGTGACGAGCGCCATGATCTGCATACCGGGCTGCAGGAAGTTACCCTGCTCGACGTTGCGCCGCGTCACCCAGCCATCCTGAGGCGCAGTCACGCGCGTGAAGCCAAGGTTCACCTCCGCGGTGGCGAGCTTGCCGCGCATCTGCAGCACCTGGCCCTCGAGCTGCCTCACCTGCGCTTCGGCCTGCTCGATGTCCTGCGGGATCAGATTGGCCATCTCGACCTGGGCCTGCGCCACCTGAACCTGGCCTTGCGCCGACTTCAGGCTGGCGGTCGATTGGTCGACGCTCTGCTGCGTGGTCGCGCCGCGTGATACGGCGTGTTGACGCTTGTAGTCGGTCTGGGCGTTGTAGAGCGTGCCCTGTGCCTGCGTCAGCTGACCCTGCGCTTGCGCGAGTTGCGCGGGGAAGGTGGTCTTGGCTTTCTGCAACGCGACGCGCGCGCTGTTCAGTTGAGCCTCGGCAGCCGCGAGTTCGCCTTTTGCCTGATCGCGCGCTGCCTCATAGGGGCGCGGATCGATTTGGACGAGGAGGTCTCCCTTGTGGACGAACTGGTTGTCGTTGACACCCAGGACCGTCACGTAACCGTTGACCTGCGATGCCACCATTACGACCCGGCCGTCGGTGTAGGCGTCGTCGGTGTCGATCTGATTGCGATGCAGAAACCACCAGATCGCGCCGCCGATGGCCGCGATCAACACGACGATGCCGAGGATGATCAGCGGGAGCTTGGAGCCGTTCTTCTTCTTGCCGCCTTTCTCGTCGTCGCCTTCTCCACCGTCGTCCTCGTCGTCGTCCTCGTCGTCGGAGGACGCCTTGCGGTCCTGGGTCTTCGACCGGTGATCGGCATCGCCGCGCGGGCGCTCGTACGAGCGCCTCGCATCGTCGGCTTCGTCGTCATCCGGCAACGACCGCTCGTTATCAACCTTGTCCATACCATCCCGCTCGACATTGTCGCGGACACCGGATGGGGGCGTTCTGTGCGCCGTCGTCACCCAACACACCGCGCGATTTGACTGACCGCCCGTTCAGCACTGAACTAAGACTGGCACAGCGCAGAAGCAAGGTGGCGGGCACGGCGCGATCGTGTAGGCACGTTCGCGTGATGATCGGGCGAGGAATCATGAGCGACTACGACCGTGTGATCAAAGGCGGGACCGTCGTCACGGCCGCCGATACGTTCGAGGCCGATATCGGGATCGTCGGCGGCCGGATCGCCGCGGTGGGGCTGGGGCTCGCCGGCGCCGAGACGATCGATGCGGCCGGGCTGCTGGTGCTGCCGGGGGGCGTCGACTCGCACTGTCACATCGAGCAGCTGCAGGAGGGCGGCGGCGCCGACGAGGAGAGCTTCATCACCGGGAGCCGCTCGGCGCTGGCGGGCGGAACCACGACGGTGATCACGTTCTCGACGCAGTTCAAAGGCCAGCCGATCGCGCCGGCCCTGGCCGAGTATCGCCGGCGGGCAGCCGCTGCGAGCGTGGACTACAGCTTTCATCAGATCATCACGGACGCCACCGACGACGTAATCTTTCGCGAGATCCCGGAGGTCGTGGAATCCGGGATCCGCAGCCTGAAGGTTTTCCTCACCTACGATCCGTTGCAACTCGACGACCGGCAATATCTGCGTGTGCTTGCCGCCGCGCGCCGGACCGGGGCGCTGGTCACGGTACATTGCGAAAACTACGAGGCGATCCGCTGGCGTTCGGCCGCCTTGCTGGCCGATGGGCGCACGCAGCCGAAATACCACGCGTGGTCACGGCCAGCCGTGGTGGAACGTGAGGCGACGCATCGCGCCATCGCGCTTGCCGAACTGGTCGACCAGCCGATTCAGATATTCCACGTATCCGGGCCGGAGGCGGCCGGGGAGGTCGCGCGGGCGCAGGCGCGCGGGCTCAAAGTCTGGGCGGAGACCTGCCCGCAATACATGGTGCTGACAGCCGGCGACATGGACCGCCCGGGCTTCGAAGGCGCCAAGTTCATGTGTAGCCCGGCCCCGCGCGAGGCGGCCGACATCGAGGGGCTGTGGGACGAAATCCGCCGCGGCGTGCTGACGGTCGTGTCGTCCGACCACAGCGGTTGGAGCTACGGCGGCGACCGCGGCAAACGGGTCAACGGCGTTGACGCGCCGTTCACCGAGATCCCGAACGGCGTTCCTGGGCTGGCGACGCGGCTGCCGATCCTGTTCAGCGAAGGGGTCCGCAAAGGCCGGATCAGCCTCGAGACCTTCGTTCAACTCACCGCGGCCAATCCGGCCCGGCTGTTCGGCCTCTACCCGCGGAAGGGCACCATCGCGCCGGGGGCGGATGCCGACCTCGTCCTCTGGGACCCGGCCAAGCGCGTGACCATCAGCAACGACCTGCTGCAGCAAGCCATCGACTACACACCCTATGAAGGGCTCGAAGCCACGGGTTGGCCGGTCATGACGCTGCGCCGCGGCGAGGTCGCGATGCGGGACGGCCGGGTGCAGGCCGAGCCCGGCAGCGGGCAGTTCCTCGCCCGGGCCCCGTATTCGCTGATCCGCCCCACCGGCCGGGTGCCGAACGGGTTCGATGCGAGCGCCTTTTTGGTCTGATCGCGCGCTACCGGGCTTCGGTCGGCTTGGGCAGCCCTCTGACGCCCGGATCGATCATGAAGAGCCCGCCTGCGTGCGGCTCCTGCCGCAACTGCTCCGCCGATAGCTTGTCGGACGCGCTGCTGATGTAAAGCGTTCGTAACTCGGGCCCGCCGAACGCGCACATAGTCGGGCGCGAGACCGGTAGCGTGAGCGTCTGCAGCAGTGACCCGTCCGGCGCGTAACGGCGCAACTCGCCGGCTCCGTGATGGGCGCACCAATACGCCCCTTCCTCATCGACGGCCGCCCCGTCCGGGATGCCGCTGCCTTGCATGGTCGTGAGGATGTGCTCCGGGCCGAGGTGCCCCGCTTCCGGGTCATACTCGTAGGCGTAAATCGTCTTCTCCTGAGAGTGCGACAGGTAGAACACGCGCTCGTCCGCGCTCCACGCCATCCCGTTATGACATTGCGCGGGGTGCGCCCATGGCAGCAGCCCGTCGGCGCTGGTCCAGCGATGCAGCGGCGCGGTGCCCTTGTCGTCGCGACCCGATTGCGGGTCGCACATGCAGCCAAGCCAGAAGCGTCCCGCGCGGTCGCAAGCGCCTTCGTTGAAGCGGAACCGGGTGGCATCCCACGCCGCTTCGGCCACGCGCTCGGCCGCGCCGCTCGCCAGCGACAGCACGAAGATGCCGCTGCGAAGAGCCACCACCGCCTCCCGCCCGCCGTCCCGCAGCGCGAAGGCGCCGATATCTTCCTCCAAGTCCCAGCGCCGGTTCTCCCCCGTGCGGGGATCGAGCCGGTAGAGTGCGGGCGCTTTGATGTCGCACCAGTAGAGCTGTCCTTCCGCCGGGTCCCACAACAGGGATTCCGCGATGGTTGCGTGCGCATCGAGGAGCAGGTCGACGTTCGCCATGAAACGATAACGCTCGAGCCGCTTGGGCCGCCGGAATATGTCCGGAAATTTATCTGAACGGCCCCTGGCAGCCTGCGTAGAAATCCCATGACGCCGGGCGAGGATGAGCCGAGATGAACGTAGCCGAATTCGTTTGGAGCCGCTTGCAAGAGTGGGGAATGAAGCGGATTTACGGCTACCCCGGCGATGGTGCCGGCGGGCTCGACATCGCGCTGCAGAGATGCATCGACCGAGGCGAGATCGAGTACATCCAGGTCCGCCACGAAGAGATGGCGGCCTTCATGGCGTCGGCTCACGCCAAGTTCACCGGTGAGGTCGGCTACTGCTTTGCGACGTCGGGTCCGGGCGCGACCCATCTGCTGACCGGCCTGTATGACGCCAAGTTCGACAACGCGCCGGTGGTGGCGATCATCGGCCAGACGAACATGACCGCCATCGGGTCGCACTATCAGCAGGAACTCGACACCCAAGTCGTCTTCAAGGACGTGGCCGAGTTCGTCTGCGAGGGCCGGGCGCCGTCGCAGGTCCGCACCGCCATCGATCGCGCGGTCCGCATCGCCCAGTTCCGCCGCGGGGTGGCGGTCGTGTCGCTGCCGAAAGATCTGCAGGAGATGACGTATCAGGAGCCGAAGATGGCTCATGGCTACACGCATACCGGCGTGGGGTTCCCGGCCGAGGCGAAGGTGCCGGAGGAGGCCGGGCTGCGGCGGGCGGCCGAGGTGCTGAATGCCGGCAAGAAAGTGGCGATGCTGGTGGGTGCCGGCGCGCTCGGTTGCGAGGACGAGATCACCGCAGTTGCCGACCGGCTCGGCGCGGGGTGCGCCAAGGCGCTGCTCGGCAAGTGCGCACTGCCGGACGACCTTCCCTGGGTGACCGGCCAACTCGGCCTGCTCGGCACCAAGCCGAGTTGGGACCTGATGAAGGAGTGCGACACTCTTCTGATGGTGGGCTCCAACTTCCCATACTCGGAATTCCTGCCGAAGCCCGGTGATGCCCGCGGGGTGCAGATCGACGTCAAGGGCGAGCATCTCAGCCTGCGCTACCCGATGGAGGTCAACCTCGCCGGCCATTCGGGGCCCACGCTCAAGGCGCTGTTACCGCTGCTCAAGCAGCAGGAGGACGCCTCCTGGCGCAAGCGGATCGCGAGTAACCTCGAGGAATGGTGGAAGGTGGTGGAAAGTCGGGCGATGGCCAGCGCCGACCCGGTCAACCCGCAGCGCATCTTCACTGAATTGAGCAAGCAGCTGCCGGACAACGTCATCATGACGGCCGATTCCGGCTCGGTTGCGGATTGGTATGCCCGCGACATCAAGGTGCGGCGCGGCATGATGGGCTCGCTTTCGGGCGGCCTGGCCTCGCTCGGGGCGGCCACGCCCTACGCGATGGCAGCCAAGATGGCATACCCGGAGCGCCCGGTGATCGGCTTCATCGGTGATGGCGCGTTCCAGATGAACGGCATGAACGTCATGATCACCGTGTCAAAATACTGGAAGCAGTGGTCCGATCCGCGGTTCGTCATCATGGTGCTGAACAACCGCGACCTGAACCAGGTGACGTGGGAGGAGCGCGTCGAGACAGGTTCGGGGAAAACCGAGTCCACGCAGTCGATCCCCGACGTGCCATATCATAAGTATGCCGAGTTGCTGGGCCTGCACGGCATCTTCGTCGACGATCCGGAACGGCTGGCCGCTGCGTGGCGGGAGGCGCTGTCCTGCGGCAAGCCTTGCATCCTGGAGGTGTATTCGGACCCCAACGTGCCGCCTCTGGCGCCGCATATCACGCTCGAGCAGGCCAAGAACTTCATGACGGCGCTCACGACGGAGCCAGAACTCACGTCCGTCCTGAAAAACACCGTTAAAGAAGTGTCGGCCAGCGTCTTCCATCGTAGCTGATGGATACGGCCTTTCCGCTCCGGCCGGATCGGGCCCAGGCAAGGCGCCTCCGCCTGCAAGCGCGCCGTGCTGAGGCGAGGCTCCGGGTCGGTGTCGGGGTGCCCCGCGGCGGCGTTTTGGCGGCACTGACACTTCTCGGCGGCGCGACCGCGTTGGGCGGCGTGCTCCTCTCGCTCGGCGGAGACGTATGGGCCGGTGCGGAACCGTCCGCGCTCCGGGCGGGCCGGCGCCTTAACCGCGCGGCCGGCGCGCTGGCCGGTTCCGTGCTGTTCGACAGCGCGCTCGAGCATTACGCGGGCGCGTTCGAGAACAAGGCCATGTACACGCCGCTGGTCGTGTCCACGCTCTCCCTGATTGCCAGCCTTCACGGCCATGCAGACCGGAAGACGACCAACCATCCGTTCCGCGACGCAATCTACTCCGCGACCGCCCTCACCGGAATCGTGGGAACCGGGTTCCACATCTATAATGTCGGCAAGAGACCCGGCGGGTTCTGCTTCCAGAACCTGTTCTACGCGGCACCGCTGGGCGCGCCCGCCGCGCTGGTCCTGTCGGGGCTGATGGGTTTCCTCGGCGAGCGGGCACGCGACAATGCTCCGGGCAGTCTGCCGACCATTTTCGGCCTGACCGCCGGGCGTCTTGTTGCCGCCGTGACCGGGCTGGGTCTGGTGGGCACGGCCGCCGAGGCCGGGCTGCTGCATCTTCGGGGCGCATATCACAACCCGGCCATGCTGCTGCCCGTGACCATCCCGCCGATCGCCGGCCTCATGCTCGCCCGGACCGCATTAAAGCAAAGCGAGCGGCGGCCGGTGACGCGCTGGTGGATGCGGATGACGGCGTTGCTGGGCTTAGCCGGCGCGGGCTTCCACAGCATCGGCGTCGCCCGCAACATGGGCGGTTGGCGAAACTGGACGCAGAACATCCTGGCCGGACCGCCGATCCCGGCGCCGCCCGCCTTCACCGGTCTGGCGCTCGCCGGCCTTGCCGCGCTCGGCCTGCAGCAGGATCACCCGGATGACTGAACAACCCGAAGGCCGCTATCCCGGCTATGACGTGCTGCGCAAGCGCAATGGCCCCTCGTGGAACAACCCGACCCGGCGCGCCGTCGATGCGCGGCTCTCTATCCCCCACAAACCGCGGTTCTTCAACGAGGCGGAGTGGCAGATATTGAACGCGGTTTGCGACCGAATCCTGCCGCAGGATGACGCGGCGACCCGGGTGAATCTCGCGGGGATGGTGGACGAGAAGCTGCTATCCGACCGCACCGACGGCTACCGCTATCCGGGCATGCCGCGGCAGGGCGACGCATGGCGCCGCGGGTTGGCCGCGCTCGAGGAAGCCGCCGCGAAGCACGGGGGCCGGAAGTTCCGGGACCTCGACCCGGCGGCCCAGGACTCGATGCTGCGTTCGATGCAGGAAGGCCGGTTCGAAGCCGACGCGCTCGGCGACATGCCAGCCAAGCAGTTCTTTTCCTCTCGCATCATCCCCGACATCGTGAGCGCCTTCTACGCCCACCCGACGGGCTGGAACGAGATCGGTTGGGGCGGCCCGGCGAGCCCGCGCGGTTACGTGCGGATGCAATACGACATGCGCGACCCGTGGGAACCGGTCGAGGCAACGCCGGGTCATGAGCGCGAGGCCGAGCGGAAGAACGTCCATGTACGTTGATGCCGTAGAGACACCGCGTGCGACCGAGGGGCGCGCGCCCGACGTGTTTCGCGAGGGCGAGTGGATCCCCATGCGGCAGCACGGCGATGATGACGAAGTCGATTTCGTGATCGTCGGCACCGGGGCTGGCGGCGGGCCCACCCTGTGCGGCCTGGCCGAGCAGGGCTTTTCCGTCATCGGCTTTGACGCGGGACCTTATTGGCGGCCGCTCGAGGAATTCGCGTCCGACGAGATCGAGCAGGCCAAGCTGTTCTGGACGGACGACCGGATCTCCGTCGGCGAGAACCCGCTCAAAATGGGCGGCAACAACAGCGGCAAGTCGGTCGGCGGCAGCACCGTGCATTTCGCGATGGTCTCGCTGCGCTTCCGCCCCGAGTGGTTCCGCTCGCGCTCCGTGCTCGGCTACGGCGCCGACTGGCCGGTCGATTGGCGCGAGATGTGGGATTATTATGCCCGGGCAGAGCAGGCGCTCTCGATCTCCGGGCCGATCACCTACCCGTGGGGGCCCGAGCGCCCCCGCTATCCCTACCGCGCGCACCCGCTGAACAGCGCCGCCAGCCTGCTGGCCAAGGGCGCCGAAGCGATGGGCTACAGCTGGACGGAAACCCCGCTGGCGACCATCTCCGCCCCCAGAGGCGACGCCTCCCCCTGCGTGTATCGGGGCTTCTGCCGGTATGGATGCTCGACCAACGCCAAGCAGAGCCAGCTCACGACCTTCATCCCCCGGGCCATCGCCGCCGGCGCCGAGATCCGCGACCTCGCCATGGTGGGCCGTATCGAGATGGGCGCGGACGGCCGGGCTACAGGGGTCCATTACCAGCGCGAGGGCAAGTGGCGGTTCCAGCGCGCTCGCAACGTCGTCGTGTCCGGCTACGCGATCGAAACGCCGCGGCTGCTGCTGCTATCGGCCACCGACCGGTTCCCGGACGGGCTGGCGAATGGCTCCGGCCTGGTGGGCAAGAATCTCATGACGCAGTCCAACCAGGCCGCTTGGGGCTACATGGACGAGCCGGTCCGCTCGTACAAAGGCCCGCCTTCGACCGCAATCTGCGAGCATTGGAACTACCACGACGACAAGGATCCGGTGGGCGGCTACTGCTGGATGGGGCAGGGGCCGCTGCCGCTCGAATGGACCTCCGTCCTGACCGGCGCCAAGGGTCTCTGGGGCCAGGCGCTCCGTGACGAGATGACGCGCTACAATCACCAGATCGGCGTCAAGATGGTCGGCGAGATGCTGCCCAACGAGGCCAACACGGTCACGCTCGCGGACGAAACCGACCAATACGGACTGCGGATACCGCGCATCACCTATAGCTGGGGCGACAACGACAAGGCGTTGATCCAACACGCGCTCGGCCAGATGCGGACCAGCCTGGAAATGGTCAACGCGCGCGACATCTTCCTGCAGGAGGACGATACCAACCACCTCGCCGGCACGGCCCGGATGGGGTTCGATCGGGAGACCAGCGTGGTCGACACAAACTGCCGGAGCTGGGACATCCCCAACCTGTTCGTCTGCGACGGCTCGATCTTCCCGACCACCGGCGGCGTCAACCCGCATCTGACCATCACCGCGCTTGCCATGCGCTTTGCCGACCGCGTCGGAGCCCTGGCCCGGCGGGGAGAGTTGTAGCAGGGTAGCCCCACCAAGCGGGGAGGCTGCGGTGGCGGTTCAGGGCGTAAAGCGGGTGGCCACGATCGGCGCCGGAACGATCGGCGCGAGTTGGACCGCCTACTACCTGTCCCGCGGGCTCGCCGTCTCCGCCAGCGATCCGGCTCAGGGCGCGGAAGATCGCGTCCGCCGCTTCGTCGATTCTGCCTGGCCGGCCCTCGTCGCGCTCGGGCTGCCGCAGGGTGCCGACCCGACCCGGCTCTCTTTCGACCCCGACCCGGCGCGTGCGGCGGATGGCGCTGATTTCGTCCAGGAGAGCGGGCCCGACCGGGTCGAGATCAAGCAGGAATTGCTGGCCCGGGTCGGCCAGGCGGTGGGGCCGGAGGTCATCATCGCCAGCTCGTCGTCCAACCTCATGCCGAGCCAAATCCAGGCGCGCTGTCCGCATCCCGGGCGCGTCGTCCTCGGCCACCCGTTCAACCCGCCGCATCTGATCCCGCTGGTCGAGGTGTGCGGCGGCGAGCAGACCGAGCCGGAGGTGATCGATCGCGCGATGGCGTTCTACCGCGCGGCCGGCAAGCATCCGATCCGCCTGAACAAGGAGATGCCCGGCCACGTCAGCAATCGCCTGCAGGCCGCGATCTGGCGCGAGGCCGCCTATCTCGTCGAGCAAGGCGTCGTCGACGTCGCCGACGTCGACGCGGCTGTCGCGCAGGGGCCCGGCATCCGCTGGGCGCTCATGGGCCCGGCGCTGACCCATCATCTCGGCGGCGGGGCTGGCGGCTTGCGGCATCTCTGGGCCAATTTCGGCCCGGCCATCCTCTGGCCGCATCTGGGCGCCCAGCAGGACACCCCGGCGCTGCTCGACACGCTGGCGGCCGGCGTCGAGCGCGAGGCGGAGGGGCGGTCGCTCGAGGAGTGGGCGCGCTGGCGCGATGGCAAGCTGGTCGGTATCTTGAAGACGCTAAGCGCGGAGGACGAATGACACTGTTTCGCCGGCTGTTGCTCGCCAGCCTGGCCCTCGCCGCATCCGCGGGGGCGCGGGCCGAGGCCGCCGACATCCGCGTGCTGACAGCCGGCGCCCTCCGCCCCGTGTTGGATGCACTGCTCCCCGCCTTCGAAAGCCGCAACAGCACCAAAGTGGTGCTCACCACGGATACCGCGGGTGGCGTCGCCGCCCGTATCAGACGTGGCGAGCCGTTCGACCTCGCGATCCTCACGCCCGCCGCCGTCGAGCCTTTGGCCACCGACGCTAAGGTCATCCTCGTCACGCCGATCGCCTCGGTCGGGATCGGGGTCGCCGTCAAAGCGGGGGCGCCGAAGCCCGATATCTCGAGCAGTGGCGCGTTCCGCAACGCCCTGCTCGCCGCGCCCAAGGTCGCCATGGTCGACCCGGCCTCCGGCGGCACGAGCGGCGCCTATCTGATGGACCTGTTCACCAAGCTCGGCATCGCCGATCAGATGAAGCCCAAGCTGGTGTTGACGCAGGGCGGCTTGGCGGCGGAGCGGCTGGTGGACGGGCAGGCGACACTCGCGCTGGGCCAGGTCAGCGAGTTGCTCGCGGTCAAGGGCGCCGACGTCGTCGGCCCGCTCCCGCCCGACATCCAAACCCGCACGACCTACGTGGCCGCGATGAACCCCAAAGCTTCGGAACTCCCGATCATCCTGCTCGCGACGCTTGCCGGCCCCGAGACGCTGAAGCTGCTCCCCACCTACGGCATGGGCCCGCCCTAGCGGTAGACCAGCGTCCCGTCGTCCAGATCGGCTTGCGGGATAGTGTGGCTGTCTTCCCAGTAATCGTGGGTGTGTCGCCATTCGGTCTTGGTGCCGCATTTCGGCAGGAGGTGGACACCGCGGTTGACGTAACCCGGGTTGAAGTTGTCGGGCGCGATCCAGGGTTCGAGCGCCATGTCGGCATCCTCCGGCCGTAGAGCCGGCACCACCATTTCCGCCCCGCGCTCGCGCATGTGGCCGAGCAGCCGCACGACGAAATCCGCGACTAGATCGGCCCGCAGCGTCCACGACGCGCGGAAGTAGCCGAACACCCAAACCAGGTTCGGCACACCGGTGAACATCATGCCGCGATAGGTGACGGTATCGCCGAAGGCAAGCGTCTTGCCGTCGATGGTGAAGTCGATGTCGCCGAGCACGCAGAGGTGAAAGCCGGTGGCCGCGATCACGAGATCCGCTCTGAGGACCTCGCCGCTCTGCAGCTCGATCCCGTCGGCCACGAAGCGCTCGATCACCCCGGTTTTGACCGAGGCGCGGCCGGCTTTCATCTGTTGGAAGAAGTCGGCGTCGGGCACGAAGGCAATCCGCTGCTGCCAGGGCCGGTATTTGGGGGTGAAGTTGGCGGCGATGACCTCCTCCGAGCCCTCGCCCAACGCGTCGCGCACGAGCCCGAGCAACTCGCCGCGAACCTTCTCCGGCTCATCGAAGCTGCGGCCGTTGAACACCTTCTGCTCGTAAAGGATCTTGCGCCGGACGATCTCGTGGATCCAGCTCTCGTCCACCTCCAGCCGCCGCAACTCGTCGGCAATCTCGATGGCGTTGCGCCCGGTCCGGTAGAAGATCGGCGTGCGCTGCAGCATCGTCACGTGTGCGCATTGCTCGGCGATGTTCGGCACGATGGTTGCCGCCGACGCGCCGGAGCCGATGACGACCACCTGCTTGCCGGTCAGGTCGGTCCCTTCCTGCCAGTGCATCGAGTGGACGATCTCGCCCTTGAAGTCTTCGGTGCCCGGCCATTCCGGGGTGAACCCGTCCTCGTGGCGGTAGTAGCCCTGGCACATCCAGAGGAAGTTCGCCGTGAAGCGGAATTCCTCGCCGGTGTCGGTGCGGATCCCTTCGATGCTCCAGCGCTTGGCCTCGCTCGACCAAGACGCCCGCACGACCTTGTGCTGGTAGCGGATGCGCCGTTCCAGCCCGTTCTCCGCGATGGCCTCGCCCATGTAGCGGCGGATTTCCTCCGCCGTGGCGATGGGGGCGCCAGTCCAAGGCTTGAAGCGGTAGCCGAAAGTGTAGAGGTCGCTATCGGAGCGGATGCCCGGGTATTTGTGGGTGTACCAGGTACCGCCATAGCTCTTCTGCGCTTCAAGCATGACGAACCGCGTGCCCGGCATCGACTGCTGGAGGTGATACCCCGCGCTCACCCCCGATATGCCGGCGCCCACGACCAGAACGTCGATGTGTTCGGCCTCGGCAACGCGGGCTTCAGGGCGGTCGATCGTCGGCGCTTCGCTCATCGGGCGCTAGTCTGCCGCGACTCGCGTCGTCTCCCAAGGGGGATTTTCGGGCGATCTGCCGGCTGACCCACCAGTTGAGCAGGGCGCCCCCCGCCATGACGAGGGTCGTCGCGCCGAAGACCGCGCGCATGCCGATCTGCCCGCCGACGAACCCGCCGGCCAGCGGCCCCAGCACCTGCCCGGCATATTGCGCCGACGTGCTGTACCCAAGGATCGTGCCCGCCGCCGCTTGCGGCACGTTGTGGCGGATCGTCGCGGTAATTGCCGGCAGCAGCCCGGCCAGCGCAACCCCCATCAGGAACCGCAGGCCGATCAGCTGCCAGCTATTGGTGACGAAGGCCTGCGGGATCAGCAGCACGCTGCACCCCGCCAAGGACCAGACGATCAGGCTCCAATGGCCGCGCCGGTCCGCCCATCGCCCAAGGCGGGGCGCGGCGACGATGCTGCCCACCGCGGAGGCGGCCATCACCAGGCCCGCCGTGAACACCACGTCGCCGCCCGGCGGTTTCAGCTGGCCCACATAGACCGTGATGATCGGCTCGACCGACATGTTGGCGAACAACAGCAGCATCGCCGTGACCAGCATCGTGATCACGGGGCGCCGGTCCGGAACCATCGACCAGGCCCGCTGCGTCACCTGGCGGACCTCCTTGCGGAAGGCGCTCCGGTCCTCGCGCACCAGGAACACCGTCGCGAGAAAGGCCACGAAGATTACGGCGCCGGCTGCGAAGAACGTCGCCCGGATCCCAATCAGCCCGGGCATGATGCCGCCCATGAGCGGGCCGAGCAGAGTGCCGGCCAAGGTTCCGGTCGAGAGCACGCCGAGTGCCCATCCGGAGCGCTCCCGCGGCGTCTGAGTCGCCACCAGGACGACCGCGCCCGAGCTGTAGCCGCCCAGCAGGCCGGCCGCGAGCCGCAGGGCGACCAGCTGCCAGATGTTCTGCGCCAGCCCGATCAGCGACATGCAAACCGCCATCGCCAGCGCCGCTCGCATGAGGATCGGCTTGCGCCCGTAGAGGTCGGCGAACCGTCCCCAGATCGGCGCCATGACACCGGCCCCGAGAAAGGTGATGCCGTAGGCGACGCCCGACCATTGCACGATTGCGGCGTGCCCCTCCACGCCAAGCTGTTCGACGTAGATCGGCAGGAAGGGCAGCAGCAGCGTCATCGCCAGCAGCGTGGTGAACGAGCCGAACAGGCAGACGTAGAGGTTGCGGCGCCAGTAGAGCGAGTTGTCAGGCATCCAGCACGCGCCGGACTTCGCGCTTGAGCGCCGGCAGCACCGTCTCGGTGAACCAGGGGTTCCGCCGCTCCCACACCCCGGTGCGCCAGCTCGGGTGCGGCAAGGGGAAGTAGCGCGGCAGGTAGTCGCGGTAGTGCCGCACCCGGTCCGTCACGCGCCCGGGCCCCAGCGCATCGGCTTGGGAGTAGCTGCCGACCAGGAGGATCAGGCGGACCGCCGGCATGCGCGCGAGGAAGCGTTGCCGCCAGCGTGGCGCGCAAGCGGGGGCGGGAGGCAGGTCGCCGCCCTGCGGCAGGCGGCCGGGATAGCAGAAGCCCATCGGCAGGATCGCGACGGAAGCCGGGTCGTAGAAGGTGTCCTCGTCGAGCCCGAGCCAATCTCGCAAGCGCAACCCGCTGGGATCCTGAAAGGGGATGCCGCTGGCATGGGCGATGCTGCCGGGCGCCTGGCTTGCGATCACCAGGCGCGAGTCGGTCGAGGCTTGCAGGATCGGGCGCGGCCCGGCGGGAAGCTCGCAATGGGCACAGGCGCGCGCCTCCACGAGCAGGTCGGAGAATCTCGCGGTCGACGGCATCGAGCGCTCAAATGGCCATGACGCTCGGGTTCTGCAGGGCGCTGTTCAGCGGGTATTCGACTTCGGCATCATAGATCGCCTGCTCCTTGCCGAGCCGCGAGCGAAACAGCGTGAAATGCTCGACCGGCACGGCGTCGCTGCGGAACAGGTTGCGGCCCTGAACCCACTCGGCGATCTTCGGGCTCGGGACGCCCTCCACGCGCGCCAGCGTGACGTGCGGGTTGAAGCGCCGCCGTTCCGGCTCGACGCCGGCCCGCTGCAGCGCCGTCTCGATCTTCGACTGCAGGTGCTCGAGCGCCGGGTTGCGGTCGACGCCGACCCATAGCGAGAGCACCTTGCCGCCTTTCTCGAACGTGCCGACCCCCGCGAGTTGCAGCGCGAACCCGGCGGCTCGCAGCCCGGCCAAGGCATGATCGATCTCCTCGGCGCGCCACGCCGGCACCTCGCCGATGAAGCGAAGCGTCACGTGGTAGTTCTCGGGCGGCACCCAGCGCGCGCCTTGCAAGCCGCCCGACATCCAGGAGAGCCGCGTGCGCAGCGAAGAGGGCAGGTCGATCGCGACGAATAGCCTCACGACTTCACCTGCGCGATCAGCTTCTCCATGTCGGGCAGCAGGCGCGCGACGATGATCTTGACCCCCGCAGGGTTGGGATGGATGCCGTCGGCCTGGTTCAGCGCCGGATTTGCCGCGACACCCTCCAGATAGAACGGATCGAAGATGACGTCCGGCCGGTGCCCGAGCTTGTCGTAAACGGCCTTGAACGCGTCGCCATACTCCTGCCCGAGGTTGGGCGGCGCCAGCATGCCGCTCAGCAAGACGGGTATGTGCTTGGCGGCCAACGTGTCGAGGATCGCCGTCAGGTTGGCCTGCAGGTCCTTCACCGGCAGCCCGCGCAGGCCGTCATTGGCGCCGAGTTCGACCAGCGCCGCATCCGCACCGTCGCCGAGCGCCCAATCCAGCCGCGCCCGGCCGCCTGCGCTCGTGTCGCCGGAGACTGCCGCGTCGACGAAGCTCACATCCTCGCCGCGCGCCTTGAGGGCCGCCAGCATCTGCGCCTGGAACCCGTCCGTCTTCGCGAGCCCGTAACCGGCCGTCAGGCTGTCCCCGAGCACTAAGATCCGGATCGGCCGCCCCTGAGCGGCCGCAGCGCAAAAAAGCGCCAGCAGGAAGACGACCGCGTTGGTCAACCCGCGGACCGGGCCATATGGGGCCAGTATGGACATCAACCTCGGTCCCCCATCCACTCCGCCTCCGACTCTCGTCAAACTGCGGGACGTCCACCTGACGGTGCCTTCGGCCGCCGGGTCGGTCAACATCCTCTCCGGCATTGACCTCGATGTAGGCGCAGGGGAGGCGGTTGGCATCGTCGGGCCGTCGGGTTCCGGCAAGACCAGCTTGCTGATGGTGCTGGCCGGGCTCGAACAGGCGACGGCGGGCACGGTCGAGGTCGCCGGCCAGAGCCTCAACGGCCGTGACGAGGACGCGCTGGCCAGGTTTCGGCGCGACACGGTCGGCATCGTGTTCCAGGCGTTCCACCTGATCCCCGCCATGACCGCGCTCGAGAACGTCGCCGTGCCGCTCGAACTCGCGGGCGTGCGCGATGCCGATGCTCGCGCCCGCGCCGGGCTGCAGGCGGTGGGCCTCGGGCACCGGCTGACCCATCTTCCCGGCCAGCTCTCCGGCGGCGAGCAGCAGCGCGTGGCCTTGGCGCGCGCCTTCTCCGCCCGGCCGCGCCTGCTGCTGGCGGACGAGCCGACCGGCAACCTCGACGGCGCAACGGGCGTCGCCGTGATGGACCTGCTGTTCGACATGCAGGCCACCTACGGCACCACCTTGCTGCTCATCACCCACGACCCGGCGCTCGCCGCCCGCTGCGACCGGACCATCCGAATTGTCGACGGCCGCGTGGCGGAGCGCGTCCGCTGAGCCTCGCGTTCAGGTTCGCGCGGCGCGAGTTGCGCACTGGCACGCGCGGGCTGCGCATCGTGCTGGCCTGCCTCGCCCTCGGCGTCGCCGCCATCGCCGCCGTGGGCAGCCTGCGCGACGGTATCGAGCGGGGCCTTGCCGCTGACGGGCGCCGCCTTCTCGGCGGCGACCTCGAGATCCAGGGCGGCGCCCAACCGCTCCCCGCCGCCCTGCACAGCTTCCTCGCCGGCCGTGGCGCCACGCTTTCCGACGTCGTCTCCATGCGGTCGATGGCGATCGCAGCCAATGGCGAGCGTGAACTGGTCGAGCTCAAGGCCGTGGACGCCGCTTATCCCCTCGTCGGCGCGGCGCGCACGAGTGCGGGCGATCTGCAAGCAGCGCTCGGCGGCGGCATCGTCGCCGACCCGCTGGTGCTCGAGCGCCTGGGCGTCAAAGCCGGGACCGTGATCCGGCTAGGGCAGGGCTCGTTCACGCTGCGCGGGGCGCTGACCAGCGAGCCCGACCGCGTCGCCGGGCCGGCGATCCTGGGTCCACGCGTGATGATCGCCATTGCCGATCTCCCGGCGACCGGCCTCGTGCAGCCCGGCAGCCTGCTCAATTACGATCTTCGAGCGACCCTGCCGCCCGGCGTCGACCCGGGCGCGACCGCCGGTGCAATCCGCCAGGCCTTCCCCAACACCGGCTGGCGCATCCGCCAAACCGCCGAGGCCGCGCCCGGCGTCGGCCGCTTCGTCGACCAGACCGGCCTATTCCTCACCCTCGTTGGCCTCACGGCGCTGCTCGTCGGCGGGATCGGCGTGGCCACGGGGGTGCGCGCCTGGCTCGAGGCGCGCGCCCGCAGCATCGCCACCCTCCGCTGCCTGGGCGCCTCGTCCGGCACCATCCTCCTCACATATATGACTCAGATCGGCGTGCTGGCCGGCGCTGGCATCGCCGCGGGCGTGGTGGGCGGCGCGGCGCTGACCGCGGCGGGCGTCTGGCTGTTCGGCGGTGCGCTGCCGATCCCGCCACAGCTCGGCATCTATCCTGCACCCTTGCTGCTGGCGGCCCTTTACGGGCTGTTAACCGCCGGCGCCTTCGCACTTTGGCCGCTTGCCCGTGCCGCCCAGATCTCAGGCGCTGCGTTGTTCCGCGACGCGCTGCTCCCCACGCGGCTACGCAATCGCCCGGCCCTGCTCGCGATCAACGCGGCGCTGGCGCTGCTGCTCGCCGGGCTGGTCGTGGCGACCTCGCCGGAGCGGCCGTTCGCCGCCGGGTTCTGCGCCGCATCCGCCGCGACACTGACCTTGTTCTGGCTGGGCGGCCTCGCGCTGACGGCCCTGTCCCGCCGCATTCCGGCGCCCCGGGCCGCCGCCGCCCGGCTTGGCCTGGCCAATCTGCATCGCCCCGGAGCCTCCACCGGCCTCATGCTCGTGTCGCTCGGCTTGGGCCTGTCCACGCTGTCCGCCGTCGCGCTGATCCAGGCCAATATCCGCGCCGAGATCACCGAACAGCTGCCGGCGGCCGCCCCGAGCTTCTTCTTCATCGACATCCAGAACGACGAGATGGGGCGGTTCCGCCGCATCCTCGACGCGCAGCCCGGCATCGAGCAGGTCGACGAGGTGCCGAGCCTGCGCGCCCGCATCGTCAGCGTCGACGGCGTGCCGGCCGAATCGGTGAGGGCGACGCCCGACACGCAGTGGGCGCTGCGGGGCGATCGCGGCCTGACGTATAGCCGGACACCCCCCGAAAACTCGAAGCTGGTGGCCGGGTCGTGGTGGCCGGCCGACTACCAGGGCCCGCCGCTCGTCTCCTTCGACGCCAACCTGGCGCGCGGCTGGGGCGTCGACCTCGGCAGCATCATTCGCGTCAACGTGCTTGGCCGAGACATCGATTTGAAAGTGGCGAGCCTGCGCGACATCGCCTGGCGCACGCTGGGCATCAACTTCGTCATGGTGGCCTCGCCCGGCTTACTCGAGAACGCGCCGCACACCCATATCGCGACGGTCCGCGCCAAGCCGGAAGACGAGGGCGCCATCTTGCGCGCGGTGACCGACGCGCTGCCCAACGTGTCCGGCATCCGGGTGGCCGACGTGCTGGGCGCGGTCGCGTCCCTGGTCGGCAAGATCGCGGCGGCGCTGGCGGCGACCGGGTCCGTGACGCTCGCCTCGGGTGCGCTGGTGCTCGCGGGGGCGGTGGCCGCGGGGCAGCGCCGGCGGATCGCCGAGGCGGTGGTGTTGAAGACGCTCGGTGCCACGCGGCAGCAGATTCGGGCTGCCTGGCTGATCGAGTTCGGCGCGATCGGGGTTGCCGCCGGGCTGCTGGCCGCGCTGGTCGGCACGCTGGCGAGCTGGGCCGTGGTCCGCTTCGTCATGCATGCCGACTGGGTGTTCCTGCCCGGCTCGCTGGCGGTCACGCTGGGGGG
Source organism: Acetobacteraceae bacterium (assembly GCA_032249615.1). Lineage (GTDB taxonomy): Bacteria > Pseudomonadota > Alphaproteobacteria > Acetobacterales > Acetobacteraceae > JAVVHH01. Next base: position 24,161 of record JAVVHH010000019.1, read on the forward strand.
CTGCACCGCTTTGATGTTGCTGTTCGGCTATGCCGGCACCGCCTCTGCGCTGCGCGCCCGGCCAGCGCCCTACCTGCGTAACGAGTAGCTCACGATTTATCTTGATCGTGAGAAGGTTCTCTCCAACATAGCTACCAAGGGCATTCCCGCCCCATGAGAGGATTTTAGGAGCCATGGCTTTCGTCCCCGACTATCGGGCGTATTCGCCTACGGCCGCGGACGGCGCGGTCATCGATGCCGGTCTGCGCGGCTACATGCTGCGCGTCTACAACTGGATGGCGTCGGGTCTGCTGCTGACCGGAGCGGTCGCCTACGGCGTCGCCAACACGTCGTTGATCAACCTGTTCTATCACCAGGTGATGACGCCGCGCGGCATGGCGGTCCAGCCGACCCTGCTCGGCTACGCGGCCGTTTTTGCGCCGCTCGTGTTCGTCATGGTGCTCAGCTTCGGCGTCAACCGCCTGTCGCGGCAGACGACCCAACTTCTGTTCTGGGCTTTCGCGGCGGCCATGGGTGCGTCGATGGCGAACATCTTCCTGATCTACGCTGGCGACAGCATCGCCCGCGTGTTCTTCGTCACCGCCGGCACGTTCGCCGCCATGAGCATCTGGGGCTACACCACCAAGACGGACCTCACCCGATTCGGCAGCTTCCTGATCATGGGGCTGTTCGGCGTGGTGATCGCCAGCCTCGCCAACATGTTCATCGGCAGCAGCGGTCTGCAGTTCGCGGTCAGCGTGATCGGCGTCTTGGTCTTCGTGGGCCTGACCGCCTACGACACGCAGCGGATTAAGAACGACTACGTGCAGTATGCCTACGCTGCCGGCACTGACGGCGCAGCGGTTCGGAGCGTCTATGACGCGCTGAGCCTGTACCTGAACTTCATCAACTTGTTCATGCTGGCGCTGCAGCTCTTCGGCGTCCGCAACAGCAACAACTAAGACGGCCTTCCGGTCCGACGGAACCCCGGGGTGCAAACCCCGGGGTTTTTCTTTGGCCGGCCGGCTACACCCGCTCGCTCACCGCGATCGCCACCTTGCACCCCGCCTTGATCACGCGGGACATCAGCCGGTAGCCCAGCGCCTCTTCCGCCTCGTTCTCGAGCCCGATCGCACGATGCTCCAGCTCGTCGGCGCGGAACCGCTCGATGGTGGCCTTCAGCGCTTCCTCGTCCTCGCCCAGCGCCTCGGCCTGCGCCTGGTAGTGCTCGTCGATCGCTTCCTCGACAGCCACCGTGCAGGCCATTGCCGCGCGCGACCCCATTGCCGCCGTCACCGCTCCCAGCGCAAAGCCGGCCAGGCTCCAGAGCGGCAGCAGGGCCGTCGGGCGGACCCGCCGCTCGCCGATGAGTCCGGCGAATGTCTCGAGGTGCACCTGTTCCTGCGCCCTCATATGCCGGATCAACTCGGCCTTTTCGCCGCGTCCCAGTACTGCAAGTTGTCCATCGTAGATCCGGGAGGCGCCAAACTCGCCGGCGTGATCGACCCGGATGATCCGCTCGACGACTTCGGACGTCGTCAAATCCCCCGGCAAACTCGGCTTGTCACTCATGTCAGTCTCCTCGGTCGCGCGGCAGAGATGGCGAGATACGACGCCAGCGCCAGGGCGAGCAGCAGGTTTGCCATCGCCATGCTGACGGGCACGCCGGGCACGAGATAGGTCGGTTCATCGCAGGGCTTGGCGGGCAGGAGCGGCATGCGGGCCAGGCGTTCGGCGGCCGTGCCACTGCCCAAGCGCGGGGCCGCGCATTCCGGCAGCGGGCTCGGCCACCAGCCGAACTCCACGCCCACATGCACGGCGCCCAGCGCGGCGCCCGCGAGCAGCGCCACGGCCATCAGGGCAAGAAAGCCTCGCCGCGCCCGCCGCACCAGGAGGGCCAGCAGCCCGAGCCCGATCGCCACCCGATAGGGCCACCGCTCCCACAGGCAGAGGGCGCAGGGCACGAGCCCTAGCCCCCATTCCGAGGCGAAGGCGGCGGCCAGAGCGGCCGCGCTCGCCACTGTCCCGACCAGCGCCGCGCGCCAAGCGTCGAACGATCTCATGGCTTTCCTATGGGGCGCTTTTGCCGGGGCAGCAATCTGCTTACCCTGAAGCAAATTGGAGGAAATTCGACGATGCGTCAGCTTCTGGGCCGGGCCAATTCCAGCAACGTCATGAAGGTGATCTGGCTGCTGGAGGAAATGGGGCTGCCCTACCAGCGCCGGGACATCGGCGGTAAGTTCGGGGGCAACGACACGCCCGACTACCGGGCGCTCAACCCGAACGGCGTCGTGCCCACCTTGGTGGAAGACGATTTCGTGCTCTGGGAGAGCAATGCCATCCTGCGCTACCTCGCCGACGCCAATCCCGCCGGCGAGCCGTTTTGGCCCCGCGACCTCCGCGCCCGCGCGAACGTCGACCGCTGGATGGACTGGCTGCAGACGACGCTGGGGCCGCAGATGACCCCGGTGTTCTGGGGCCTCGTCCGGCACGCTCCCGAGCAACGCGACTGGCCCACCATCAACAAAGCGGCGGCCCGGCTCGGCGAGCTGTATGGCATCCTCGACCGCGTGCTGACCGAGTCGGACTACATTGGCGGCCCGGGGCTGACGCTGTGCGACATGTCCATCGGCGTCCATGCCCATCGCTGGTTCAGCTTCGACGGCATCGACCGCCCTGAACTGCCGCATCTACGCGCCTGGTATGACCGGCTTCTGGACCGCCCCGTCTACCGGACCCACGTGGCGCGGCCGCTCACCTGATCAGCCGGTCGGCGCCCAGGAATCCTCGCCTGCGTCGAACCGATCGGCGCTGCGGGCTAGCCACGCCCGCACGTCGGCCGGGCTCCCGAATGCGCGATCGACCCGGAACCCGGTCCCGCCGAGCGCGTGGGCCATCCGGATGCCGTCTTCGTCGGTGACGTCGTCGCCGATGAAGATCGGCAGCCGCCCCGCGAACGGCGCCAGGGCGCAAAGCCGCTCGACGGCGACGCCCTTGTCCATCCCGCGCGGCCTGATCTCCCACGCCCTCGACGTCTCGAGCAGCTGAAACTCGGTTTCCCGCTCGGCCACCATCGCCTGAGCCGCCGCATGGAGGGCGGAGCCCGACTCCGGCGCCTGCCGGAAATGCAACACCAAGCCGCGCCGCTTGCGTTCGAGCAGGGCGCCTTTATACGCGGCGACCGCTTCTTCTGCGCGCGGCAGCCAGTGTGCGGGCACCTCCGGCAAAGGCGGGCGCTCGATCGGGCCATCCGGTCGGTGCCGGATCGCGCCCCCATGCTCACCCGCGACGGCGAAGGGAGCCCCGCCCAGCAGCGCATCGGCTTGCTCGACCGGCCGCCCGGTGACGACCGCCAGCGCGTCGCCGAGATGGCGCCGCAGCTTTCGCAGCGTATCGAGCAACCCGGCCTCCACGACGACCGCATCCGGTGTCGGCGCGAGGTCGATCAGGGTGCCATCGATGTCCAGCAGAAGCGCGGCCCGCTCGCGCAGCGGCAGCGCTACCGGCATCCCATCAGCCGCAGGTCGTAAACCGGGTGCTGCATCTGCGACACCGACGGAGTCTTCACCAGCAGCCAGCCCTTGAACACCGGCTCACCACCCTGCCGGTTGTCCATGACGTCGACATAGGCGGCAGCATCCGCCGGCTGGTCCGGCGGGCGGACGACGCACTTTGTCACCGTCACGGTGATGGAGCCGAACACCGTGCTATCCCCCACCTTCACCGACACCGCCTTGGGCTGAGCCCGGATCTTGTCGAGCAGAACCAGTTCGGCCGTGCCTTTCGGCAGCCAGGCGTCCTGCGCCAGGGCCGGCCCGGCCACCAGACACAGCAGGGCAACCCAGCGCCTCACCGCCGGATCTTGGGGGACCGGAGGTCGTCGACCAATTGCGCCATGATTTGACGCATCGCGCTCTCGTCGACGCCCATCAGAATCGCGTCTTCGAAGGCGTCCTGCAGCACTTGCCTCGCCTCCGCCTCGTTGGCCTCCAGCGTCCGCAATTTTTCGAGGCAGGAGATCGGCGCGCCATCGGCGCCCGGCCACAGCCGCTCCGTCATGGCTGCGAGGAGTTCTTCTGCTGAAGCGATTTCTGCGTGGCATCGGCAAGGCTGCCGACATTGAAGATGAACTTGCCGAGCAGGTCCTCGATGTTGGTGGCCGACTGCGTCAGCGTGATCCTGCCGCCATCCTGGAAGTTCTTGGCCGCTCCCCCCGGCGAGAGGGTGACGAATTGACCGCCCAGCAGCCCACCCGTCGAGATCACCGCGCTCGTATCGGTGGGCAGCTTGAGGTCCTGCCGGATCGTCAGGCCCAGGATGGCTTGGAAGGTGCGCGGGTCGATGGTCACGCTCGACACGCTGCCGACCTTAACGCCGGACAGCCGAACGTCCGAGCCGTCGGCGATGCCGCCGATGTTGTCGAATTGGGCCGTGAGGTGGAGGCCGCCCGTCGTGTCTCGCCCGGTGTTGATCAGCGCATAGCCCAGGAAGCCGACCGCGAGCAGGATGATGATGGCGCCCGTCGCAAGCTCCGCGACGCCTCGCTTGGCAGCAGCCACCGCTTTAGCTCCCTGGCGTCCAGGATTCGTAGTCGCCGGTGGCCGGCGGCGTCTTCCCGCCGCGGTAGTCGTGGCCCGGCGGACGATACGCGAAGGGCGTCCCCGTCATGTTCGGCTGGTGGGGGGTCTGCCAGGGCCGCCGCGCCGAGAGGGGGATCGGTTCATCCACCATGTAGTGCAGCCAGCCATGCCATTCGGGCGCGACCAAGCTTGCCTCGGGCTCGCCCGCGTAGACGACCCAGCGCCGTGCCCGGGCACCGCGACGGGCGCGGCGCTCCTCGTAGTACGTGTTGCCCGCCGGATCGCTCCCGACGGGGCGTCCCGCAAACCATGTGAACAGCCGTGTGCCGAGCGTCATGGGCCACATATACGGGCGAGCCGCCGAAAACACTATCCCGGCGCTCCCTGTCGGCGGCTTCGGCAGTTCCTTCCTGCGACAAACCGCTCTAGCATCGCTCATGGGCTTCTCTCGAATCTGGCGCGGCGTGCGCATGCGCGACACCGAAGCGGGCGCCGACCCGGACGCGACGCCCCGCGTGTTGACGCTCCCAGCCTCGTGGGACGACCGCGCCGCGGCCGCTCTGGCAGCGCTGGCTCCCGGCGACGGCAAGGCGAGCCTGCCGCGCGCCGCCGAGAGCTGGATCCGCCCGCTCGCCACCAGCGCCCGTCTCGAGGGCGACCCGGCGCTTGCCGACCGGCTCCACGCCCTCCTGCTCCAACGCCAAGCCGCGCCTACCGCGCCGCTCTGGGGCGGCAGCGACGAAGGTGCCCCGCCCGGCTTCGTGCTGAACCTGCCCGCCTTCTACGACGAGGCCGCCGGCTTCGACGTCGACAGCTTCGTCGACGCCGTCCGCACGGCCGCCACCGCGCTGCGCCTGAGCGAGCCTGCCGCTGGCCGCGTCGCCATCGGGTTCACCGATCTGGACGGGCTGCTCGCCCGCCTCGGGCTCGACTACGAGAGCGCTGACGCGCGCGACCTCGCGGCCACCCTGTCCGCCATCCTGCGCGGCACCGTCGATGTCGTGCTCGCCGGCGAACAGCCGGATCTCCTGTCCTGCCTGCCGAGTTGGCCGGAGGCGCCGAAGCTCCGCCGCATGCCGAAGCTCGCCGCCGCTGCCGCCCGGGCCCGGCGCGAGGCGTTGCGCGGCTCCGCATCCCTGCCCAGCACGGCGATCAGCATGCCGGGGCCTGCCGATGCCCTGCTGGGCGCCGAAACGGGCGGGATCGCCCCGGCCTTTTCCCCGGTCGACGCCGACGGCCGGCTCACCCGGGCCGCTCACGCCCGGCTGGCCGCGCTCGGTATCACCGCGGAGACGGCGCTCGCCCGCATCCTCGGCGGCGAGCAGGTGCTCACGCCGGCCAGCCTGCAGGCGCATCAGGCCATGCACGACGCCGTCGCCCCTTTCATGCACGCCATGCCGCCGCGCCCCGTCGCCGGCAGCAGCGCAGCTCGGCCGCCACTCCGGCGCGCCTTGCCGGCCCGCCGCCGCGGCTACACGCAGCGCGCCGCCGTCGGCGGGCATCGTGTCTATCTGCGGACCGAGGAATATGCCGATGGCACCTTGGGCGAGTTGCACGTGACACTTCCGCGCGAGAGCGCCGTCATGCGGCACATGATGGAAAGCGTCACCGAGGCGGTCAGCCTCGGCCTGCAGCATGGCGTCCCGCTGGAGGACTATGTCCGCGCCTTCACGCTGACCCGTTTCGGCCCGGCTGGCGCGGTCGAGGGCGATGCCGACATCGGCCACGCGACCTCCGTGCTGGATTATGTGTTCCGCAATCTGGCGGTGAACTATCTGGGCGGCTGCTCAGTGCCGGAGGGCATCCCGGAGGCGCAGCCGGACGCGCTGCCCCTGCTGCCGCTCGAACTGCCCGTGCAGCTTCGGGCGCGAAGGCCCGGGCTCCGCCTGGTGTCGAACGGATGACGGTCGAGGCCCGCCTGCGTGAACTCGGCATCGAGCTGCCGACGCCGATGGCTCCGCTCGCCAACTACGTCCCGTTCGTCCGCACCGGATCGCTGATCGTGGTGTCCGGCCAGGTCCCGGCGGTGGACGGCCGGATCGGCTTCGTCGGCAAGCTGGGGGATAACGTCAGCCTCGAGACGGGCCAGCGCGCGGCGGCGATCTGCTTCATCAACGTCCTGGCCCAACTCCGGACCGCCTGCGGCGACCTCTCGCGCGTGAGCCGGGTCGTCCGCCTCGGCGGCTTCATCGCGTGCACCCCCGACTTCACCCAGCACGCGTTGGTCATGAACGGCGCCTCCGACCTCGCGGTGGAGATTTTCGGCGAGGCCGGGCGGCATGCGCGCAGCACGATCGGCGTGCCGTCCCTTCCGGGCGATGCCGCCGTCGAAGTCGAGGGAATGTTTGAGGTTCTTCCCTAGGTTTCCAGGACGTCGCCGCGGGCCCATATCGTCGCTCATGCCCGACGGGATGCCGACCTTCACCCTGACGTTGCACCCCCGGATCGCCGATATCCCGGCGGCGGAGTGGGACGCTTGCGCCGGCACGCTGGGCGGGTCCGGCAACCCCTTCGTGAGCCATGCCTTCCTCTCCGCCCTCGAGGATAGCGGCTCGGCCAGCAACCGCACCGGCTGGCTCCCGCAACACGCCGTGTTGCGGGAAGACGAGCGCATCGTGGCCGTCGCGCCGATGTATGCGAAATCCCACAGCTACGGCGAATACGTGTTCGATCATGGCTGGGCGCAGGCGTTCGAGCGCGCGGGCGGCGACTACTACCCCAAATTGCTGGTCGGCGTGCCGTTCAGCCCGGTGCCCGGCCCCCGCCTCCTGACCCGGCCGGGCGTGCCGTCCTCCGCGCTGGCCCAAGCCCTCGCGCAAGCCTGCCGGCAACTCGGGCTCTCCTCCGTGCACGCCACATTCTGCACGGAAGCGGAGTGGGAAACGCTCGGCGAGGCCGGCTGGCTGCGTCGCCAGGGCAAGCAATTCCACTGGGAGAACGACGGGTATGCTGACTTCGACGGCTTCCTGGCTGCGCTGAGCTCCCGCAAGCGCAAGTCGATCCGCCGCGAGCGCAGGGACGCCAACGATTGTGGCCTCACCTACCTCACCCTGCGGGGCGACGACATCAAGCAGCGCCACTGGGATGCGTTTTACGGATTCTACCATTCGACGGTGGATCGCAAATGGGGCAGCGCGTACCTGACGCGATCGTTCTTTCCGCTGCTGTCCGAGCGGCTCGGGGCGCAGGTCGTGCTGATGATGGCCGAATATGACGGCAAGCTCGTCGCCGGTGCGCTCAACCTGCTCGGCGACGAAGCTCTCTACGGCCGCAACTGGGGCTGCCGCGGCGACTGGCCGTTCCTGCATTTCGAGCTCTGCTATTACCGCGCCATCGATTTCGCGATCGCGCATGGCCTGAAGCGCGTCGAGGCTGGCGCGCAGGGCGAGCACAAGATCCAGCGCGGCTACCTTCCGAAGCCGACCTACTCCGCCCACTGGATCGAGCATCCCGGACTGCGCGACGCTGTAGCAGGCTTTCTCGAGCACGAGCGGCGAGCGATCGCGCGGGAGATGGCGGCACTCGAGGAATACTCGCCCTTCCGGCAGGACTGAGCGGGCCGCGCACGACGCGCCGACTTCTAACTTTTCGTCAATCGTCTCGTGCCATGATCTCGCATGCTCTCTGCTGTCGAGGCCGCGCTCGCGGCCACCCCGGGCGCCTCGCGCTGGCGTCTGCTGCCGGCGCCCGCGGCTTGGCGCGCGGGTGCGACGGCTGACTGCGTCGTCGTCACCGACCGGGCCGTGCTGGCAATCACGCTGCGCCCGAACGCGTCCCGCACCACGGCAGAGGATGCCGCGCTAGACCTCGCCGACTTCCACCCGGGCAGCGCCGGGATGCCCGTCATCCCGATCCTGCTGCGCGCGCCGGGCACGTCGACGCGGCCGCAATTCCCGTTGCCCCTGGCCGGTGCCGCGCCGGTCGTCGAGGCGACTCCGCTCTCCCTGCCGGGCCTGTTCCGCCAGATCGCCCGTTTCCCGGCGCTCGGTCGCGACCTCGCGGCCTGGACCGCTGAGGGTTATGCAGCGACCCCCGGCCTGCTCGACGCCGCCTGTCGCCTGTATGCCGACCACGACGTTGCCGCGCTGCGTCTGGCGGGGGCAAGCCCCGACGCGATCGGGCGGACGCTGGCGGCGGTGCGAGCGGGCGTCGGCACGGCCCAGGCCACGGGCGGCAAGGTGGTGATCTTCGTGACTGGCGCGCCGGGCGCGGGCAAGACGCTGTGCGGGCTCGATCTGGCCTTTGAGCCCGGTGCCGGTGCGGCATTCCTGACCGGCAACCCCACATTGGTCCACATCCTCCGGGACGCCCTCGTGCGGGGTGCCGCGTCCCGCGGCCTCGACAAGCGGGCGGCGCGGCGCCGGGTCGAGAGCGTAATCCAGGCGCTGCCAGAGGTTCGCGACCGCTACGCCGCCGGGGGCGTGCCGCCCGAGCGCCTTCTCGTCATCGATGAAGCCCAACGCTGCTGGACCGCTGCCCACGCCATCGCGGCCACCCGCAATCGTTCGCTCAAGCTCACCGATTCGGAGCCCGGCCATCTGTTGGCGACCCTGGAGCGCCGACCCGGTTGGGCCGCCCTTGTTTGCCTGCTCGGGGGCGGCCAGGAGATCTATGACGGAGAGGGCGGGCTGGCTGGCTGGGGCGAAGCCCTGTCGCGCCGCCCGGGCTGGGAGGTCCATGCGCCGGACGAGGCTGCGGTCGACGAGCGGCAACGCCTGCCGCCCGGACTCGACGCCAACCGCTCGCCGCATCTCCATCTCGCAACCCCCATCCGCAGCGTTGGCCGCCCGCACTGCGCGGCTTGGGTCGACGCCGTGCTGGGGGACGAGCCCGCCCGCGCCGCCGCCTTGGCCGTTCATGGCGTGCCATTCACGCTGACCCGCTCGCTCGACGACCTTCGCATGGCGTTGCGCCAGCGCGGCAGCCGGTCGGCCGCCCTGGTCGCCTCGTCCACGGCCCGGCGGCTCCGCGCCGAAGGGCTCGGCGCCGTGCTGGCGCATCAGGACGCCGACGTCGTCTCCCACTGGTTCCTCGCCCGCTGGCCGGACATCCGCAGCAGCGATGCCCTGGAAGTCGTGGGCACCGAGTTCGCGGTGCAGGGCCTCGAGTTCGACCGGGCGGGGTTGTGCTGGGATTTGGACTTGCTCCGCGGCGCCGCCGGTTGGGAGGCGCGCCGGTTCCGCGCGAGCGTCTGGACCGGCGCCTCCGCGGCGGCCCGGGCAAACCGATTGAACGCGTACCGCGTCCTGCTCACCCGCGCGCGCCACGGCACCATCATCTGGGTGCCTCGCGGCTCCGCACGCGACCCCACGCGGGATCCGGCCCGCTACCAGGCCATCGCCGCCTATCTCCACCTCTGCGGCGTGCCGCCGCTGGACGCCGGGCCGCGAACCGAACAGGATGCGCCCGCGCCGCCGGAGCCCGCTCTATTGTGATCCGCCTGTTCCTCGCCGCTCTCCTCATCGCCGCCGCCCACCCCGCTGCGGCCCGCGTCCTGAAGATCGCGACGTGGAACCTGGAGTGGCTCACCTTGCGGGCCGCCGGTGATCCCATCCTGCCGCCCGACGTGGTGCCCAAAGGACCCGCCGACCGCGCCCTGCTTCGCCGTTACGCGAACACGCTCGATGCCGACGTGGTCGCGTTTCAGGAGGTCGATGGCCCGCAAGTCGCGGCCGAGATCTTCACCCCGGATCGCTACGCTCTCTTCTTCACCCATGACGATGTCGTCCAACGGGTCGGCTTTGCCGTTCGACGCGGCATCACGGTGCAGCAAAACCCCGATCTCGTGGCCCTCGACGTCAACCCGAACGCGCATTTCCACTTGCGGAGCGGGGCCGATATCACGTTGACCCTCCCCGGCGCCCGGCTTCGCCTGCTCGGCGTGCACCTCAAATCGGGCTGCCACTACGGCTCGCTCGTGTCTTCCGCGGGGCGCGTTTGCGAGACGCTCCGACGCCAGATGGCCCCGATGCAGGGTTGGATCACGCAGCGTCGGTCGGAGGGCGTGCCGTTCGCGCTGCTCGGCGACTTCAATCGGCGGATGGATGGGCGCGACGACATGATCGCCGCCCTCGACGAGGCCGCGCCGCTGCTGCGCGTCACGGAAGGGCGCTCGACGCCGTGCTGGGGCGGCAACAGCTTCATCGATCACATTCTGCTGGGCGGCGCCGCGCGCGCCTGGCTCGAGCCCAATTCGTTGCGCGTCATCGTTTATCGGGAGGGAGAGGAGGCCAAGGAGCGGCTTTCCGACCACTGCCCGGTTTCGGTCCGGCTGGATCTTCCAGGATAGGAATCACGTATGGTCAAAACAGTTCTCGTCACCGGAGCGACGGCCGGGTTCGGGCAGGCGATCGCCCGCCGCTTCGTGCGGGACGGCCACCGGGTCATCGCCACCGGGCGCCGGGCCGATCGGCTGGAAGCGCTGCGCGCGGAGCTCGGCGCGTCGCTGCTGCCGTTCGCGCTCGACGTGACCGATGCCGCGGCCGTGGCGGCCCTGCCGGCCAGCCTCCCGGCCACCTGGCAGGAGATCGACGTGCTGGTGAACAACGCCGGCCTCGCCCTGGGCGTCGCTCCCGCCCAATCGACGGCGCTGCAGGATTGGGAAACGATGGTGGCCACCAACGTGACCGGCCTGATGCGAATGACGCACACGCTGCTGCCGGGCATGGTCGAGCGGAACCACGGCCACATCATCAACGTGAGCAGCACCGCCGCGCGCTACCCCTACCCGGGCGGCAACGTCTACGGCGCCAGCAAGGCCTTCGTCACCCAGCTCAGCGCCAATCTCAAGGCCGACCTGGTCGGGACCGGCGTGCGCATCACGGATCTCGAGCCCGGTCTGGTGGGCGGCAGCGAGTTTAGTGCGGTCCGCTTCGGCGGTGACATGGAAAAGGCGAAGGCGGTCTACGCGGGGACGACGCCGCTTTCGCCGGAAGACATCGCCGAGGCCGTGGCCTGGGCCGTCGGCCTACCGCCGCACGTCAACATCAACCGGCTGGAGATGATGCCGACGTGCCAGGGGCCGGGACCGCTGACCATCAAGCGCGCCAGCTGAACAGGGAGGCCCGCCGAAGCGGGCCTTCCACTCACTCGGCGTCCGCGTCTTCCTCGATCGGCTCCGACTCGGCCGCCGATCCCTTCTGAATCGTGTTGAGGTATTCGGACAGCTTGGTCAGCGCCGTTGCCTTGTCGACTTGGTCCAGCGCCGCCAGTTCCG